>NZ_JBYSYV010000003.1:0-122156 GCF_058783805.1 Peribacillus sp. FW305-BF15 | reverse complement strand
AAGTGGATATAGCGAAGCAAAAGGCGGCGGCAGCGGCCAAGGCGAAGGCAGCGGCATTGGCCCGGAAACAGGCGAAAGAAGCGGCAGAAAAGCCGGAAGTCGAAATGGATATAGCGAAGCAAAAGGCGGCGGCAGCGGCCAAGGCGAAGGCAGCGGCATTGGCCCGGAAACAGGCGAAAGAAGAAGCGGGAGAAAAGCCGGAAGGCGAAATCGATGCAGCGAAGCAAAAGGCGGCGGCAGCGGCCAAGGCGAAGGCAGCAGCCGCTGCCAAAGCGAAAGCGGCTACTGCTGCGAAGAACAGGACAGCTGTACAGGAAAGCGAGGAAGCTGACACCCCTAGCGAAATTTCCCCAAATCAGTCGAAACTCGATCAAATTGTTTCTGCTATTGAAAGCCATGTAGGACAAGGGGCATTATTAGAGAGCTATATTAATAGACTATCAAAAGATGTACCCACTTTAGTGGCTAATCCGGATACATATTTCTCAATAGCCAAATTTCTGCGGTATGATGAACAGCTTGACTTTTCGTATTTATCGGAACTTCATGGTACGGATTTTGAATCCCATATGGAAATCTATGTACATTTACACTCATTCAAAATGAACCAATCAGTTGCCTTGAAGGTGAAGCTTGATAGGGATACTCCCGTTATCCCATCATTGGTCCCATTATGGTCAGGTGCAAATTGGCCAGAATGTGAGGCGTATGATTTATTGGGCATTAACTTTTATGAACACCCTGATTTAAAGCGGATTTTACTTGGGGAAGATTGGAAAGGGTATCCCCTTAGAAAAGATTATGAGCCATATGATGTGGAGGTATAAGCCCTATGTTAAGGACGGAAGAAATGCTTCTCAATGTCGGGCCGCAGCATCCGAGTACACATGGTGTTTTTCGGCTTGTCATCAAGATTGACGGTGAGATTATCAAAGAGGCTACACCTGTCATCGGGTATCTGCATCGCGGTACGGAAAAACTAGCGGAAAATCTGCAATATACTCAAATAATCCCATATACTGACCGGCTCGATTATCTGGCGGCAATGACAAATAATTATGTACTTTGCCATGCTGTTGAGACAATGATGGGGGTGGAGATCCCTGAAAGGGCAGAATATTTGCGGGTCATCGCAATGGAATTGGGCAGAGTTGCAAGCCACCTCGTCTGGTGGGGTACATACTTGCTGGATATAGGTGCGACGAGTCCTTTCCTTTACGCATTCCGAGAACGTGAAATGATCGTTAATTTATTAACTGAATTGTCAGGGGCCCGCCTAACATTCAATTATATGCGTGTCGGAGGTGTGAAATGGGATGCTCCTGAAGACTGGATTGCGAAGGTTGCCGAGTTTGTCCCTTATATGAGGGAGCAGCTTGCCGGTTACCATGAGCTTGTGACAGGGAATGAAATCTTTGTTAATCGGGTTAAAGGGGTGGGCATCTATTCGAAGGAAGAAGCCTTGCAGTATTCGCTTAGCGGTGCCAACTTAAGGTGTACAGGTGTGAAGTGGGATTTACGAAAAAATGAACCATATTCCATTTATGACAGGTTCACATTCGATGTTCCTACAAGGGAAGAGGGTGATGCCTTTTCACGCTATCATTGTAGAATGGAAGAAATCGAAGAGTCACTGAAAATCATCGAGCAGGCGGTTGAGCAATTTCCAGAAGGGCCGGTCCTTGCTAAGGTCCCTAAAATAATAAAGGTTCCTAAGGGTGAGGCATTTGTCCGAATTGAATCACCAAGAGGGGAAATAGGCTGTTATATCGCGAGTGAAGGGAAAAAGGAGCCATACCGCTTGAAATTCCGCAGACCTTCGTTTTATAATCTGCAAATTCTTCCGAAATTATTGGAGGGGGAAAATATGGCGAACTTGATAACGATTTTAGGTGCAATCGATATCGTGTTAGGGGAGGTGGATGGATAAATGATCAAGGATCTTCTCCACTCCGCTCCAAGCCTGCTGAATTTTGGCATTTTTTTCGGTTTGGCAGTCCTGCTCCTGTTTGTCGTATTAGGGTTTGTAACCTATGGAATCCTTTCAGAGCGTAAAATCATGGGATTCATGCAGATGCGTGTCGGCCCAAACCAAATTGGAGGGAAATGGGGTCTTTTACAGACCGTTGCTGATGTTTTGAAACTTCTGATCAAGGAAGATACGATACCCAAGAAAGCTGATAAGCCGTTATATATTTTAGCTCCGGTAATTGCTTTTGCTCCCGCTTTCATGGTCCTTGCCACCTTGCCGTTCACCGATGCCTTCCAATTTGCTGATATAGGTGTCGGACTGCTTTATTATATGGCGATTTCCGGCATATCGACCATCGGCATCGTCACTGCAGGTTGGGCATCCAATAATAAGTATTCTTTGATTGGCGGAATGAGGGCAGCCGCGCAAATGATATCTTATGAGATCCCTTTGGTGATGTCGCTAGTGGGCATCGTCCTCATAACAGGCAGTTTAAACTTGAATGATATAGTCGCAGCCCAGGAAAAGGTTTGGTTCATTTTTCTTCAGCCGGTTGCGTTCATCGTGTTTTTCATTGCATCGGTTGCCGAGTTGAACAGGGTTCCTTTTGACCTTCCGGAAGCGGAATCCGAACTTGTAGCAGGCTATCATGTTGAATACTCTGGATTTCGCTGGGCCTTCTTTATGTTATCCGAATATGTGTATATGTTTGCAATGGCAACGCTAACCACTGTATTATTTTTAGGGGGATGGAATTCTATTCCGTTTTTGGATTTTATTCCGGCGGCCATCTGGTTCGGTCTGAAGTTCAGTGCCGTATTCTATATCTTGGTCTGGATCCGTGTAACCTTTCCTCGGATAAGGGCTGATCAATTGATGGAATTCGGATGGAAAGTGCTGCTTCCGGTTGCATTGGCAAATATATTTTTGACGGCACTAATAAAAGAATTGCTTAACCTTTTTTAGAAACTTAAGCTGGTCGGAAAGCGAGGGATTTATATGCTTGGTTTAGCAAAAGGTTTAACCTATACATTAAAGAACTTGACGAGGAAAAAAGTGACCTATGACTACCCGAATGAGCCGCTTCCGCTCCCTGACCGATTTCGCGGAATCCAAAAATTCTATCCTGAAAAGTGTATCGTATGCAATCAATGCGTGACGATTTGTCCAACGGATTGTATTCAATTAACTGGTAAGAAACATCCGGACCCGTCGAAAAAAGGGAAAATCATCGAGACGTATGACATCAATTTCGAGATTTGCATTTTATGTGATTTATGTACGGAGGTCTGCCCTACAGAAGCGATCGTGATGACGAATCAATTCGAGCTTGCCGAGTATAGCCGTGATCATCTATTTAAAAACCTGGAGTGGCTGGATGAAAATGATGAAAATATCCGGAAGGTGAATAAAGTATGAGTTTGTCGGGTGAATTAATTGCCTTTATTGGTTTGGCACTAGTCGCGATAGTAGGCGGGTTGTTGCTGATTACCTTAACAAAAGTGGTGCACATGGTTATCGCACTTGTTTTTACTTTCTTGGGCATTGCAGGCATTTATATGTTGCTCTCGGCAGAGTTTGTCGCCATTGTCCAAATCCTTATTTATTCAGGGGCAATTACGATCGTGATGCTATTCGGGATTATGCTGACAAAACACCAGGAAAATGATGCACCGGCTAAAGGGGGCTGGGGGAATTTCTCCTTGCTGGCAGCGATTGCCGGATTTGCCGTAGCGGTGTATCTGGGGATTTATAATCTGGATATACCTGTACAGCCAACGGCGTTGCATGAGGAAAATACAAAGCAAATAGGAATCGAACTTTTTTCAAAATATGTAATTCCATTTGAAGTGATGTCGGTACTCCTGCTTGTTGCTTTAGTCGGTGCCATCGTATTGGCTAAAAAAGATGATGAGGAGGGAGATCGATCATGACGGGAGTTCCTTTGTCGGCTTATCTTGTATTGGCTCTCGTTTTATTTTGTATAGGGCTGTATGGTGCCTTGACGAAAAGAAATGCGGTCATTGTTTTGATTTCAATCGAGCTGATGCTGAACGCTGCAAATATCAATTTAGTGGCCTTCAGTAAATTCGGGGTAACGCCATCCATTACGGGTCAAGTTTTTTCCTTATTCACGATTACGATTGCTGCAGCGGAGGCAGCTGTAGGGCTGGCCATACTAATGTCCCTTTATCGCAATCGTAAGACGGTCAATGTCGATGAAATGGAAATGATGAAGAATTGAAGGTTTATATAATTGAAGAAGGGGATTTGATACGATGATGGAGCACGCATGGCTCATACCGATCTTTCCACTCGTCACGTTTCTGGTTCTGCTTCTATCAGGCGGGCGGTTGCGGGAGCGAGGCGCTTTTATAGGAATAATATGTACAGTGGCTTCGTTCGTTTTATCGTTGCTTGTCCTGATAGAGCGATTTAAAGAACCTACTTATAATATATCGATAGATTGGCTTTCCTTTGGAGGGACGCAACTTTCAGCTGGATTCGAAATCAATCAGCTCAATGCCTTGATGCTTGTGGTCGTTTCCCTTGTCAGCCTGCTTGTCCAGATATATTCGAAGGGGTATATGAAGGGTGAAGTGCGATTCTCCATTTTTTATGCTTATCTGGGCTTCTTCACCTTTGCCATGCTTGGACTAGTCATGGCCCCCAATTTATTACAACTTTATATCTTCTGGGAATTGGTCGGGGTGGGGTCTTTCCTGCTCATTGGTTTTTACTTTTATAAACTGGAAGCTAAGGCTGCGGCGAAGAAGGCATTCATCATGACCAGGATTGGGGATGTAGGGCTATTAATCGGCATCATTCTTCTATTCTGGGAAACAGGCAGCTTTGAATATGGAGAGATCTTTCAAGCCGTTCAGTCGGGCATGTTATCAAGTGAAAAACTGACATTAATTGCTATTTTGATTTTTATCGGTGCGGTTGGGAAGTCTGGACAATTTCCACTTCATACATGGCTTCCGGACGCAATGGAAGGCCCGACTCCGGTTTCCGCATTGATACACGCAGCAACCATGGTTGCTGCAGGGGTATACCTGGTGGCGGCCATGTTTCCGTTATTCATGGCTAGTTCTGCTGCGATGCAGGTAGTGGCCATAACAGGTGGGATTACAGCCATACTTGCCGCAAGCATTGCCATAGTGCAAAAGGATGTTAAGCGTGTATTGGCCTATTCGACCATCTCTCAGCTTGGTTTTATGATGCTTGCTTTGGGTACTTCGGGATATGTGGCCGGGGTGTTTCATTTAATGACCCATGCCTTTTTTAAAGCTTTGCTGTTTTTGGCAGCAGGCAGTGTTATTCATGCTATACATACACAGGATATGGAAAAAATGGGCGGCCTATGGCGCAAGTTGAATTGGACCGGTCCGCTGTTCTTGACTGGCACGTTGGCGATATCGGGGTTTCCGTTGCTCTCGGGCTTTTTCAGTAAAGATGAAATTCTAATGGCAGCTTGGGAGAATGGTAGTTATATATTGTTTGGTCTAGCGGTGGTTACCTCCTTTTTAACTGCGTTTTATATGTTCCGGCTGTTTTTCATGATGTTTGCAGGTGATTCGCGCAGTCAGGCAGAACAGGTCAAGGAATCACCTTTCATCATGTTAATTCCCATGCTCGCATTGGCTTTGCTTGCTGTAATCGGTGGGTATATCCAAACACCGTGGTTTGGAGCTTTTCTTGGGGAATGGCTTGTGGAGGGAAATGAAGCTCTTTTAGGCGCCAGCCATAGTGAGGGGCCCGTTTGGATAATGTTGATGGCCGTGCTTGTGTCGCTGGCCGGGATTTACCTTGCTTATATGATATACGTTAAAAAGAAGTTATCTCGGGAATGGCTTGTCAAAGAAAACTCCGAGGTATATAGGATTTTGGAAAATAAGTATTACATTGATGAGATTTATCATTTTACTGCAGGCTATGCAATCAAAGGCTTTAGTATATTCCTATCTTATATTGAAAAATTCATTATCGGTGGCCTTGTTTCCACTGTAACAAGTTCAATAGAAGGATTGGGGAAAATAGGGTCTAAACTGCAAACGGGACAGGTACAGCAATATGGCATGATAGCCTTTCTGGGACTTGCGGTACTGTTGGTGATTTTTGCAGTAACTGGGGGGTATCTAAGATGAATGTCTATTTGCTCTCGCTTTTAGTGTTTTCACCGCTGCTGGGCATCGTGATGGTTGCCCTCATGCCGAAAAAAGAGGAAAGGACGATTAAACAATTTGGTTTTTTCGGAACACTGCCTCCCCTTTTCCTATCATTCTTTCTTTGCAGCCAATATTATTCGGGTGTGGCCCTATCCATATTTGACATTAAGTTGAATTGGATCAGGTTTGGAAATTTGGAGATGTATGATCCCAAGCTCTTCACGGTTGATTTTGAGTTGGGGCTGGATGGCTTAAGTCTCATCTTCATATTACTGACAACAATCATTTCATCACTGGCCGCAATCGCATCCATTTATATAAAAAAAGAATGGAAAGGGTATTATTTATTATTTTTGATCCTGGAGATTGGAATGCTCGGTGTCTTCACGGCAGAAAATTTGATCCTTTTTTTCATCTTTTTCGAAATGACTTTGATTCCTGCTTTCTTTTTGATTGGCAGATGGGGCTTTCTGGAGAGGGAGAAAGCTTCTTATAGTTTTCTGATCTATAATGGCATTGGTTCGGCTGTTTTATTGGTGGCCATTTTGATTTTGTTTGCCAGGACAGGTACGACCAACATTACAGCATTGACACAGATGATGACAATGGGCGGCGTTTCGCTTTTTGCACCCATATCCGGTTCGATGAAATATGGTTTATGTCTTGCATTTCTCGTGGCATTTGCGATAAAGCTGCCGGTCTTTCCCTTTCATAGCTGGATGGTGCGGGTCCATGCAGAAGCACCTCCATCCATAGTCATGATACATGCCGGTGTCTTATTGAAAATTGGGGCGTACGGAATCATCCGGTTTGGAATGGGGATATTTCCTGAACAATATAAAAGCTTGGCCTTTACCATAGTCCTATTTGGGGTCCTCAGTTTTTTATATGGTGCTTTTCTGGCATTGGTACAAACGGATTTCAAGCTCGTTTTAGCCTACTCATCAATCTCGCATATGGGTATCGTCATGATGGGGCTGGGAGCCTTGAATGAAGCGGGCATTCAGGGAGCTATTTTTCAAGTCATCTCACACGGGCTAATTGCTGCTTTGTTGTTTTTCTTGGTTGGAGCGTTGTATGAGCGTACAGGAACCACGATGCTTCCTAGGCTTGGAGGGCTGGCCAAGTCGATGCCGATTTTTTCAGGGTTTATGTTAGCTTCTGGGATGGCTTCACTCGGTTTGCCTGGCATGTCCGGTTTCATCAGTGAATTCATGGTATTTCTTGGCTTATTCAAGAGTCAGCCGTTGCTTGCGGCAATAGGGGTGATCGGGCTGGTATTAACCGCTGTTTATGTACTGAGGGCGGTCATGCTTATGACTTTCGGGAAAAATGATAGCTTGATAGAAAAAGAGAAATGGGACCTAAGGGGCTGGGAATTTTTGCCGGCGCTGGTTCTTCTCGGTTTGATAATATCTGTTGGGGTATACCCAAATTTGTTAGGCGGGCCTCTTCAAGGAACGATTGAAGCCATGATGCTTGCTCTAGGGGGGCGATGAAGGATGGATTGGAACACGATGCTTTCTTATGATTGGGGAGCGATGATGCCGGAATTCATCATTCTTGGAACGACCATGATTCTTTCGATACTGGATTTATTCTGGCCGAAGCACTTTAATCGGAGAAAACTGGCATGGCTCGCGCTAACCGGAATCATTTTGGCATGTTTGTCACTGATTAGCCTGCTGTCCTTTGAGACAGTCAGTATCTTATCCGATACGTTTCGTTTAGATTCATTTGCAAAAGCTTTTAAGCTGCTACTATTATTCGGAGCGGCCCTGATCATCCTTCTGGCTGAAGGATATGAACCGCGAGAGGGGCTGCGTGAGCACCGGGGGGAATTTTATTATCTGTTCCTGACCGCTTTGCTTGGAGCGATGGTCATGTCCTCAAGCGGTGATTTGATCACGCTGTTCGTTGGACTGGAACTTCTTTCACTTTCATCTTATATATTAGTCGGAATGCGCAAGCATGATCGGAAGTCCAACGAAGCGTCCATGAAGTATGTGATAAACGGAGGCATTTCCACAGCAATCACCTTATTCGGGATGAGCTATTTATATGGAGTGACCGGTTCCGTCAATCTAGGCGAAATGAGCAGGACGATGGCTGCGATGACGGACGGGCAGCTGCAATATATCATGGGGCTCGCTTTCTTCATGGTATTTGTCGGTGTATCCTTCAAGATAGCTGCCGCACCGTTTCATATGTGGGCGCCGGATGTCTATGAAGGGGCACCGACACCGGTCGCAGCCTTCTTGAGTGTAATTTCGAAAATGGCGGGTTTCGTCATCATCCTGCGCCTTTTTCTTTCGTTGTTCCTAACGGCTTCCGGTGATACGTTCGGGGCGCTAGATTTTTTGGATAAAAATAATATTTATATAGCTTCATTGGCGGGGCTGACGATCATCATTGGAAATGTGGTTGCGTTAAGGCAGCAAAATTTAAAACGAATGTTTGCCTATTCAAGCATCGCTCATGCGGGTTACCTGCTTGTGGCGGTGGCAACATTGGGCGGGGGATATTTCCTGCTTGATACTGTCTGGTTTTACCTAATGGCTTATGTATTAATGAATATCGGTGTATTTGCAGTCATTCAGCTGCTCTCCAGTCAAAGTGGGTCCGAAGATATCAGCATTCTTGCAGGAATGGGGAGGAAATCCCCGTATCTTGCCATGGCATTCACCGTATTCATCCTGTCGCTTGCTGGAATTCCCGGGACGACAGGTTTCATTGGCAAACTCAATATTTTTCTTGGGACATTCATAACGGAGCCTGGACATTTCGTCCTTGCGGGAATCATGATTGCAGGTACCATTGTGTCCTATGTGTATTATTTCGGATTATTGGTGCAGGTCTTTTTCCGACCGATTCATTCAGAGAAGGTCATTAAAATTCGTCCGGGTCTTCACATCGTATTGATCATATGCGTAATAGGCACCATACTTTTCGGGGTGGCGCCAAATATTGCCTTTGATTTTATTCATGATCAATTTGGTGATTTTACAGACTTTATTTCGAGTAAATGATATAATGCCTGTATCAGAGGCTTGTTCCATTGGATCAAGCCTCTATTTACAGTTTTAAAAAGATATTTTGCAATTCTTCCTTTTTAATTCCAAATATGAAGGGGTTTTGTGTTAGAATAGAACTCGGGTGTCTTTTAGGAGGTATGTACATGTTTTCAGCAATGGGACAGCAGGCTTTGACAGGAATAATTGCACACTTGTTTTTCATCGCAGTTACCTGGTGGGCTTTACAGGCATTACATTTTGATAAAATGTTAAGATCCAATTCGGTCATCAAGGCCAGGGTATTATATATTTTATTAACGGTTGCCATCGGTTCAGTTGTAAGTAATTTCTTCCTCGACTACCTGGGATTTGCAAACCAACTTCCGTATATGTTTAGTAATGACTGATAAGCTGTAAGAATATTCTTATAGCAAAATATGATTCTACTCTTGTATTCGCTATTGCTTCCTGCAAGTTTAAGGGGAAGGTGTCACCAATTGTCGGAAAACTCGAAGTATGATCTCTCTCCTTATGGAAAGAATGTGTAAAAGGGGAGGGATTTAACATGTATTTTTTAAATAAAAAAATGTTAACATACATAGTATTTCTCGGTTTGACGGTGATTTTAATTGGGAATAGTACGATTGTGGCAGAAAGTAAACCAGATATAGTTAAAATGGTGGGACTGTTACAGGAAGATAAAGATTTAGACATAGGGGATTGGTCTGTACTCACTAGAGAAATAAATAAAGAGATTACAACTAAACAAGAGTTTGAAAGCGAAGTTACAGCTTTAAAACGAAAATACCCTCAATTTCAATGGCATCGGAAAGATGATGCTTCCGGCTGGAAGGCTGAGGCATTAACTTACAATGTCGATTCAGGTCTGACCGAGTCTATCAAAGTAATGACAACGGAAGAGAAATTTGATAAAGTTACCTATGTTATTTACGAAGTGAAGGGGAAAAAGTGGAAGAAAGCCAATAATGCCTTTTTTACCGCTACGTTCCAAAACAGGGTGAATGACCTATTTATAGGAACTCCTACAATTTTTTCTTGTATTAAAGGGTCTATCAATGATAATATGGATTCGGTTTTAAACTCTAAAACTGAAGACCTGTTAGATATGTTCCAAGCAAGGGAAATTGAGAGTGTGCACGAAACAAACTTTACATCAATATCTGCACATTCAACTTTGTTTAAACAACCTTTGACAAAAGAAAAATTAAATTTGCAGTTTGGGCTACGGACAGAAGGATTGGGTGACCGAACGAACTTTGTAGTTGGCACACCAATCATAACGTTTGAATATTAATATAGAGAAAATGGACGCGGAGGGGAATACTTTTGGAAAAAATCATCGTCCGCGGCGGAAAAAGGCTTAGCGGGACAGTTAAAGTAGAAGGTGCTAAAAACGCCGTTTTGCCAGTTATCGCTGCAACATTATTAGCAAGTGATGGGAAAAGTATCATTAAAGATGTTCCTACGCTCTCCGATGTATATACAATCAATGAAGTATTGCGCAACTTAAATGCAGATGTTGCCTTTCATGACAATCAAGTAACTGTAGATGCATCAAGAGAGTTATTAGAAGAAGCACCATTTGAATATGTACGTAAAATGAGAGCTTCCGTTTTAGTGATGGGCTCATTACTGGCAAGGAATGGCCGGGCCCGCGTTGCTCTTCCTGGTGGCTGTGCCATCGGATCACGTCCTATCGACCAGCATTTAAAGGGCTTTGAAGCGATGGGAGCAAAAGTGAAGGTCGGCAATGGTTTCATTGATGCCGAGGTAGAAGGCAGACTTAAGGGTGCAAGAGTGTATCTTGACTTCCCAAGTGTTGGTGCCACCGAAAACATCATGATGGCTGCTACGCTTGCTGAAGGTATTACGATTCTTGAAAATGTGGCCAAAGAGCCTGAAATTGTAGATCTTGCGAATCTCCTTAATAAAATGGGTGCCAAAGTCAGAGGTGCCGGTACTGGTACGATGAGAATCGAAGGTGTCGATAAATTATATGGCACTGAACATACGATTATACCTGACCGTATCGAAGCTGGTACATTCATGACAGCGGCCGCTCTTACTGGCGGCAATGTTCTTGTTCAAGGAGCTGTACCTGAACACCTTACTTCCCTTATTGCTAAAATGGAGGAAATGGGCGTTAAAATTCTTGAAGAAGAAGATGGATTACGCGTTATCGGTCCAAAAACCTTGAAGGCCATTGACATCAAAACAATGCCGCATCCTGGTTTCCCGACTGATATGCAATCGCAAATGATGGCATTATTACTGCGTGCTGAAGGAACAAGTATGATTACGGAGACCGTTTTCGAAAACCGTTTCATGCATGTTGAAGAATTCCGTCGCATGAATGCCAATATTAAAATAGAAGGCCGTTCCGTTATCGTTAATGGTCCAACTAACATTCAAGGTGCTGAAGTAGCTGCAACAGATTTACGTGCCGCTGCAGCGCTCATCCTGACTGGATTGGTTGCAGATGGCATTACACGTGTTACAGAATTAAAGCATCTTGACAGAGGATACGTGAATTTCCATGGTAAATTGGCATCTCTAGGTGCTGATGTGGAACGTATTAACGAAGATGTGCCTGCTGAAACAAAAAAAATTGCAGATTTAAACGCATAAGTAGCTTATAAAACCATTCACGTTCGAGTCTCCGAACCGTGAATGGTTTTTTTTATCATGTTCCGGATTCTTGGCCGACAGTTAAATAGTTGCCGTTTTTCTATTCATAAATGCTTGTCCTTCGACATACATTTGTTATGTAAAGATACCTGCTGGATACGATAATACGGCAGAGAACAAGTGTAGGGAGGCTCAGGAATTTGAAAGCAATCAAACCGATGGTCGTACTATTCATAGCAGTAGCATTCGTAATTATCATGATTCCGGCAGTGCTTGTGCTTCCATTTTCAAATGATAAGACAAGTGGGCAGTTAACCGAGCAGTTGGAAAGAAAAGGGAAGAGTGAGGGCAAAGAGGTAGCGGCAAATGAAATGAGTTCCGTAGAAGTTGCCGTTTACCGCACATCAGCAAAAAGGATTGAAAAACTGCCAATTGAATCGTACTTGAGTGGTGTGGTTGCAGCTGAAATGCCAGCAGATTTTGAAGAAGAAGCGCTGAAAGCACAAGCGTTGACGGCGAGAACCTATATTGTCAATCAGCTCATAAGCGAAAGTCGATTAGGCTTGCCCGATGGTGCCGATGTAAGCGATACGGTCATGCACCAAGTTTATAAGAATAATGATGAGCTGAAAAAACAGTGGGGCTCTGATTATAAATGGAAAATGCAAAAAATTAACAAGGCCATAAAAGAAACGGCGGGTCAAATCTTAACCTATGAAGGAAAACCGATTACTGCCACTTTTTTTTCGACAAGCAATGGCTATACGGAGAATTCAGAGGACTATTGGCAAGCTGAATTCCCCTATTTAAAAAGTGTATCCAGTCCATGGGATAAAGAAGAATCACCAAAGTTTTATAATAAAGTAGTAGTCGCTACTGCAGATTTTGAGAGAAAATTGGGTGTAAGTCTTTCTTCGGGAACATCCATAGGAACTGTCATTGAAAGAACATCAGGTAATCGCGTAGGTGTAGTGGATATCGGAGGAAAGAAAATGACAGGCAAACAGATTCGTGAGAAGCTCGGGCTGACATCTTCCGATTTTGACTGGGAGCGTCAAGGCAACCGGATTGTGATCACGACAAAAGGATCTGGACACGGAGTTGGAATGAGCCAATACGGTGCTAATGGCATGGCCAGGGAAGGGAAAACCTATGAAGACATCGTGAAATATTATTATAAAGGCGTCAAAGTTCAGTCTTCAAGTAAGTGGCTGAATACGATGACGGCAAAAAAATGAGAGATGGGGATTCCCATCTCTCATTTCTTTTCGTTTAATTTTTCAATAAAGGTCAAAAAGCCCCGTTTACGCTTGAAATAATGATATTGGACATGAAAATAAACTGCAGCTACCCCAATGATATCTTTAATGACATCTATTATGCTGGAGGAGCGGTACGGGACGAAAGATTGATGGTATTCATCGATCACTCCATAAAGGCAAGCTACAAGGGCAGCCAACAGGCTTAAACCAGGTCTCAGTTTTTTGTGTGCAGCAAGTGCCGAAACAAATAATATATACAAAAGGGCAAATTCGACCAAATGAAGTGCCTCTTTGATAAATCGGTCAAATGACGATGAGGGAAGATCAAGAATCATATCATCGGGGTTGCTCGACATTATCCAAATGGCAATCATATATAGAAAAGGCAATAACGTTAACACAAGTTTAAAAGCTTTTTTCATGATTTAAACATCCTTCAACAGTAAGATACCAAACATTTTACCATTCTACGAATAAAATCGGTTTCATTTCCACAAAATAAATCTAAAAAAAATTTTTTCCTGAATGTATATAATTTTAACAAAATGTTCAGAATGATTGCTGAGGTGATTAATATGAGAGAGGAAGAAAAGAAACCAACTTCCACAATCCGACGTATACTAAAACAGCGTTGGGCATTATCAGCAATCTATATCGCAAGTGCAGCCATAATCTTAGCCGCGGCCTTCTTATTACAAAATAGTTTTAATGATTCAGCTAAAGATGGCAAAGAGGAATCGGCTGAAACAGGAAAAAACTATGGTGAGCCTTCTGTAGAGGTTAATAGCAATCTTGAGACAATCAAGATGCCTGTGGCCGATGCAGACAAATCGGTTATCAAGAAACAGTTTTATGATGTGAATGCGGATGAAAAGGCACAAGAAGAAGCATTGGTTTTCTACAACAATAGATATGAGCAAAATAAAGGTATAGACATTGCAATGGAAGATGGAAAGTCTTTCGATGTAAAAGCTTCCTTAAGTGGAAATGTAACGAAAGTTCAAGACGATGCGTTACTTGGAAATTTAGTTGAAGTAGAGCATGAAGATGGCGTTGTTACTCGTTATCAATCTGTTAAAGACATTAAGGTTGCAGTCGGTGACAAAGTGAAACAAGGACAAGCAATTGCTACAGCCGGAAAAAGCCAAATCAATGAAGAGGCTGGCGTACATGTCCACTTCGAAATCAGAAAAGATAACATTGCGTTAAACCCACTTGATTTTGTTGATAAACAAGCTTCTGCGATTCAATCTGCAACTGAAGCTGATAAAGAAGAAACACCTGCAGTCGAAGGATCAGAAGCTGACAAAGAAACACCTGCAGTCGAAGGATCAGAAACTGACAAAGAAACACCTGCAGTCGAAGGGTCTGAAGCTGACAAAGAAGAAACGCCTGCTGTTGACGAAACTGACGAGAGCACTGATTTAGAGAGTGGCACTGATGAGGAAGGCTCTGTCCCTGGTGAAGATACAACTGAAGAAAGCGATTCCTTAAAAGATTCGTTAAATCAATCTAATTAAGATTAAGATTTTTAATAAAATCAAAACAAAAACCTAGAGCGTTACGAATGACAACAACTGAAAATTTGGTAAAAGGAGGCCGTTCACTTTGAACGGCTTCTTTTTTTCTTTCGGGTAAATATTGGCCAATATGCTGAAACCTTTGAATTTCTGACAAATTTCTCGGGAAATAATTTACGTTTAATGAAAATAAACAGATGAAAATCAGAAATAAATCCAAACCTCCTGTCCCATTAGGCATATATTCTTAACCAAGCTAATAAGATGTTATAAACCATGCAAAGAGAGTGTTTGAGGTGAGGAATCGTTTATTACAAATTATCTAATAGGTGAATAATTCTATCTTTCATTGTTTATAGGGCAGCGGTATTCGATTCGAAAAATACGAATCTCATTTCACACTTCTCACATCCAATTTGGGGAGGTCGAGTGGTGTGCACGATTACATCAAAGAAAGAACTATCAAGATAGGAAAGTATATCGTGGAAACTAGAAAAACAGTCCGCGTCATTGCAAAAGAGTTCGGAGTCTCTAAAAGCACAGTGCATAAAGACTTAACTGAGAGGCTGCCAGAAATTAATCCTGATTTGGCTAACGAAGTGAAGGATATATTGGATTATCATAAATCCATTCGTCACCTTAGAGGTGGAGAAGCGACAAAATTAAAATACAAACGTTCTGAAAGAGAAGAAGAAATCGTTAAATGATACTTGAATCATTCCGGCAATTGGAAGTGAATCGGGCTATCGGGGAATGAATAAGGGGACATGAAAGTGAGTGTCAGCTTTTTCTTAACCTTGATGCGGTTCCATGCCGGATTTTTTTTAATGGGAAAATACGGTAAGGTAGTACATAAGGCATTGATTTTTTTTACATATTGTCAAAATAGGAAATAATAGTCTGTATTAGTGTTTATTTATAATTCATACTTACTTGTGTCAATGCAATATGGTAAAATAAACAATTAGGACAGAAGTAGGTTATATGTGAGGATATTCAAGGAGGATTTAAGAAATGTTTGCTAGAGATATTGGGATAGATCTTGGAACAGCCAATGTTCTTATACATGTCAAAGGTAAAGGAATTGTGTTAAATGAGCCTTCGGTAGTCGCGATTGATAAGAATACGAACCGTGTTCTTGCCGTCGGGGAAGAAGCTCGAAAAATGGTAGGCCGTACTCCAGGAAACATCATCGCAATCCGTCCTTTAAAAGACGGTGTCATTGCAGATTTCGATGTAACAGAATCGATGCTTAAGCATTTTATCAATACATTGAATGTGAAAGGCTTTCTTTCAAAGCCTAGAATTTTAATTTGCTGCCCGACCAACATAACAAGTGTCGAACAAAAGGCGATTAAAGAAGCTGCCGAAAAAAGCGGCGGGAAGAAAGTATACCTTGAAGAAGAGCCGAAAGTGGCTGCAATCGGTGCCGGTATGGATATTTTTCAACCAAGCGGCAATATGGTCGTAGACATTGGCGGGGGTACAACGGATATTGCCGTTCTTTCAATGGGGGATATCGTTACATCTTCATCCATTAAAATGGCCGGTGACAAATTCGATAATGAAATATTACATTATATCAAGCGGAAGTATAAGCTCCTGATTGGTGAACGTACAGCGGAGAACATTAAAATCCAGGTTGCAACCGTGTTCCCTGGATCTCGTAATGAAGTCATCGATATCCGTGGGCGTGATATGGTATCGGGATTGCCTAGAACCATTTCGGTCAATTCTGAAGAAATTGAGGAGGCACTTCGCGAGCAGGTTTCCATCATTGTACAAGCTGCAAAAAGCGTACTTGAGCGGACGCCGCCAGAGCTTTCTGCTGATATCATCGACCGCGGCGTCATTTTAACAGGCGGGGGAGCCTTGCTTCACGGGATTGATTTACTTCTTGCTGAAGAACTTAAGGTCCCAGTACTCGTTGCCGAGCAGCCAATGGATTGTGTAGCAATCGGAACAGGTATCATGCTTGATAATATGGATAAATTGCCACGGCACAAATTCAACTAAAAAGCGGGTGGAAATCCGCATCATAAGATAGGGGTCTAAGGTTCAGACAAACGTGAGGCATAGTGAAAGTGCGTGCAGTTCCAGTACTGATGAGCAATAGGCCCTCTTCTTTTAGTCGAGAATTTAACACCATTCCTTTAAATTTGACCTAGCCTACGATATGACAAATTCTTCTGCCTAATGCTTCTCCTTTTCCTTAAGATACTGATGTTCATGACCGATAAGATAGATATGAGATATTGAACGGATAAGTTATGTAGATTGGGGAGTGAAGAAGATGTTAAGAGGTTTTTATACGGCTGCTTCCGGGATGCTTGCACAGCAAAGGCGCACGGAATTACTCACAAACAATATGTCCAATGCGAATACAACAGGTTATAAAGCGGATCAAATGAGTGTAAGGTCTTTTCCGGAAATGCTCATAAGCAGCATGGGTGGTGAAACGGTTCCCACGGAGAGCAAATTTGGCATGTCCAGCTTTTCCCAGGTTGGGGGGCTCAGTACGGGTGTTTACGTACAGGAGGCGAATCCTTTATTTACCCAGGGCACATTGGAGGAAACCCAGCTTGATACGGATATTTCCCTTGTTGATGAAAACCTACCGATCAATGAGGAAACGGGTCGGCAAGGCTCGGTGTTTTTTACTGTCCAGGATGGCAATGGTGCTATCCGTTATACGCGTAACGGCAGTTTCACCCTGGATGGGCAAGGTTATCTGACTACGCCGTCCGGTCATTATGTATTGAACGAAAATAATGAAAAGATCCAGCTTGATAGCGATCGATTCACAGTAGCGGAAAACGGTGTTATTTTAGAAGGAAATGTTCAAATCGCACGTTTGGGGATCTGTTATTCGGATGATCCGTCATTACAGCTCATGAAAGATGGCGAAGGTCTATATAAGGCTGTGAATGATGGGGATTTACCTAGAGCATACGCGGCTGCGGATGTCGATTTTTCCACTAAGCAGGGCTTTCTTGAAGGCTCCAATGTTGACCAATCGAGAACGATGACAGAAATGATGTCGGCATACCGCTCTTTTGAAGCAAGTCAAAAGGTGCTTCAAGCCTATGATAAAAGTTTGGATAAAGCGGTCAATGAAGTTGGCAGGCTTTAATTGAGCAGTAGGTGAAATTCGGAATTTGAACTGTAAGGGGAAAAACCATGAACCGGACGATGATGACGGCGACGAATACGCTGAACCAACTTCAAAGTAAAATCGATCAAATAAGTAATAATATCGCGAATGTGGACACGACAGCCTTCAAAAAGACCCAAACGAGTTTCAATGACTTATTGACACAGAGTTTCAATAATCAACCAAGTGAGACCAAGGAAAAAGGAAGGTTGACCGCACCTGGCATCCGGCAGGGAACAGGTGCTATGTTAAGCCAATCTCAATTGGTGCTTTCACAGGGTGCCTTAAAGACGACGGACCGCAATCTTGATGCAGCATTCACCCGGGATGACCAATTCTTCACCGTAAGCGTTCAGGACGATAATGGTGTCAATACAAGGCTTACAAGGGATGGTGCCTTTTATTTATCCCCTAATGCTAACGATCAAATGATGCTTGTTACCTCTGCTGGACATAAAGTACTTGATGAAAATGGTGAACCGATCCTCATAGAGGGAAATATTAAAGGCATTAAGATTTCGGAAAATGGCTTATTGATAGTGGATACGGAAGAATATGGCGAGAAGAGTTTTGGGCTCGGAATAGTCTCGGTCAAGAAACCGCAATTTCTTGACCGGCTAGGCGGGAATTTACTTGGCCTGCCCAAAAACTTCAATGCCTTGGGTGTTACGGAAGACGATATCATGACTGCATTAACAGGGGATTCCCGCAACCAGGCAGCAGTCCGTCAAGGTACTCTGGAGTCCTCGAATGTCGATCTTTCCAAAGAAATGACGGATCTAATCAATGTTCAGCGGTCTTACCAATTTCAATCCCGGGCGGTAACGATGGCAGATCAAATGAGCGGATTAGTCAATGGAATCCGTTAAGGTACCTGGTAAATAAAATGTCTCCCTGCGGAATTAGAGCAAATCGGTTATAATGAATTCATAACAAGAGAAATCATTCGTGCCGACCATTTTGCATAGCTGCTGAATTTTTGGCGTATCGGGGAAATCAGTCGGCGAGTTTTCTTAAAAGGAGCTTTCACATTCTATATGGAACAAAATCGTGTAATGAGACAACAAATTGAAGAAGAGATAAAGGAAGTTGAGGCGAAACCGAATCGTAGGATCAAGGTCCGTCTTTTGCCAATTTGGCTTCGTTTACTCATTGTTATCGGATTGATTTTCATTGCTGTATTATCCGGGGCACTATTAGGATATAGTGTGATTGGCGGAGGACATGCAATGGATGTTTTCCAAAAATCCACATGGACCCATATTTTTGATATAGTGAACAAGGGCGCGTAGTTCCATGTTTTTTTGAAGTAGTTGCTGTCGTTAACGGATTTATATTTCATGGCAACTACGCCTCTGTCTAGATGACAGGGGCGAGTTTACGTTATGTTTGAAATATTTAAGTCATAGGAGGAACAAGTATGCTAGATATCACACAAATAAAGGAAATTATTCCGCATCGTTACCCATTCTTATTAGTCGACCGGATCATAGAAATTGATGAAGGGAAAAGAGCGGTTGGATTGAAGAATGTCTCGGCAAATGAAGAATTCTTTAATGGCCATTTCCCCGATTATCCAGTTATGCCTGGAGTTTTAATTGTAGAGGCCTTAGCGCAGGTTGGCGCTGTAGCCGTCTTGAAACAAGAAGAATATAAAGGCCGGCTTGCATTTTTCGCTGGGATTGATAATTGCCGCTTTAAAAAGCAAGTTAAACCAGGTGATCAGCTGCGTCTGGAAGTGGAAATAGTGCGTATGAGAGGTTCAATGGGTAAAGGGAAAGCAGTTGCAACGGTTGATGGGGAAACAGCATGTGAAGCCGATATCATGTTTGCTTTTGGTGACAAATAAGATTCTTTTTCCTTAACTATATATTTCAAATAGAGGTTTAAGGAATCGTGAAGCGGTGTATATAAAAAGCACTGCATTGCTTTTTTAAAGCAAGAGCGGTTTTTAGATCTTTCTATTCTCCCTTTGAATGCCGGACATTTTTATGTCCGGCATTTTTTTATGTTTAATTCCAAATAGCAGATTTTCTTTTTAAATTTAAAATAGGACGCAAGTTATTTTCATATTCGGGCAAAATACCTAATGATAAAGAAAGAAGGGAGGTTGCCAAAAATGATGAAGAAAATTTTTGCACTACTTGGGGGATCTTTATTATCTATTATGTTCCTTGCTGGATGTGGAAATAATGATGATAATGATAAAAATCCCGCACCAGAAGATGATAACAACATCATAGAAGATGATAACAATGACAATGGTGTAAATGATAACAACGGTACAGATGATAACAACGATAACGATGATGGCGTGCTTGATAACGACAACGACAACGATGATGACATCCTTGATAACGACGATAATAACGATAATAACGTCGATGATGATGCAGATGACTTGATTAAAGACGATGATAAAAATGACGACAAAAATAAGTAATTAGCACAGAATGAGAAAGACTGCTTAGGCAAAAAAGGATTAATATCCTTATCCGTCTAAGTCAGTCTTTTTTATGTGCATTTGATTTGGGGATGGAAATTAAGGGAAGGGTTTTATTTATTAGTTGCTAATTTAGGCTTTGAGCGGATTTTTTGCTTGAACTCTTTTATAAGTTCATCGCCGACGAGACCTTTTTGGACCAAATCTTCAAGAAGGAGTTCTGCATATTTGCTCCGTGTTTTTTGGATGTGACCAACAAATAAAAGGCTATAATGATTGCCCACTTTTCTTATTGTACGTAAAACAGTTTGAAACAAAGCCGGTTCATTGTCCTTTTTGGTAATGACTGCCTGGATATACACCTCTCCGTCTATATCGGGAAGTGAGGGTTCAAGCTCTTTGAAATGTTTTTCTTCTACAAAGGCTTCCAGTAACCATGATCTAGCATCGTTTTCTTTATTTATGATCAATCCATCTGTTAATGCAATATCAATCAAGTTTAAATTTTCAGTAACAATTTGCAACGAGATCAATTTGAATGATTTCATCTAATTCCTCCGTTTCTTGCAAGAAAGAGCGGCGATTACCTCTCTTAAACGTAATTTTTAAAGGGTACATATCGATTAATCCTTTTAAAGGTAATTATATCATACTAAAAAAAAGTCTCTTAATGAAATGAAAACCCAACATTTGTCTAAATTATGAAGGATGGAATAAAAATTTGCAAAATATTTAATTTTGTTAACTATTCGTTTTTTACCTGATTTTAATCACTAAAAAATGTTTTTGCACCAATCCAAACGACTTTTTATGAAGAAAAATGGTGTAATAAAATCATTTCCTCCATTTTTTAATCGATGGAAGAAAGCGTATGATTAAAATAATTAAAGAGGAAGGAGTGAAACAATGATTAACCAAGTTACCCTCGTCGGCAGGCTTACGAAGGATCCAGAATTAAGATACACACCTGATGGCAAGGCTGTATCCAATATCACATTAGCAGTCAACCGGAACTTCCGTAATCCTGTCGGTAACTATGAGGCAGACTTTGTACAGTGTATCATATGGAAAAAGTCGGCTGAAAATACTGCTCAATATTGTAAAAAAGGAGCCATAATCGGCATAACTGGCAGAATACAAACAAGGAGATACGAAAATCAGGAGGGTAAATATGTATATGTAACTGAAGTGGTCTCCGAGAGGGTTCAATTCATCGGAACTAAACAAAATGATGGAAAGCCCAAGGATTTTGAACATATTGGTTTATAGTGTTACGTGAAGGTTGGGCATGCTAGCTTGCTTAACAAAGAATTGTGTTTCTAAGAAAATGCAAGATTTAAATTCGATACACAAAAAAGTATTTATATGACCATAATGAATAACCAATGCAAAGAATTACAGGGATTTTTTATGAAACTCGGCAGTAGCATATAGAATTTTTCTTCATCCATTCATTCCCCAAAGCTAATATAGCTTTTTCTCCGCAGTAAACCCCGATTTACCCTCAAAAAAATTGAGTTATATGATTTCCCCCTTGAAAAGACTGCAAATAAGCAGTCTTTTTTTTGTGCCAAAATGTGTGTAAATAGAAAAAAGTAAAAAATAATTCTGTTAAATTAGAATTTTTAGAAAATATATTGTAATATTTTAATTTTGATGCAATAATAAACCCAATAATATAATGGAAAATAAGTTATATATAGGAAGTGATTTGATGGACGAACCAATTATTAAGGTTAATGGGCTTCGAACCAGTTTTCGTACGGACGATGGGGTGATCCCTGTCGTGAATTCAATCGATTTTCATGTCAATCCTGGTGAGGTTTTAGGGATTGTAGGAGAATCGGGATGCGGAAAAAGCGTAACTTCTCTGTCCATCATGGGTCTTGTTTCTTCACCGGCTGGTAAGGTGGAGGGGGAAATCCTTTTTAAAGGAGAAAACATCGCAAATGCCTCTGAAGCGAAAATGAGAAAAATTCGCGGAAATGATATAGCGATGATATTTCAGGAACCGATGACAAGCTTGAATCCCGTGTTCACTATTGGCGAGCAGTTGGTCGAGACGCTTCGGATACATAAAAAATGGAATAAAAGGCAGGCACGAAAAAGAGCGGTGGAAATGTTGAAGTTGGTTGGGCTTGGCCGTGCCGAGGAATTGCTCAAAGAGTATCCGCATCAGCTTTCTGGCGGAATGAGACAAAGGGTCATGATAGCAATGGCCATGATTTGTGAGCCTAAACTCCTTATAGCCGATGAACCGACAACGGCTTTGGATGTGACGATCCAGGCACAAATCCTGGAATTAATGAAGAATTTAAATAAAGAAACAGACACGGCAATCATGATGATTACTCATGATCTTGGGGTAGTGGCGCAAATGTGTGAACGTGTCATTGTCATGTATGCCGGCAAGGTGATAGAGGAAGGAAATGTGCAAACGATTTTCCAAAACCCTAAGCATCCTTACACGGTCGGTTTACTTCAGTCGATTCCCGATATGCGAATAAAGAAAGAGCGCCTTTACTCGATACCGGGTAATGTGCCAAAACCTGGGACAAGCAACCTCGGGTGCCAGTTTGCCCCCCGCTGCTCCCATGCCATGGAGCAATGTATAAATGAGACCCCGTCTCTACTGGAATTCGATGAGGGTCAGCATGTTCGCTGCTGGCTTTATGAAGATGGGAAAGGAGCTTCCTTGCATGAATCAAACATTGGTTAAGGTAGAAAACCTAAAGAAGCATTTTCCGATAAAAGGAGGGGTTCTGGGAAAGACCATTGGAGAGGTCAAGGCAGTTGATGGTTTGTCTTTTTCCATTTATAAAGGGGAAACCTTGGGGCTTGTCGGTGAAAGCGGTTGCGGAAAATCCACGACGGGAAGGTTATTGCTTCGATTGCTTGAGCCGAGCGAGGGCAATGTTTATTTCGAAGGAAAGGACCTGACAGCTTTATCTTCCAGTGAAATGAGAAAGATGCGCCGTGAGATGCAGATGGTTTTCCAGGACCCATTCGCCTCCCTCAATCCCAGGCATACTATTGAAAAAATTTTGGAAGAACCGCTCATCGTCCACGGGGTTAAAGATAAAAAGGCGCGAAAGGCCCGTGTACAGGAACTTCTTAAGGTCGTTGGCCTAAGCAGTTACCATGCTAAAAGGTATCCGCATCAATTCAGCGGGGGCCAGCGGCAGCGTATTGGCATCGCGAGGGCACTTGCAGTCAATCCCAAACTGATCATTGCAGATGAGCCGGTATCTGCACTGGATGTGTCGATTCAGGCCCAGGTCTTGAATCTGTTGCAGGATTTGCAGGAAGATTTTGATTTGACCTACTTGTTCATTGCTCATGATCTTGGAGTGGTAAGGCATATCTCCGACCGTGTCGGTGTCATGTATCTTGGACATATTGTTGAATTGACGGAAAGTGAAGGGCTTTATGAAAATCCGCTTCACCCATATACACAGGCTTTATTATCGGCCGTGCCCATTCCGGATGTGGAATATAAGGGGGATAGGGTAATCCTGCAGGGAGATGTTCCAAGCCCATCAAACCCGCCCAGCGGCTGTCCATTCCATACGAGATGTCCGAAGGCGATGGCAGAATGCAATACGGACAAGCCAATCCTGACTGAACATAAACCTGGTCACTACGTTGCTTGTCATCTATACAATTGACACGACGTATACATAAATTCGCAAATAATAAGGGGGAAGAATATGAAGAAAACATTGGCATTGTTGCTGACTGGTATCCTGGCTCTTTCGCTGGCGCTTGCGGGATGCTCCTCGTCTACATCAAAAGAGAAAGATGATGGTAAAGGGGGATCGAGTGAAGCGAAGGGCGGCGTATTGATATACGGTAAAGGCGGAGATGCTGTCGGTCTTGACCCAGCTATCGTAACCGATGGGGAATCATTCATCGTCACTCAGCAGATTTTTGAAACGCTTGTGAAATATGGGGAAGATGATACGGAAATCAAACCGGGTCTTGCAAAGTCATGGGAAGTGTCCGATGACGCGAAAACATACACATTCAAATTGGAAACCGGAATCAAGTTCCATGATGGTACGGATTTCAATGCAGATGCGGTCGTAAAAAACTTTCAACGATGGGCAAAAAGTAAGGATGAAGGGAAATTTGCGTACTATGCCTCCATGTTCGGAGGATTTGAAGGCGATGAAGGTCATGTTATCAAAGAAGTAAAAGCGATCGATGCGAGCACGGTGGAATTCACTTTGAACCGTCCGCAGGCGCCGTTCCTGAAAAACCTTGCCATGCCTACATTTGCTATAGCCAGTCCTGATGGAATTGAAAAAGAGGGTGACGACTTCACTAAAAATCCATCTGGTACAGGTCCTTTCAAGTTCAAATCATGGAAACCTGGCGATACGATTGAAGTGGTGAAAAACGATGACTATTGGCAAGATGGACTGCCTAAACTTGATGGAGTCACGTTTAAGGTCATTAAAGATAACTCTGCACGTTTAAATGCTGTAATCAAAGGTGAAATCGACCTGATGGACGGTTTGAACCCAAGCGATATCAGCAAAGTTACAGGAGATGACAAACTGCAGTTATTCGAACGTCCTTCCATGAATGTCGGCTACTTTGCATTCAATGTTGAAAAAGCACCATTCGACAATAAGGAAGTACGCCAAGCTATCTCTCACCTAATTAACAAAAAAGAAATCATTGATAACTTTTTCGAAGGCACGGCGGAGCCTGCCAAGAATCCTATGCCACCATCCGTTTCTGGATACAATGACAACATTGAAGACTATGATTACGATGTCGAAAAAGCGAAAGAACTTCTGAAAAAGGCCGGATATGAAAAAGGATTTAAAATGGATCTATGGGCAATGCCAGTACCACGCCCGTATATGCCAGATGGTCAAAAAGTGGCCGAGGCCATTCAAGCGAGCTTAAAGCAGGTTGGTATCGAGGCAAATATCGTTTCATACGAATGGGCTGCATATTTAGAGAAAGTGCAGGCTGGGGAGGCTCAATCCTTCATGCTAGGCTGGACAGGCGATAATGGAGATGCAGATAACTTCCTTTATGCCTTATTGGATAAAGATAATATCGGCTCAAATAATTATTCCCGTTATGCAAATGATGAAGTCCATGAACTGCTGATCGAAGCCCAGTCCACGGCAGATGAAGCCAAGCGTAATGAGTTATATGGAAAAGCCCAGGAAATCATCCATGATGAAGCACCATGGGTTCCACTTGTCCACTCATTACCGCAGCTAGCCGGATCCAAGACAGTCAAAGGGTTTGTTCCACATCCAACTGGTTCGCAATCCCTTATTAACGTTTCTTTAGAAAATTAACCGTAAGAACCGGGTAGTATGTAGTCTTGCATGCTTCCCGGTTTTGTTATGGAATGCATTTCAAAAGAATTGAGGGCGCTCAAAGGACCCTTATGCTAAAGGAGGGTGATTGTTATGTTTTCCTATACCGTACGACGTTTAGGATCTCTCATTCCAGTACTTCTCGGAATGGCATTTATTGTATTCATGATGATTCGGGCGATTCCTGGTAATCCAGCACAGGTGATTTTAGGGCAGCAAGCAACGGAAGAGGCAGTCGCTGCGATGACAAAGGAACTTGGCCTGGATAAACCTTGGTTCATTCAATTTTGGGATTACTTATCAGGCCTGTTAAAGGGGGACCTGGGTGTTTCGTTAAAAACGAATAGTCCGGTTTCGGAAGAAATTGGACCATACTTGATGGCCACGATAGAACTGGCCTTGATCGCGATGATCATCGCCGTGGTCATAGGCGTGAATGCAGGGATAGTATCAGCTTGGTTTCAAAACTCATGGTTTGATTATGTCGCCATGGTGATTGCGTTGATTGGTTTGTCCATGCCTATTTTCTGGCTGGGATTAATGGAGCAATACATCATTTCAATTCAATGGGATTTACTTCCGACGACAGGGCGGGACAATATCAGGGATCCTGTTGAGGCCATAACCGGCCTGTATTTGATAGATACACTCATGGCTGGCAGGGTTGATCAGTTTTTCGAGGTGATCAAGCATCTCATTTTGCCGGGGATAGCGCTTGCTACCATTCCGATGGCGATTATTGCAAGGATGACACGTTCGTCCATGTTGGAAGTCATGAGATCGGATTTCATTCGTACGGCTCGTGCTAAAGGAATGAAAATGTTTTGGGTTGTTTACAAGCATTCCTTTAAGAATGCCTTGATTCCAGTGGTGACGGTTATCGGTCTGCAGACAGGATTACTTTTAGGCGGCGCCATTTTAACGGAAAACATTTTTGGATGGCCAGGTATCGGTACTTATATTTATGATGCAATCCTATCTCGGGATTATCCGGTGATACAGTCCGGAATTCTCGTCATCGCCTTTTTGTTTGTCATGATTAATCTAGTTGTGGACTTGTTGTACGCAGCGATCGATCCTAGGATTAAGTATAAATAGGGAGGGAAACTCATGCCTGAAATAGCAACGAATACTCCGCCAATCCTTCCTCCAAAAGAGGCAGAGGAAAAAGTCATCTCTCCCTGGAAGGAAGGCTGGAAAAGCTTTAGGAAAAACAAGGTAGCCATCGTGGGTCTGGGGATTGTTTCATTTTTCATCTTAATCGCCATCTTCGCGCCCGTTATAGCACCCTATTCATTTGATGGGCAAAAGCTAAGTGATAAACATTTGGCCCCGTCTGCGGAGCATTGGTTCGGAACGGATGAATTTGGCCGGGATATTTTGAGCAGGGTCATTTATGGCTCACGCATTTCAATAGGGGTCGGCTTCTTATCTGTTGCCGGATCTGTTGTAGTTGGGTCTTTTTTGGGAATCATTGCCGGTTATTACGGCAGGTGGATAGATACGATCATATCGAGGATCTTTGATATTATTCTGGCCTTTCCTAGTATCTTGCTTGCCATTGCTGTCGTTGCCGTTTTGGGGCCCTCCCTTCGCAACGCACTTATTGCCATCGCCATCGTCAATGTCCCGATATTCGGCCGGCTTTTACGATCACGGGTCTTAACGGTGAAAGAAGAGGAATATGTAACGGCTGCAAAGGCAATTGGAATGGGGGATGGCCGCATTCTCCTTCACCACGTCCTTCCGAATAGCCTTGCACCGATTATTGTTCAAGGTACCTTGGCGATTGCAACAGCCATCATTGAGTGCGCAGCACTCGGCTTTCTCGGTCTCGGTGCACAGCCGCCAGCACCAGAGTGGGGGAAAATGCTCGCCGATTCCAGGGGGTTCATCATTCAAGCGCCATGGACGGTTCTCTTCCCTGGACTTGCGATCATGCTTACGGTACTCGGCTTTAACCTAATGGGGGATGGGCTGCGTGATGCCTTGGATCCAAGAATGAAAAACTAGAAGTAAAAGGGTGATGTTAGTTTAACATCACCATCTTTTTGCCGTTTATCCTGTAAATCTAACAAAATATGAAAAATAATAAAAAAATCCTAGTTCTAAATAGGAAAATAGTGACTATTACCCCTTAAAATCACCCCAAAAGTTGTGATACTTTTATACTCAGTAAGAATATTCCAAAAATTGTTTATTTTAGAGGAGGAAAGTTCATTGATCAAACGTAGCTTGTCCATTCTAGCAATCTTTCTATTAGTATTTACTGCAAGCGTTTCCGCAGCCAAGCTCCCAGATCCCCCGACAGGCTCGGGCGGTGCAGGTAAGAAGAATCAGGAAAGCATTATAAAGCTGAAGAAAAATGACATGGTGAAGAAATACAAAAGCAATGAGAAGGTCAGGGTCATCGTAGAGATGAAGGAAGCCCCGGCAATAGAAACCGCTTCGAAAGAAGGAAAGCTTTTTAAACAATTATCAAAAAATAAGAAACAACAATTAAAGTCTGAAAAGCTAGCTACTCAGAAGAAATTGAAAAAAAAGGTGAAAGAGAAAAAAATAGCTTTCAAGGAACTTGAGAGTTTTACGACAGTCGTCAATGGATTCAGCGGTGAACTTCAGTATGGTGAGATCAAAAAGGTGGAAGCCATGCCTGAAGTTGCTGAAGTACATATAGCGAATGAATATGAACGTCCTGCAGAAAAACCCGAAATGCTATATAGCAAAGAGCTTGTCCAAGCCCAGGAAGCATGGCGGGAATATGGATATAAAGGGGAAGGGATGGTCGTCGGGATTATTGATACTGGAATCGACCCATCTCACCGTGATATGGTCCTGAACGACGAGAATAAGGCTGAACTGACTGAAAGTGAAATCAGCGCGATGAAGGAATCCAGCCATCTATTAGGCAATTACTATACGGCCAAGGTTCCTTATGGATACAATTACATGGATGAAAATGAAGAAATCCTTGACCTTGGTGAAGAGGCTTCCATGCATGGGATGCATGTGGCAGGTACGGCCGGAGCCAATGGAGATGAAGAGAATGGCGGCATTAAAGGGGTTGCTCCTGAAGCCCAGCTGCTTGCATTAAAGGTCTTCGGAAATGATCCCGACATGCAGACAACATGGGGCGATATATACATTAAGGCGATTGACGATGCCATCATTCTTGGGGCGGATGTGCTGAATATGAGCCTTGGCTCCACTGCAGGCTTTGTATCGGCAGACGATCCGGAGCAGCAGGCGGTATCCAGAGCTGTTGATAATGGGATCCTCATGTCGATTTCAGCAGGAAACTCGGCACACTTTGGAAATGGATTTGCCAACCCATCAGCCTCGAACCCGGACATTGGCGTTTCAGGTTCACCTGGACTTGCTTACGATTCTGTACAAGTGGCATCGGTAGAGAATAATTATATGGATTTGGATGCAGCGACTTATGAAATAAACGGTCAAGCAGGAAAAGCTCCATTCATGTCGGCTTCAAGCGTGCATCCCAATGCCTTGAAGGATAAATCACATGAATTGGTGGCCGCTGGTCTTGGGACGCCAGAGGAGATTTCCAAAGTGGATGTTAAAGGCAAGTTCGCCCTCATCGAGCGCGGCACGCTTTCTTTTATAGAAAAGGCGCAAAATGCCCAGGCAGCAGGAGCGACAGGAGTCATAATTTACAATAATGCTGACGGATATATTTCCATGGCTACAGATCCAAGCATCACCATTCCCCAGCTGTTCATGTTGAAATCGGATGGTGCAAAGCTGAAAGCGGCCTTAGCGGATGGCGAAAAGGTGATGATTACCTTTAATGGTGATAAAACAAAAGCTGTAAATCCAGAAGCAGGGAAAATGAGCTCATTCAGTTCATGGGGAGTCGCACCGAACTTGGATTTCAAACCGGAAATCACCGCTCCGGGCGGACAAATTTATTCAACGCTGAACAATGATGAATATGGAATGATGAGTGGTACTTCGATGGCGGCGCCGCATGTTTCCGGCGGCTCGGCACTGGTTCTGGAAAGAGTGGATAAAGACTTTAAATTAGAAGGCTCGGCCCGGGCTAATTTAGCGAAGAACCTGATGATGAATACATCAAAACCATTAACGGATCAGGGGGTCGTCAATAAGGCACTTGACTGGAAAAATCCTTACTCGCCTCGCAGGCAGGGAGCCGGGGTCATGCAGCTGCAATCCGCATTGTCAACACCTGCAGTCGTGACCGAGGCATTCACGAAAGAAGCGAAGGTTGCCATGAAGGAGGTCGGCAATAAGTTCGCCTTTACTTTAAAGGTTGAAAACTTCAGCAACAAAGCAGTCAAGTATGATGTAAAAGGAAATATTCAAACAGACTATGCAATCCAGGGACAACTGGGCTATTCCGCTAACGTGCTGGAAGCACAGGAAATTAAGAACGCTACGATTAAAATCAATAATAAAAATGCAAATAAGATTACCGTTCCTGCAAAAAAATCGATTACATTCGAAGTGAAAGTGGACATATCCGACGCAAAGGTACTTGGTGATGACCTTCAAACTCTTGTAGATATTGACAAGGTGTTTCCAAACGGCTATTTTGTTGAAGGGTTCATCTCATTGAAGGATCCAGCCGATTCGAATCCGGAACTGAATGTACCGTATGTAGGATTTAAAGGGGAATGGGACAAGGCCCCAATCCTGGATGGCACCAAATATGACAAAGAATCTTTCTATGGCATGGCAGGGGGAGTATCAACAGCAGGTGAAGATTTCACGTATCTTGGCTATGACCCTGCGGGGAAAACATTCAATGGCAAAAATATCGCGATTTCCCCAAATGGCGATGGTGCACAGGATGACTTCGTGCCTGTCCTATCATTCTTAAGGAATGCGAAAAAGGTAGAATACAATATATTGAATGGTGAAAACAAATCAGTCCGGAAACTTCGCACAGAGAATAATGTACGCAAGGACTATTATGATGGCGGACTAGGGACCGCATACACGCTGGATCCGGCCCGTAAATGGGACGGTAAAATCAATAATGCACTCGCTAAGGATGGGGTCTATTATTTTGAAATCAAAGCGATGATAGATTACGAGGGTGCAAAATGGCAGACGGTTAAAATGCCAATCAAAATCGATACGGTAAAGCCGACGGTCAAGATTTCGAAAAAGGGCAATGTTTTAACCATCCAAGGTAAGGATAATTTGAATGGTTCAGGGCTTGCTTATTACGATGTACAAGTCGATGGAGCATCCATCATGGAAGAGCCGCTCCGGGCGAATGCTAAACAATTCACCCTACCTGATGTAAAAGGGGAAAAGGTTCAGGTTGTGGCAATCGACTATGCAGGTAATGAGAAAACGGCTGAAACCGAATTGGCCGGTGATTCGGCTCCAATCGATAATCATGCACCAGCTGTAAAGATCAAGAGTCCTGAAGCCTTGAGCGTGAACAATAAAAATAAAATCAAAATAACAGGAGAAATTGAAGAAGCGTCGGAAATAAAGGAATTTAAAATCGACAATAAAACGGTACCTGCAACGTATAACAAAACGAATAAAAAATATGAATTCTCATATGAAAAGAAATTCGAAGATGGTGTCCAAAGCTTCACCGTTAAAGCAACCGATAAATGGGATAACACGGTTTCCTTTAAAAGGACGATAATGGTCGATGCAACAAAGCCGGGTTTAAAAGTTAAAGGCGTACCGGAAACTGTGGGATTCAAAGGCAAAAATCCAAAAGTGGACGTGACGGTAGAAGATAATTTCGATGAAATCCGCCTTTACCTGAACGGAAGTGAAATATTCTATCATGAATTCAAGGAACCATACAAAATGCGTTCCTATAAGAAAAAGATAGAGGATTTGGAACTGCCGCTTAAGACTGGCAACAACAAGATTGAATTTAAGGTGACCGATCTTGCAGGAAATGAATCGAAAAAATCCTTTAACATCAATAAAGCAAAAAAATAAACGAAACGCAGCCCTCTTATTCAAGAGGGCTGTTTTTTGTGGACAAATACGAAGAAAGCGAGTTTGCCTACAGTTTTTTCTTAATAAGTTCCAGTGATTTCTTCTAGCTAATGAGGATTTCATTTCATATGAAAAGGTAAAAATTAATGGAGGATAAACAATTCTTCCTTTCTTCATGGTTCGGGTTAATCCATTTCGAAGCTCCTTTTGTACGAAGCCTACAGTATGCTTTTGAAAAAAATACCAGTTGATTGAAACGAAAGGTACGGGACTCCTGCGGGAAAAGCGTGTCCAAGGGAGACCCCGCAGGCGCAAGCCGAGGAGGCTCCCCGACCGCCCGCGGAAAGCGAGTGCCTGGAGTGGAAATCAACGTTTCAATTGTACTAACCCTCAAAAAAACTGTAGGCAAAATCAATTATTATCGAGTTGTTCTATAGTCTAAGCCCTCTTACCCAAGAGGGCCGTTTTTGCGTAATAAGATATCCGGATTTTGAATTTTTCGTGAAGCTGGAGTAGTTTACTGTAATTTCACCGTGTTAATATGGAAATCTCTTGGTGAGGAAGTTTTTTCATTATCCGGCAGGTATATTGAATAGGATAAAAGAATTAGGTATAAAGGGTTTATTAAAAGGAGGGTATCTATGAATTATAAGAAGAAATCTAGCAATAAAGTAACTAGTATTGCAATTACAGTGAAATTCGAAAGGAGAGGAAGCGACAGGTCATATCTTACAAAAACGAGTTTCTTTGATGCACTTCAGCACGTCCATTCTCCCTTTGAAAAGGATCCCCGCTCAGATTCACCCTATCAGGATTTTCCTCTATGTCAGGAGGTAACCCTTTCTTTTTTTGAAAGTGGTGCTAAAACATCTATTAATTATGACCCCCACCAAGGAAAAATCATCATTGAGGAAAGTTCAGAGACTTATCAGCTGAATAAGGGGGAGGCGCTTACTGCAATCCTCGATCATATCATGATCAATCATGGCTATCACCATTCTTTTTTCATCATCCAGCAAAAAGAGCGGAACGTAAAAATGAAAGCTGCCAATAAGTGATATGGATGGAGCTGCCACGGCAGCTCCATTAATGTTTCGCCATGATGAGCGTTCCTATCCTTGGAGATGTCAAACCAACCGCCGAATGATCTTTGAAAGGGTTTGGATGCCATAAGCTAATTGTTCCTCCGAGGCGTATGAATATGAAAGCCGTATATGTGTATGGTTATTTGGTTCGTATATGTATCCCGGATTAAGAAGTATGTTTTCCTTTATCGCTTGCTTGAAAAGGTTTGGATTCACGATGGGTTTACATAATTTAAGCCATATATAAAATCCGCCTTGAGGTATTTGCCATTCGGCCAGCCCTTTAAAATATTGATTGAGAAGAGTTAATGTAAAATCCCTGCGTTCCTTCAACTTTTGCCTTAGCCACTCTAAATGCTTAGAATATTGACCATTTGCTAACCATTCTGCCACAAGGTGTTGGGAAAGTGCACTGGAACCGTAATCCATTTGCATTTTGATGTCCGCTAAACGTTCAATCACAGTTATGGGGCCAGCAATCCAGCCGATGCGCAATCCTGGGCTTAAAGTTTTGGACATGCTGCCAATGTGCAATACAAGGCCATCTGCATCAAGGGATTTTAATGGCGGCGGCGGTTCCTCATCAAACCACAAATCACTATATACGTCATCTTCAATAATCGGGATCTGTTCTTTTTTGCATAGTGATAGGAGGTTAAGTCTTTCTTCTTTTGACCATGTAGTATTCGTTGGATTGTTAAACGTTGGGACAGTATAAAACAGTGACGCTTTCTTCCGTCCATTGATGCGCTTCATTTGTGTCGGGATACTTTCACGTCCTTGTTTTGATAAGCCTACTAAATGCATGCCCGCAGATTGAAAAGGGTGGACGGAATTTAAATAGGAAGGGGACTCATGTAAAATCATCGATCCCTTTTGAAGTAAACCAACTGAAATCAACTGGAGTGCCTGAAGCCCGCCAGAAACGACCATGAGGGAGCTGGGACTTGCGTTGATCCCTTTTGTTTCTAAATAAACACTTATACATTGGCGAAGTCTCTTGTCACCCTTGGGTTCGGAATATCCTAATGAGTGCGCATCAAAGGAAGTGGATCGCAACGTCTTTTCGATTTGCTTTGTAGGCAATAGAGCTGGAGATAATTCACCAGTGCCTAGTCTGATGATGGCAGTGTCCGTTTCATACTGATTAATATCCTGAATCGTTTTTAAATTAGGTTCATGAAGGCCATTCCGGACATAGTTTTTCCAGTCGGGCTGTTTGCTGGAGACGAGCACATTCCATGTATTATTGGAAACGAATGTGCCAGAACCAAGCTTAGTTTCCAATAATCCGTCTGCAATCAACTCATCTATGGCTGTGATGATGGTACTTCGGTTTACGCCAAATGAGTCGGCCAATGAGCGTTGTGATGGAAGCTTAGTGCCAACTGGCCATTCCCCCCGTGTAATTTGTTGTTTGATCCAATCTACTATTTGTTGGTGAAGTGATTGCGCGGAAGACCGGTTTGGCCCCCATTCGATAAACATACGAAAACCACTCCTTTCATGTTCTATATTCATTATAAATTGGTTGGTTTGGAGACCAACCAATTGGATGGTCAATTCCTTTGTTTAATTCATTATACTGAATATGAAGGAAGGGGGAATTCATATGGGGCCATTTTTTCATGGATTATTATTGGCATTAGGGCTGATACTTCCATTGGGAGTGCAAAATGTTTTCATTTTTAATCAAGGAGCAATCCAACCTACAATAAAAAAAGCATTGCCAGCAACGATCACGGCTGCAATTTGTGATACGGTGCTCATTCTGTTAGCTATTTTAGGTGTTTCGTTGATTGTCATGCAATACGATTGGTTGCGCCTTACATTAATCATAATCGGCGTTATATTTTTATTGTATATGGGCTTTCAGATTTGGTTTGCCAAACCAAACTCACAGTCAGGTGTCCAATCCATGCAGATGTCGACAAAAAAACAAATTGTATTTGCTCTGTCCGTATCATTACTGAATCCGCATGCAATCCTGGATACGATAGGTGTAATCGGTTCGAGCTCACTTGTTTATTCAGGAAAAGATAAAATGATTTTCACCATGACGTGCATCTTTGTGTCATGGTGCTGGTTCCACGGATTATGTCTTGCGGGACGATTACTGAAAAAGGTTGATACATCTGGAAAATTACTTGGAATATTAAATAAAATTTCTGCAATTATCATTTGGATTACAGCCCTCTATATGGTGAAGTCGCTTTTTTGAATCAGATAAACGTTTTCGAACCAAACGATGCCATGTATAACAGGACGTCTATGTATAAAAAAAGGGGAATGCATATCATATATGCATTCTCCCTTTTTTTGCCCTCAATCATCTCATAATCGTGAAATCTGGTTATTGAAGAGCGACCAAGTCCTTGATTTCCTCTGTGGAAAGTTCAGTGATCCAGTTGTCACTGCTGATGATTTCGTCGTTCAAGGCTTGCTTTTTATCAAGCATCTGGTCGATTTTTTCTTCCAGGGTCCCTGTGCAGATAAGCTTATGAACGTGTACGAAACGCTGTTGACCAATTCGGTAAGCACGGTCGGTGGCTTGATTTTCAACAGCTGGGTTCCACCAGCGATCATAGTGAATCACGTGGTTTGCTTCTGTAAGATTAAGACCCGTGCCGCCTGCTTTCAACGAGAGTATGAAAATAGGGAATTCCCCATCTTGGAATCGGGTGATCATTTCATCACGCTGCTTCTTGTTCGCACTCCCGTTCAGGAATGGCACTTCAAAGCCATATCGTTTTTCCAGCAATTCTTTAATCATATTGCCCATCCCGATATATTGTGTGAAAATGAGACAGCTTTCATCCTGTTCGCGGACCGCATCGATAAGCTCGGTCAGCTTCTCGAGTTTGCCTGATCGGTTAGGTGCCTTCATGATGTTTTCCTTTTCCGTCTCTTTTAAGTAAAGAGCTGGGTGGTTGCATAGTTGCTTTAGCTTATTCAGCATCTGGAGGATGATGCCTTTTCTCTCAAAGGCAGACAGTTGTTCGATATCAGTGAATGTATCTTTAATCAGTTGTTCATATAACGATGCTTGCTCGGTGGTAAGCGGTACGAATTCCTTTTGTTCTTGCTTATCCGGAAGATTAAGAGCGACTTCCTTATCGCGTTTTGTACGGCGAAGCAAAAATGGCTGTATCAAACGCTGCAATTCCTTGATTTTATCCTTTTGTTCATCACGCTCAATGGTCGCCACATATTTTTCCTGAAACTGACCTAGCGTTCCGAGATATCCTTTGTTGATGAAGTCGAAAATCGCCCATAGCTCACTTAAACGGTTTTCCATCGGCGTACCCGATAAGGCGATATGATGTCTGCCATTTAGCTTTCGGACCGCCTTGGATTGCTTCGTTTGGGCATTCTTGATGTTTTGTGCTTCATCAAGGATAACGCTGCTCCAGTGGATCGAGGTCAGTTCAGCCACATCTTGGTGGGTCAGTCCATATGATGTTAAGACAATATCATGTTCGGCTGCCAGTTTAGTAAATGCTTCACCTTTAGCACGATTCGATCCATAGTGAAGGTGAACTTTAAGTGAAGGTGCGAATTTTTCCAATTCCTTTTGCCAGTTGCCAAGGACCGATGTCGGGCAGACGATGAGCGCCGATTGAACAGAGACGGATTCAGGGGCAGTGGCAATGACCTCAGCCTCATCACTGCTCTCTGTGCCGCGATCCTCTTCAACGATGATCGGTTCACTCTTTTGTTCGTCCCTGTGCGCAGCGGGCAGCTCTTCACCAGCTCCTTCTTTGCCTTTCACATGAAGCAGGTAGGCAATCATCTGGACTGTTTTTCCAAGTCCCATATCGTCGGCCAGACAAGCACCAAAACCATGCTCCCTTAAAAAAAGGAGCCAGCTCATGCCCAGTTTTTGATAGGGGCGTAAATCTCCTTGAAGTGCATTAGGGACGGGCAGGACGGATATGTTCTTGGTTTCCCTGAGCCTTCCCACCATTTTACGGAGCTCCTGGTTCAATTCAAATTGAATCCGAAGCATTTCATCATTTTCAGAATCATCATCGCCATCTTCATTTACGCCATTCAACAGTTCCTGCTGCAGCAAGTCAGTCAGTTGGATGCCTTTTTCATTGGCTGTTTCCATAAGCTCCTGAATTTGTTTAATGAAAGCTGGGTCAAGCTTGACCCATTGGCCACGGATGAAGACAAGCCGCCTTTTTTCATTGACGAGCTCCTCGAACTCCGCCTCAGTGAGCTCTTTGCCATTTAATGAGAATCGCCAATCAAAGTCCATCAAAGCTTTTAACCCTACATAAGACGGGCCGCGATTCGATTGGCTCTTCACTTTCGCCTTGACCTTCAATGAGGATTCCTTCAAGGCAAGCCACCACGATGGAAGGAGAATTTCGACGCCAAGAAACAGGAGCTTTTCGCTTGCATCGGTCAAGAACTCCCATGCGTCCGTTTCCGAAATCTCCCTTTTCAGACGGCCATTCTCCCCAAGCCATGGCACGACGAGTTGCCAGCGTTTCGTGGCACGAACCACATCACTTGCATACTTGTTCCAGCCCCGCAGCAGTTTTTTTCCTGTATATGTTTCAATGATATTCTCATCCCTTTTGGAACGAAGGGTAACATCGAGTATCCAAGGCCCATTACCCTCAGGAGGCTCAGTTAAACGGAGACCTATGGTGAATGGTTTTGGGTCGGGCAGGGTACCGAGCCATTCCTGCCAGCTGTCTTTGTCAAAAAAGGCCTGTAATTCTTCGGGGGAAAGTCGTGTATCCTTTAACGCCCCGACGGCTTCACTCCATTTATGCTGCATGGGTGAATAGTTTTTTAAATACATGTTAGCGGCACCGTTATACCACTTTTCGATAAAAGTACGGTTGGTTTCCGGTTCAGGTGAAGGAAGATCCAAAGATATTTCTTCTTCCCAAAAGGACGGAACGAATTCCTCTTCCACTTCTTCCGGCAGTTTCCAGCCGATGGAGTCCAATTGAAGATTAGTGAAATCCGGTACGGGGATTCCAGCTTCTATGGATTCATGAAGAACGGGCGCTGCTGACAGGCAAAGGGAGGATATTTCGGACCATTCCCATTCTATGAAGGAGTTAAAGCTTTCCCTCGCAAAAAAGTTGAGAAGTCCCCAAGCGTCAAGAATGAATACTTGATTTCCATCCACTATATCCGTAGTCATTTTAGTTCCATAAAAGCTTGCGTCATCCCAGTTGAATAACAGCCTGCGTATATGATTCGTGGTGAGGAAGGTATTCTCTTCATTGACGACACCAAGGGCGTAAGTTCCGTTTTCGAGAGCGGCTATTTTGATTTTTAATTTCCCTGGATTAAACATCGATAAGCTTACCCCTTTTTAATTCTTCTTGGAAAGCGCGAAGCCGTTTGGTAGAATCTGCTACATAAAGTATATACCGTTCGAATACGTCTTCCTTTTTGCTCTTTTTATAGATGGTGCGCATCCTTTTCAAATAACGGACAGCTTGCTTATAAGCAGGCCTGTTTTTCAAAGAAACTTTTTCCTGGACCGCATGATAATAAAGGGGAAGGATTAGTTCCGGTTCTTTTGATACCACTTCTTTGATGGATTCACTGCTGATTAAGTCAATGCTGATTTCCGAGTAAATATGCATCTCCACCCATTTTTTGTATTGTCCTTGTTCAAAAAGGAAATTTGCATAGTTCCAATAGCTGTGCGGAAGGGTGGCCCTGTAAAATTTCTCAAGCAAATCAGTTCGTTTTAATTTATAACAGCAACTGTTAATTAAAGTCGTAAAGGTCCGGACGAAATCTACCCGTTTATAATAATCGGATAGACCGGCAAGGAATTCCTGAACATTATTATTGATGAATTCAATGAAAGGAATGGCCCGTGCCCGGTTTTCAGATTCAGCCAGGAGATTCAGCCAATAAAAAATGTATGGACAGGCATCCTTCTTCAATTCAAGCAGAAGCTCAATCGCTTGTTTATCATGGTTTTCCAAAAGGGATAGGTGAATGGCTGCGAGGGTATAGGACGTCCTCTCAGTGGTGCCCATATACTTCTCGGGAAGTTCTTTATTGATTCGTTCAAGTTCCTCTTTACGCCATGAGGAGTTGGAGAATAAGTAGCTCCATATCTCCCGGTAGAGGTCGATCTTTTCATATTCGAGGCCTTCCCCTCCATCCAGCAGTTTAGCTACATCTTCCTTGATGCTGAAAACGAAGGGGTCAAAGGCGAAGGGCCGCGCTTGCCTGCTTAGCGGCTGTACCGTTTCATGCAGCTCCTCTGCCAAGTCGACAGCAAGTGCATAAAAGACCCTGATCGTTTGCGTCTCACTTTTATGCAGCTGAATCATTCTCAGTGTCTGCTGCATTGTGCAAAATTGCGTAACGAAATGATAAAGCAACTTCCATTCCCTTTCCATTGGAGCTTTTGAGCTAAGGCGTTTAAAGTAAGTTTGTATATGATTTTCAATCATGTAAGTAGCCTCGCCTATATGGGGCTCGACATGTTCCGCAAAGGCATCATTCACGAATTGCTTCCATGATGGATAGCTTTTATCTAAGGTGATGGATCTCCCCGCCGCCTGTTTAAGTAATTCACTTGCCGGTTTCACCTGCTGCAGTGCTTGGGCGGCTGAGGCGTTTTTAGGTGCTTTCCAATCGCCCAGCCATTCGGAAACACTAGCGTGTTCGGAATATGCAGAAAAGAAAACGGCCATTTGATGCCGGCAAATGAACCTTGAATCACATGTACAGCTTCCATCCTGTGGGGAGAGCAGATTCAGCCTAGCCTTAAATCGTGTCTCTTCCTGTACCTCAGCCGCAATCGTATCTACCGCTTCTTCTTTAATATCAACGAGCCCCTGACGGTATAACTGGAGCCCTTGATTCACCACATCCGAATCTTCCGGATCCCCGGCCTCCAAAAATTCCGCCAGCCGCTCCCCAACTAACAACAACTCCCGCTCCATACTCTCCTCCTTCAGGGACCAGCCCTAGTTATATATTTTTGTATGATCATGAACCATCAGTTCTTAACTTTTCGTAATTCCCATCCCGGCTTTGTGTATATATGATCGAATGCCGGAACCGTTCTTTACGTTCTATTCAATTTAATCACTGCTTCTTGCCGTTATATTCATAAATACCCTGTAAAAGTCAATATCGTCAAAAATCCGCTTGAATATAAGCAGTTCGGATATAAACAGGAATAACCGGCATTCACGATGAACATGCCTGGAATCCTTCATCCTCATTAGCTTCACAAAACTAAGTGATGAGGGGCCGGAACCCTTTTTTAATGTGCGTTTTTTGAAGCATCTCTTTATTATACTTCATTTTGGCTTGGAATTTAAAATGTAGAATAGAGGTTTTGAAAATGATGAGTGTGAGATTATACATATTCTTGGTTAATGGGAAGAGCCATTCCCGCGGGAATGGCTCTAAAATATGAAATTAGTTAACTTTCATTTCATTCTTCCAACTGTCCAACTTTTTGTTGATGAATGTAACAAAGGTATGATTTTTTTGTAAATTGAATAGAAAAGCTGACTTTTCCAAGTACTCTTTTGCCTCTTCAAAGTTACCTACGAGTTCAAAATTATACCCTAAATGGTAATGTAAATCCGCTAAAGCATATAATTGGTCATGTTCGAGGCACCACTTTATGGCATCTTGGCAGCAGGCAATGGACTCTTCGTATCGGACCAGGCGTGTTAACACTCTGCCGAAATTATAGGATAGACGTGTCTTAAGCGTTTTATCCGTCAAAAAGGGCAGGGCTTTCAAGTGATCTAAAGCTTTCCGTAACAAGGCGAATGCATTTTCGTACTGTTCTTCGGCAACATACATTACACCAAGGCTGCTTAAGATTTCAAGCTCCCGTTCCGAATAAATTTTGTCTGTCGTATGAGTAATGGCTATGGCCTGATTAATGAAATCGATGGCTTTATCTAAATCTTTATTTTTTTCATATTCGTATATTCCCTTGTGCCAAAGAATCAATTGATGATTCTTTTTATTCTGAAGAAAGAGGGGACTGTTTTCCTCAGCCTTTACAATTTGCTGCATTTCCTCATAATTTCGGGTTCTTCTGGCTATTTTTAATTGATAAATCACTTCTTCCACGTAATCCAGCCTAGGGGTCATTCCAATATCGAAAAAATAGTTTACATCAACGCCTAAACGTTGGGAAATTAAATAGAGAGTGGATGCATATGGGTAGACATCGCCCTTTTCAATCTTACTGATCTGTGCTTGTGTACAAATACCGGTTGCCAACTCTTCCTGGGAAAACCCGATTTGTTTACGTAGTTCTTTGATCTTTTGTCCAACTGCAAAAAAATCCATTTTGATTCTCCTTAAAATATGCCTAGAGTTATATTTTGTTATGAAAAATCGGTGAAAGCGGTATGTACAGGTCCTGAACGGTTTAAATAGATTCTTTAGTCGAAATATATGGTTTTAAGAAGTGTGGTTAAATATAACTATAGAATTTATTTCTATTTTAACCAATATTTTTTTAAAAGAAAAGGAGGAATGACCTATGAAAAAAAGTACTAAAGCATTAGTCGTATCTTTTCTTATCATCGCTGCTTTTGTTATTGTCCCTAGCGAATTACCAGGCCTTTACGCAGAACTTCCAGGTTTATATAAATAAGTAAATGAAGCTTACTATTACTGATTCAAGCATCTTCAATTGAAGATGTTTTTTTATTATCATTTTTGAATGATTATTCTTTTGCGCATATTCCTGTAGTTATAATTATCTATGAATGGGGAGAGTAAGGTCCATTTGGTAGGCGTGGAAGAAACGTGAGGGTAGTTTGTAACGCCTATTTCCTTTTAATGATTTTGTTATAGTGTAAATAACAAAACGGAGAGAGGTGTAAGGTTAATGATTGATATTAATATGAAAGTTCAACCCTCTTTTTACGATGATGAATGTGCCATTGTGTTTTCTTTTTATTTTGATAAGGCAACAAGGAATATTGGTGAAGCTGTGGTGTACACATGCCAAAAATCAGATGAAAAAGAATACAGCCAAGATCATATAGATACAGATGTACAAGAAAAAATTGCCTATATTAAAGAGTTTTCCATTGCGGATGAATATCAGGCAACCTCAATGAAGAAAATTAAACATTTTTTGAATGTAATCGGTATCAAAAAATGTGTGAAGCACAACCTTCAGGGAAAAGAAATCGCATTTTAAACGATAAAAACTCATGACATCCCATATGTCATGAGTTTTTACCATTTAAATGAGTGTTTTGAGCATTCATTTTCTTTTTGATGAAATCGCTCAATTGTTTCCTTTCACTTGGTTTAGCGTTATTTGCTCTCTCAAAAAATTTAAAGTGTTGTTTATATCTATCGGATTTCATGATGTCTCTCCTTTGTATTTTTTATTTACCCATTTTTTTAAAACTAAAACGTGGTTTCCTCATAAAGGGATAAGAATAATGAGCCAATAGATCACAAATTATTCCTAGAGTTATATTTTCATCTGTCAATCCCTGCATATAAGGATTAATTAGATGATAATAAGTGGTAAAGCCTAAATATGGAAGAATTTCGAGTTTTATCATCCTTTAAAAAAATGCTAAAATGGTCCGAATATCGGATTTTTCATTAGAAACATCAGTTTCTAGTACCCTAAAGTGAAGAGGGTTGAAGAACTCTTTTCGATGGCCCCCGAGCACTTGCTTGGGGGATCTTTTTGTTTTTTGGATAATTTGTCCACTTTATTTCTATATTATGTTTCGTTTTGTTTGTATATACATGGGTAAATATATAAGAATCAAGATGAATTAAACCTGTGTTATAGCAGTTTAATCGGAGGAATATATTTTATGGATGTGAAAGTGAAGAATGATCCCACGAAGCGAACTTTCCAGCAGTTCATTTTTCCATTTACGCTTGAAGGAAAAATGATTGAAAAGTTTGTGGGGAAATTGCTTGAGGACAATTTCGTTTTTTTGAACTTGAAAGATATGGAACAACAAAATCAATTTTACGGCGGCCATAAAGTTTCACACCGTAAATTGGAAAAGTATTTCATGCCATACATCGAGCCGATTTTATTTCCGGGTCATGCAAAACAGAAGGAAGGCTTGCGGCGTTTCACGAAAAAACTGGATATTGATTGTACCTTCGAATCACCCTATCTAAATACCCCATTTATTATTAACTCTATAGATATCTTCATATGCCCATTTCATATTGGCATGATGAATCTTCGTGTTACTTTACCTGAAGGGCTTTCACATAATGATGTGCTCTATTTTGGCGATACATTTAGAATCCTCGAACCGATTGCTGATGATGAAGAAAAAACGAAAGTTGGCTGCCGGGAAAATCAGTATGAACAAGTGAAGGATTTCATCTTCAATGAACTGTTGCCGCCTATTGAGGAATATATAGATGAAGAACAAGCGGATCCGACCTATTTTGGGAGTTTGCCCTTTTTCATCGATGAAAGAATGTATGTGATCAGTTATACGGCATTCCCTGAGAATCGTGATATTTCTAAAAATGATTTATTCCGGATCAGTGAGCTGAACGGGTATGACAATGATGGTGAGCCATATATAGGCGCATTAAACCCTGATTATATAGAAAAGTATTATCAAGAAAGGGTATATGACAGGTGGGGCAAGGAAACCTATTATGTAACTAGCATGTATCATTTCGCGTGTGTCACGAAAGCGACAGGTAAACTGGAACAAGAACTGGCAAGCGAAATGTACGGCCAGCATTTTTATACATTGTTGCTTTTCTTCTATTATAAGATCGTACTGCTTAAATTGGCTCATGAACATTCCCAGATTGATGTGGAAAAAGATCAATCGGATACAGAACAGCTGATTTTCATGATCACTCAGTTTTCTGCAAAGTACTTATTCACTGAAGTGAATAGTACGGCAATCGGTAAAGAGCTTTTCAAAAAAACGGATGAAACCTTCAGGATTGCCCCTCTCTACAGAGAGGTGAAGGAAACACTTTCCTACCTTTATCAAAATCAGGATAAACTGTCTGGGAAAAGCAGTAATTATCTTTTGCAAATACTAACGATTTATACGGTGGTCTCCGGTATATTCGGAATGAATCTATACATTGAAGATTGGAAAGGGAAATTACCATGGAAAGCGTATATGGATTACACCTTATACGAATGGGTAGCTGTCATTGTAACGACAAGCGGACTCATCATTTCAGCCATCCTGGGCTTTTTCTTCCTGAAAAAATGGCTGCAAGAGAAAAAAAGCCGAAAAAAAAGAATGCTTTAAAGTCCTGTACACGATGTACAGGACTTTTGTTTTAGAAAAAACATGGTTAAATTAGAAAAATGAAGAAATTCGGCATACGAAATCCCCCATTCCCCTAATATTTTGCTAAACTATAGGTATATCACTCTAACTATTCATTAGGAGGAAATCATGAAGAAACTAGCTTTAGTTTCCAGCTTATTGTTGATGAGCGTATTGTTCCTGGCCGGTTGCTCGGACGAGCCAAGTCCGGAAGAGCGCTTTGCGGCATACACGAAGCTTTGGAATAAACAAGATTTTACGAAGATGTACGAGTATCTGTCACCTGAGACAAGGAAAGAAATCAGTGCGGATGAATTTGAGAAGCGTTATGAAAAAATCTATACGGGCATTGAAGCCGACCAATTAAAGGTGGACTATAAACAGCCAAAAGAAGAAAAAAATCATAAAGATGGAGAAAAGGTAAGCCTTGCATATACCGTTGATATGTCCACTATGGCGGGCGCAGTCAGCTCTGACCATAAAGCGACACTTGTCAAGGAAGGGGAAGGCGAGGAAGAAAATTGGTACATCGAGTGGGATGAGAGCTACATATTCCCTCAATTGGAAGCTGGTGAGAAGGTATCGGTTGAATCGTATCCAGCCATTCGCGGGGAAATTGTCGATCGAAATGAACGCGGCCTCGCCATGAATGGAACGGTGGCAGAAGTGGGAATCGTGCCAGAGAAAATGGCCAACGAATCCGAAACAGTTAAAAAGGTCGCTGGAATCCTCAACATGTCCACTGACGAAGTGAATCAGAAATTAAAACAAACATGGGTAAAGCCAAGCTATTTCGTTCCCATCAAGAAAATGTCAAATGATAATAGCGCAACTTTGGAAAAGCTATTGAGCATTGCCGGGGTATCTGTCAATAATACGGAAGAGCGCATATATCCGTATAAAGAGGCCACTGCCCACCTAATCGGATATGTCGGTGAGGCATCGGCCGAGGACCTGGAGAAATTGAAAGGAAAAGGATATACCGCAAGTGATGTTATTGGCAAGCGAGGTCTTGAGGAAGTGTTGGAAGCGCGGCTTAAAGGCAAACCTGGCGGTAAAATCTTCATTAAAACCGAAGATGGCGAAGAAAAGGTGATTGCTGAAAAGCCTGCTGAAGAGGGAGAAACAATTACATTGACCATCGACGCCGAGCTTCAAAAGGATATCTTCAAGCAATATAAGAACGAAACTGGATCGGCATCGGCAATTGATCCGAAGACAGGCGAAACGCTTGCACTTGTTTCAAGTCCGTCATTCGATCCTAATAAATATATTTTCGGAATAACGAAAGCAGAACAAAAAGCGCTTGAAGAAGACCCGAAAAAACCACTTCTGAACCGCTTCAGTTCGACGTTTGCACCTGGTTCAACCATTAAGGCCCTCACTGCGGCGATCGCCTTGAAAAATGGTGTGGATCCGAAAGAGTCGATCAATATCCAAGGGAAAACGTGGGCCAAATCGACATGGAAAGATCATTCCATTACAAGGGTTTCGGACCCTGGAGTTCCAATCGATATGGAAAAGGCATTAATTTATTCAGACAACATTTACTTTGCCCAAAAAGCTCTCGGGCTTGGAAAGGAAAAATTCACGAATGGACTCAAGGCTTTCGGATTTGATGAGTCTTTGAATTATGATTATCCGATCAAAGCATCGAGCATTGGCAAGATCGACAGTGAGGGAAGATTGGCAGATGCCGGATATGGTCAAGCGCAAGTTCAAATGAGCACGCTCCACCTCGCCATGACCTATTCTGCATTCTTGAATGAAGGAAACATTCCTGCACCTTTCTTAATAACTGGAGATAAAATAGAAAAGAAAATATGGAAAGAAAATGCGATATCAGCAGACCAAGCGAATCAGGTCACCAAGATGTTGACACAAGTAGTGGAGCATCCTAAGGGAAGCGGACATGGAATAGCTGATCTTGGCATCAAAATCGCTGCCAAAACGGGAACTGCTGAAATCAAGGCATCCAAAAACGCGGACGGAACAGAAAACGGCTGGTTTGTTGCCATGGACACAGAAGACCCGGAACTTCTCATGGCATGGATGATGGAAGATGTAAAAGGACGAGGCGGCAGCCATGTCGTTGTCGACCAAATGAAACCGGTGTTGAAGAAGTATTTAAAGTAAAGAAAAAAGTCACCCATCAGAACTGGGCAAGCATTTAAACATTAAAAAGCAGGACATTGGCTTCTTCCATGTCCTGCTTTATTTTGGTTGTGGATTCTAATTTGTGGCGGCAATGAAACTGGATTTGAAGGAGAATGGGTCGTGCATACAGAATGTAAAAAGGGAGTTCAATAACTTGCTAGTATACTCGGGACGTCCTGAAATCATGATGTTTACAGAGTGACATCATCCAGGCCGTTATGTTACCACATGCCGATGGATTGAATAGGATTAATTCAAAAATCCTTGAAAGATTAATAGAATGGGAATGAGGATGAAAAGGAATGAAAAGATTAAAGTATTTGTTTATCGCTTTCTTTATCACTTTTTTTGCATTTCCTTCTCATGAAGCGACAGCAGCAGAAGAAAATTTAACGATGGAAGTGAAACTGAAGAATTATTTGGGCAATAGAACCAGTGCCGAAATAACGGCAACCGGTAACTACCGTACATCAAGGGGAGAGATATTCATAAAGGCGGGGGAAAAACTGGCTTTGAAAGTGGAGTCGGCTAAACTTGCCGTATACAAAGGATCTAAGAAAAAGGGATCTTATGCTTCTTTTAAGGTAATACCAGTTAAACCTGATTCTTCATTATCCATAAACGGCCGTCCGTACCAAGGCTCATTTTCATTTACAGCGGAGGACGGTTACATCCGGCCGATCAATACTGTTTATATGGAAGATTACCTAAAGGGCGTCGTCCCGCTGGAGATGCCTGCACTATGGCACTCCGAAGCCTTAAAAGCACAGGCGATTGCCGCCCGGACCTATGCACTTCGCCATCAATCCACAATAATTGATGATACGGTTTCTTACCAAGTATATGGCGGGGCTGCCGGTCACTATCGAACTAATTCAGCCATTGAGCAGACGAAGGGCATGGTAATCAAGCATGATGGCGAAATAATCGAAGCGTTCTTTTCCTCAAGCAATGGAGGAATGACCGAATCGAATTCAAATGTTTGGTCAAGTGGCAACCCCCTTGCATATTTATCTATAAAAGAAGATTTCTATGATCCGAAAACCAGTTGGGAGATAACGCTGGACAAGCAGCAAATCGACCTTTCAAAAATGGATTTATCTAAACCTGAAGAATGGTGGACAAGTGTAGAGGAAAAAGATAAAACGGTTGTGCCGAAGCTTAAGGCTTGGCTGAAGAATAATGGATATGCGCAAAAAGAGATTAAAATAACGGAGATTCCCTTGTTAACATTTTCAGATGAAAAAACGGGAGGCCGTGTAACGAAAGGCTCCATCCAATTGAATTTCTATGTAAGGGATCTCGTTAATGACCGGGGAAAGCTTTTGCCGCAAACGATTAAGCTTACTAATGTAGCAGCTTCCAAAATCAGGGGTATGGTGGGGCAAGAGGTGATGAAAAGCTATCTGGTTGACCATTCATCCTCCGATCACTCCAAAATTTCTATTAAAGGATCAGGATACGGGCATGGTGTCGGGCTAAGTCAGTTTGGGGCGAAAAACAGAGCGGAAGCAGGGCAATCCTATCTAGATATTTTGGGATTTTATTATCCTGACACAACTATAGAAAGGGAATATGGACCAGGCGCTGGATTTGAAACGGATCTTGTGGCAAAGTCAGAACCGAATTCAGTAAGCATGAAAGCGCAAACGGATCATGTCAATGATGAGGTTGGAATCACATACTCCCTAAAAGAAGATACTGTGGTTACACTTACGATTAAAGATGGTAAAGGGAAATCTATAGCTACCCCAGTTCGTGACCAAACAATGAAAAAGGGTACCCATTCAGCAATCTGGAACACAAAAGCGGTGAGTAACGGTACATATAAAGCAGAAATATCAGCAATGGACCGCAGCGGGAATGAAGGTTTGGCAACAATGCCGATTAAGATCAGTAAAGATACGTCGGCACCGAAAATCACCGAAGTCAAAACATCGGGTGACTATAGTACCGAGCAAGCGAACATAACATATATAATTAATGAAAACGCTAATGTAACAGTGGAAATCAAGAACAGTAAAGGTAAGGTTGTCGGTATCCTTTCTGAAAGGCCGTTCAGTAAAGGCAGGCAATCCGCAACATGGGATTTCAAAAATATGTCCAGCGGCATATTTACGGTGACAATCTCAGCTAAGGATAAGAGTGACAATCAGAAAACCATTTCAACGAAAATCTCGATCAGGAAGACGACGGGAATAGTGACAGCAAGCGAATTATATATTAAAGAAAATAGAAATGCATCTTCTGAAACGGTTGGGAATCTATACAGGGACCAATCTGTAACGATCTTGGCTCAACAAGATGAGTGGTATAAAGTGAAAAAGGGAAGCCAAATTGGGTATGTATTAAAAAAACATATAAAAAAATGAATGAGCAGGACGCCAATCATGGCGTCTTTTTTTGACATCATGACTCTTCATCAAACTCACGAGTATACGGACCAAATTCACGAGTAAAAGGCGGAAACTCACGAGTATACGCACCAAACTCGCGAGTAAAAGGCGTGAACTCACGAGTAAATGCTGCAAAATCACGAGTAAAGCACGGATTCACGAGTAAATGCCCCAAACTCACGAGTAAAAGGCGGAAACTCACGAGTAAATGCATTAAACTCGTGAGTAATGCCCGCAAACTTCGCCTTAACTTGAGTTAACGGACCTTAATCAAAATGAAAATGAGAATCTTAAAAGAGGAATGAATGCATTCATTCCTCTTTTGTTTTATGCTGACCGGGTGTGAACGGAACGCCAGCGGATTTTGTGATGATTTTTGAAATATCGGTATTTTCAATGACTCCATCAAAGGCTTCACTGCCTGGGCCCGAGGCGAAAACGGGAATCATATTGGCTGTGTGTCCTCCTGTGGAACTGGCTGCCCGTATGCTTCGATCAGCTACGCCCGCCTTATGGTGCCTGGCGACGGTGCTACCGATTTCCCAATCGATTTGATGCTTTGGATAGACAAGCGTTTTATTCTTTCTTACGTTGTCAATGAATTGATCGACTTCCTGATCCGTAAGAGATATATGTGCATACTTCTTGAATGTGGAAACGACACTTTCTGGATTGATTTCATTATTTTTATCGAATGTAAGCTGTTTGGACATATATTCGGATGAAACCCTGATTTTTTTCAATGCCGTGATATCCATTGTTTCAGAAGCGGAGGTCCCCATTGTTTCGTGGTCTGCAAGTACAACGATCAATGTATCATTTCGATTTTTTGCCCAATCTACAACCTCTTTCACGGTTTGGTCAAATTCGATGGTTTCTTTCCATATTCCAGTGATGTCGGCTGCATGCTCCATATGGTCAATACGCGCACCTTCGGCCATCAAGAAGAATCCCTTATCACCACGGGATAAAATATCCAACGCTTTGGATGTCATTTCGGGGAGGGATGGCTCTTGGGAATGTAAAACTTCTTTATCCAGTTTGAAATTCATATAGGTAGGGTGAAATAATCCTAAAAGTTTTGCCGGAGTATTAATGGAACTAAGTTCTTCTTTAGTCGTCGTAATCCCATAGCCAGCTTGTTTAAATTTGGCGATTAAATCCTCGCCATTCTGCTTATCCGCATCGAAATAGCTGGCACCACCGCCGAGAATGACATCGATCCGGTTATCAAAGAGCTGCCTCGCGATATTTGCGCCACCTGTCCAGCGGTTAGGCACACTTGCACCAAAGGCAGCGGGTGTGGCATCGACTACCATATTGGTTGAGATGATCCCGACTTTTTTGCCATTGTTCTGAAAGGCATCCAATACACTATCCACCTCGGAACCATTGGCATCGACACCGATTGATTCATTGTTGGTTTTTATACCAGTGGCAATCGCCGACCCTCCTGCTGCCGAGTCAGTGACGTAATTATTGGCGGAATAGGTGCGCATCAGGGCGACATGCTCCAGTTTTTCCAAATGTAGTACACCTGTCTTTCCATATTCCAATTGCCGGGCAATTTCTATTGCCCCTAGCCCCATGCCGTCGCCAATCAGCAATATGACATTCTTGGGGGTGTTTCTTGTTTCTGCTTGAATAGGGGGGCTCATGCTAATAATGAAAATTATAAGAACGAATAATCCAAAGCGATGCGGCTGTACGAGTTTATATCTGGATGTCTTATTCATCTGAAATCCTCCATTGGGTGAAAGTCTTCCTATTATTTGTTTAAATCGATAAAAAAACCCCTCCCTGATATTCAGGATGGAGTTAATCTTTTTAGCATGGTTAGCGGCATCAAGTCGGTTTTTGTATAATTTGTCTTTCAAAAAAATAAAGAATTTCTATATAATTACAATAAAGTTTATAAACAGTAAATACATAACTGATATAATTTCACTAAAGATCAATTGAATTAATAGGAGAGAAAACCCTATGCTAACCAGTATGAAAAGGTTCTTCAAAGAAGGTTCTAAAGACTTGAAGAGAATTTATAAGTTGGTAGAAGAAGTGAATCGGCTAGAGGGTAAATATGAAAAATATTCAGATCTGGAATTAAGCGGAATGAAGGATAGATTTAAAAGCATTTTGGATGCTGGTGATAATATTTTGGATATACAAGCCGAAGCTTTTGCGGTCGTGAGGGAGGCTTCCAAGCGAGTATTGAATCTTAGGCACCATGATGTTCAGCTTGCAGGCGGTTTTGTCCTGAGTGAAGGGGGCATTGCCCAAATGAATACGGGCGAGGGGAAGACGCTTGTCTCTACATTGCCTAGCTATTTACATGCACTGTTCGGTAATGGTGTCCATATAATAACGGCCAATGAATATTTGGCCAAACGTGATAAAGAGTTAATGGGACAAATTCATGAATTTCTAGGATTGACGGTCGGTTTGAACATTTCCCAGATGGGACCTTCCGCGAAACGTGAAGCATATGCGGCAGATATCACGTATGGGACGGCAACAGAGTTCGGTTTTGATTATTTGCGTGATAATCTGGTTTATCGAAGGGAAGACAAGGTTCAAAGAGGACACCGATTTGCCATTGTCGATGAGGTTGACAGCATCTTGATTGATGAAGCGAGGACACCATTAATCATTGCGGGCAGGGCAAACGACGGAACCGAGCTTCACCAGATCACGGCGCAAATCATGAAGACCTTAATAGAAAAGGATGATTACGAGATTTCCGTCGAGTCAAGGTCCGCCTTCTTCACGGATCAAGGTGCTTCCAAGATTGAAGAGGCCTTTGGCATCGACAATCTGTATGGAATGGAGCATCAAGAGTTATTACATAATGTTACACAGGCGCTGAAAGCGCGGGCAATCATGAAGGTGGATGTGGACTACATTGTCATCGATGGAAAGATTGCAATCATCGATAAATTCACAGGCAGGGTGATGGAAGGGCGAAGCTTCAGTGACGGGCTGCATCAAGCCATTGAGGCAAAAGAGGGATTGGAGATTTCCGAAGAGAATGAAACACAGGCTATGATTTCCGTCCAAAATTATTTTCGATTATATCATTCAATGTGTGGGATGACAGGGAGTGCCATACCATCAAAGTCTGAATTCCAGGAAATATATCAGCTCCCCGTCATTGAAATTCCAACTAATGAGCCTATTATTCGAGTGGATGAGGTTGATTTGCTTTATAAAGATGAAACATGCAAAATCAACAAAATCATCACGGAAGTAAAACGGATCCATGATGAAGGCAGACCTATCCTGATCGGGACGACCTCCATTGAGCAATCTGAAAAAATTTCGGTTCAACTGGATAATCGGAAAATTAAACATCAAATCCTTAATGCGAAGACGGAAGAGGATGAAGCGGAGATCATTGCGAATGCCGGGCAAAAAAAACAAGTGATGCTGGCTACGAACATGGCTGGGAGAGGAACGGATATATTACTTGGGAATGATGTCAAGGAATTGGGCGGCCTTCATATTATCGGGACGGAGCGTCACGAAAGCCGTCGGATCGATATGCAGTTAAGAGGACGTTCCGGGCGGCAGGGTGATCCTGGTTCAACACAATTCATCATTTCTTTGGAAGATGATTTGTTTCATTACTATGATGAAGAAGAATTGGGACGTTATATCAAGAAAATCAAAACGGATGAAAATGGGTTGGTGCTGGGCCCTGCACCCGATAAATTCGTTAAAATGGTTCAGGATTCGGTAGAGCAGATGCATCAATCAAGCCGATATCACATATTGAAGTTGGAACATGCATTAAATGAGCAGAGTAAAATCATCTATGCAATGAGAGATCGAATTCTTGATATGGAGCCTGAACGGATGTCGGCCATTTTACTTGACTACATCGTAAAATACATTACTCGGCTCACAGTGAAATATGACCGTGAACATATAGCGGAGCCTGATTCCTCTGCCTTAATTGAAGAGCTAACCTTTGTTTTGCTGTCGTTAGGTTGGCAGGAAAGTGATTTAAAGGATATAGAAGGCCAAATTGAAGGAAGGGTATTGGAGGCTTTAGGTAAATGGGAATCGAGACTGGTGATCTTTCAAGACGATGCAGAATGGGGAAACCAGTTGCGCGCTTTCATGCTGCAGCAAATCGATACAAATTGGATGAACCATTTAGATGAAATGAACAGTTTGAAGGAAGGCATTGGTTTAAGCGAATATGGTCAGCAGGACCCATATGCGTTGTTTGAAAAAGCAGCTCTCAGTCAATTCAACCTTCTATTAAGTAAAATTGAGGCGGAGATAAGCATCCGTTTTATGGAATATATGAAAAGCAATCAGCAAGATGCAGCTTCTTTCGAGGGGGAGGAACGATGAGTTTATTTGGAAAAAGGGATAATGCAGCTTCAGATGTACCTAAGTTAGCAAATCATGATGACACCCTTCATACTGTCCTGATGTTTCACAAGGGGTGGGATATTTCCAAGCAAGAGAAATATGTATATAAATTCCACCATCAAAGGCTGCCTGCATTAAAACCGAACCAAATTTCAATATCCGGCATCAAGCTGACTAGGGTGGAAGATGATGTCATCATAGAGGCTTTTCTGCGAAGTTCAATAGAGAAAGCTGTCAGTTTTGATATCGTGGATTTACTGTTAGTTGATGGAGATGGAAAATTCCTCGCGAAAAAGACATTCGATCTCACTGAGCTTGGTGAGCTCCCAGCACTTTCATGCATGCCATGGCGTTTCTTGTTCGAGGAAGGGGATATGTTGGCGGAATCGATTCCTGATGAAGGTTGGAAGATTGCTTTTGAATGGAAGAGAAAGTAGAAAAACAACCGCAAGAGTCTAGCGGCAATCGGCAGCTTTTTTGCCGGAGCGCCAAAGCAAAGCCCTCATCCTTTTAGTGATGAAGGTTTTTTGTGTATTAGTGAGGTAAGTATCACCAAATATTTATGCCATTTTCTGTGTGCAATTTCTCATAAATGGTAACGCTAAGTAATATTTATAAGTAATCTTTCGCAATCTAGCCTAACCAAGGCTTGGAAATAATGAAGAGGAAAGTGGCAGGAGCATGAAGAATAACCGTAATCAACGCTTGAAGGAGAGGCTATTTGAGTTATTGTCATTCTCAATCGTGGCCATACTTTTCATTTATACGAATGATAGGATGGGTAACGATCTTTCTATTGGAATAATTACGATAATCATCGGTGCTGCCGGTTTTGTTGTTTATCTGAAGGAATGGATATCGAATCGAATCGTAAAGGGCATCATTTTTTCAGTTTTCCTTCTTTCGATCATGGTCTTTTTCCTTGGGGACATCTGGTTTTATCGTTATTATTCGACACCTATAACATCCTATATGTGGATGCAAAAAAGCAATCTGAATGGGCTAGGTGAAAGTATATTCAGTATGATGGAAATCAAGGATGCAATCTTTCTTCTGGCAGGCATTCCAATTGCTGAATCTTTTGTGAAGAAAAAATACCCCCTCAAGCATATGGCACTTGTGCCGGCCGTAATATTCCTGATGATAGCAGGATTAAAACCGGTCAAGAATATCTTTATCGACAAAGTAGATATAACCCGGCGTTATGAGGCAAATACCTTCTTGCGAACTTGGGGCCCTATCGGTCATCATGCATTGGATGCGTATGCCTATTTTACTGACTCGGGAAGGGATGAAATGTCTTCGGAAGAAAAGAAGGCCGTTTCTGATTACTTCAATAAAAAGAAAAGAAAGGAAAATGCCCATTCAGGATCCTTGGAAGGGAAGAATCTCATTATCATCCAGGTGGAATCTTTACAGTCGTTTCCGCTCTTTCAAACCAGTGCCGGGCAGGAGGTCACGCCATTCATGAATGGACTGGCGAAAGGGGGATTGTATTTCCCGCATGTATATCCGCAGACGGTATTTGGAAATTCATCTGATGGAGAGCTTATCGTGAATACCGGACTATTTCCTTTAAAGCAAGGTGCGACCTTTTTTCGGTTCCCTTATAATGATTTTCCTGGTCTTACCAGGGAATTAAAGAAGTCGGATTATCAAAGTTTTGCTTTCCACGGGGATGAAGGAGACTTTTGGAATAGGCAGCATGCATATCCCTCGCTAGGTTTTGATGACTATCTTTCCATAGAGGATATGAAGCAGGACGAGATGATTTCGATGGGCTTGGGAGACCGCAGTTTCTTTAATCAAAGCTATGATTTCTTAAAAGAAAAACAAAACCCCTATTACGCTTTTTTCGTTACTTTGACCAGCCATGTACCTTTTTCACTGCCGAAGGAACAGATAACAATGAAGCATGAAGTTGGAAAAGAAAATAGTTACCTGACTAAATATTTCGAAGCCATTCATTATACAGATTCAGCTATCGGGGATTTCGTGAAGAAATTGAAGGATGACGGGAAGTTGAAAGACAGCGTAATTGTCATTTACGGAGATCATGATGGGCTATTCTTAAAAGATAAACACGAGGTTGAAGCGTATTATGGTAGTAAAATTAGCAATGAAGAGTGGATTGAAAAATATATGCCCATTCCCGTGATCATTTATCAGGAGGATATGGAAGGGAGAACGATTGATAAGGTGGCGGGCCAAATCGATATTCTGCCCACTCTATATGATTTGTTCAATATAAAGAGTTCTTCATACTTTGGAGAGAGCATGCTGGATGGCGAAGAGGGTGATGCCTTGATATTAAAAGGGGATTATGGTTCTCAAATGAAAATAAATGGGGAAGGCAAGGTCGAAGGATTTTCACCAGAAGATCAAAAGGAGATTGATCTGAGTGATCAGGTGATACGCTCCGATTACTTTAAAAAAATTGAGAAGGAGGTAAAAAAAGAGGATGACTGATAAAAGTCATCCTCCTTACATTATAATCCCAAATGTGTTTTAACACGATTTTGGGCTTCAAGCTTTGTATCTTCTGGAACGATGTTGTACCAAACGCCATTTACCCGTTGATTGTCACCTTCAAGTGTATATTGTTCAATATTTTTGAGGGATGATTTGTAGTTATTTTGAATGCTCAGCATTTCATTGAAACTTAAATTGGTTTCCACGTTTTTACCTAAAGCTTCGAATATATCGTCATAATTGGTAAGTGTTGATAGGCTTGCCCCTTTTTTCATGACAGCTTGGATAACTTGGCGTTGCCGCATTTGCCGTCCATAATCCCCGCGGGGATCTTCTTTACGGATTCGGGAATAAATCAAGGCCTCTTTACCATTTAAGTCGATTGTACCTTTGTTGAAGTTATATCCTTTATAGGCAAGGTCCATATCATTATCGACCGTGACACCGCCAACGGCATTCACGATATCCTGAAAGCCTTCCATATTCATTTTGACGTAATAGTCAATCGGAATATCCAAATAGGATTCCACTGTATTTATAGACATGGCGACTCCGCCATATGCATAGGCATGGTTCATTTTATCATTTATACCTTTACCGACGATCTCTGTACGCGTATCTCTCGGTAAACTCAATAACTCAATCGATTCTTTTTTAGGATTAACGGTCATGACAATCATCGTATCTGATCGACCTGAGTCATTTTTTCTTTCATCCACACCAAGAATTAGTAATGAAAATGGATCTTGGCTTTTGAACTTGATGTCCTCTACACGTTTATCCGTTTTATGGGCTGTGCCCTGCATAGTGCTGATCGCACCGGCTAATGATTGATATACTGAAGCGCCATAAACACCTGCGCCAATGATAAGGATAAGAAGGGTGAAGCCGATTATTTTAAACGTTTTACGTTTCTTTTTCTTTTTTTTATGTTCGGATCTCATTTAATATTCCTCCCTTAACCATCCCACAAAATGGAAGGTGTGAAAAAGTACCTAGTCGGTATTTCTAACTATACCTTTTTTTTGTCAAAAATAGAATAGTTTCTTTTTGTAGTTAGAGTGCATATTTACCTTTTTTCATTCAAAAAAACGAAGGATTCTGAATTCCTTCGTTTACACAGCGTTCATTTTTTCCAAAAGTTATACAAGTTATGAATCTTTTCATAAATTTGCCAGACTTTAAGAGAAAGTCTGGCAAGTAAATCTTATAAACTTCTATAACCGATGATTTTACTTTTGAAATAAGAGTTTGAAGTAGTACTGATCGTTACTCCCTTACTTGATGAGGCATGAATGAATTCCCCGCCGCCCAAGTAAATTCCCATATGGCTTATGACTGATTTATTGGAACCCGTTGCAAAGAAGATAAGATCGCCGCTTTTCGGTGAAGTAACTTTTTTGCCCATATCATAATAGGTGGATGATGAAAGCCTTGGAACATCATACCCAGCCTTCTTGAACGTATAGTAGATGAATCCGCTGCAATCGAATCCTGATGGGGAGGAACCCGCCCACGAATAAGGTGTGCCAATCAATTTCTTTGCTTCGGAAACGAGCTTGGCCACTTTGTTTCCTGAACTTGGGGCTTCCACTTTTCCACCATCGTTTTTATCTGCAGGGGCAGTGCTTGCCGAGGTACTTAATTTCAGTTTTTGCCCTACTCTGATTAAATCGGACTTTAGCGAGTTGATTGATTTAAGCTGGGCTACAGTCAAGTTTGTTTTTCTGGAAATCTTGGAAAGAGTATCACCTTTTACCACAATGTATGTAGACGAATTGGCTGGGGTCTGTGTACCACTGGATGGTTTGGAGCTGCCGGGTAAATCAATGGTAGTGGTGGTGGTTGATTTGGATACGATTAGTTTGGCGCCTGCATAAATTCTATCGGATTTTAAGTTATTCAGTTTCATCAATTCAGCAAGTGTGAGGTTATGCTTGTTTGCTATCCTGGTTAAGGTATCACCAGAAACAATGGTATATGTGGTTTTCTTTGTTGTTTTCACGGAAACTGAAGGAGCATTTGATGTTGTTTTGGAGTTGGGTGTAATTAATTTTTGATTGATTCTCAAAAAGTCTGATTTTAAGTTATTAAGCTGTTTTAAGTCTTTTACCGTCGTATTATGATTTTGGGCGATTTTACTTAGGTTATCACCGCTTTTGACTGTATATGTACCGGCAAGGGCAGGAGAAACAAAAGTCGAAGATAAAATGGCTAATGTCGAAAATGCGACAACACTTTTTTTCACGGTTTTCCACCTCGAATATGTCTTTTTCCCTATTCTAACAAAATAAATGGGTTTAAACATATTACATTTTTGTTACAAGGGGAAAATAGTAGTATTTTACTGGTTTATATTGGTGGCGTTTGAGTATTGTAATCTACAATATTTTCTATATTGTGAGTCTTTTTTCATATTTCGGAGCGTGGTGTTTCCCTTTGTCACTTTATGAAAAAAATGTACCTTTTTGTAGGGCGTGCATTCCGCTCAGTGGTTATGGAAAAATAGAAAACCCACTTCGTTTTACGAAGTGGGTTTTCTATTTATAAAGGAAATCAACTAAGTTCCTGCTTGAATTTCCCGTGGAGTATTCATTCCATTTTTGGTTAAAGGAAGCGATCTTCATTGATGAATGATCGGCGGTACGGATTTTCCTCAAGAGCTCTTCCGTGGTGGATACCACGGGTCCGGGCATGGAAGAAGAGTAATCCTCCCAGAATCCCCGTTCCTGCACATACTTTTCTAAGTCATATGCAAAGAATATCATGGGTCTTCCCAAAAAAGAGAATTCAAATGGAATCGATGAGTAATCGGTTATTAAAAGATCCGTACTGATCAGCAGTTGATTAACGTGAAAGTCACTATTGACAGGGTAAATGAATCCCGGGAATTTATCTTCTAAATCATGCTCTGCTTTTACTGCTGGATGCAGCTTTAGCAATAACGCATAATTTTCGCCCTTAAGTTCCTGGTAGAGCAATTCCAAATCAAGAGCAATCTCTCCGTTGTTCAAGCCGTCATTACGAAATGTAGGGGCATATAACATGATTTTCTTATGCTCAAGTTCTGGATACTTGGCCAGCAAAGCATTACGGGCAGTCCTTTTTGATTCATCATTAAAAAAGAAATCGGTCCGAGGGATCCCGGTCCTTAGGATATGGGATGCCGGCAGTTGGAAACTTTCTTGATAAATCTCGGCCATTCTCTCTGAACCTGCCGTAACATAATCGAATTTATCATATACCTCAAAAAATCTTTTCCTTGCACCGGCTGAACGGTTTTTAATGGAAGGATCTTTTGCTCCGAATTGCTTTACGGCACCGGCCGCATGCCACACTTGCACGCATGTCACTTGCTTTTTGAATGAAATGGCTGAAAGAAAGCCAAAATAATTATCGATGATAATCCATTTTGATGTAGCCAGATGATAAATCGATCGGATCATGGCACTGATATTTTTTGATTCAAACGGAAGGACGATGGTTTCCCCATCGTCCTTAACTTGTATAGAACTGCTTGATTTCATTAAAAATACCTTTTGAACGGAAATGTCCTGCTTGTCCATTTCATCTGCGATATATTGGCAATTGTCCCCGAATGATGTGACAAAGGTCGTTTTGTCATATAAAGGGAAAAGTTTAAAGATAGAGAATAAAACTTTGAAACAAAAAAGATAAATCCCTATCGCGAATTCTTTAGCCATTAGTAACTTGTAGAAGGTCATCTTTAATTTGGGAAGTCGAAATGCCGATTGTCCTTGGAAGGTAGACCACTTCACAAACTTCGGATAATTCATCGAATTGGCCTTTCCAGTCATCACCCATTACAAAGATATCTACACCTTTACGAACGATGTCTTCCTTCTTTTGTTCCCAATTGTCTTCAGGTATGACTTCATCCACATAACGAATTGATTCTAAGATCATTTTTCTGTTTTCAAAGCTGTGATAAGCTTTTTTATCTTTTAAAGCATTGAATTCATCCGTAGAAATGGCAACGATCAGATAATCCCCTAAATCTTTAGCACGTTTTAATAGATTGATATGACCCCAATGAAGCAAATCAAAGGTTCCGTAAGTGATTACTTTTTTCATTTTTATTCCTCCTTTAAGACTCTTGAACTGTTATTCAATCAAATTAATATATATTTGGTCTATTAGAATATGAAATGGAACAATAAAACAGGCAACCAGCTCTTTAATTCTGCTTGTTGTTTTCCTATATTTTTTAGGCAATGACATTCTCTAACTAATTATAACTTAATAGCTTTACAAATAAACCACAATTTTTTTACAAATAAACCACAATTTTTTACATTGATGATTCTTGTAAATATTATTTTTTAAGTTAAAATTAAATGTTGACTAATTTGTATGACTCTGAAGGGCATAATAAAGTGTCCATAATTATTGTAAGGATTTATACTTAATGGTATTTAAAAATAATTCCCCTCACATTAATGAATGAAAAAAGATTTCATCATTCTTGCTGCAATCAGAAAAGCCACTCACAATTTTACCACGTTTAGGAGAGAACAACTAGAGGAGCTTCATAAATCCTGTTTTCTAAAAGTGGAAGGCGAAAGACAGAGGATGGGTATCTATCGGCCATAAATCTATCGCTTAACTTTTATGGAACCAATTAATGAGGGGAAAATATAAACGGTTGACCTGTTTTGAAAGCGTTCACTTTGATAGTAAGAAGATTTTTTTTAATTGAAAGACATGTTTTTGCTATTCCCTTTCCATTCTGGCAACATGGAAGGACATGCATTTGATTTTTGCGGTTTTTTTGTTTTGGTACGACAACGAATCACCTGGATGTTTTCTTTTTTTGTTCATAGGTGGAATTTAAGGGGAATTAAGGGAAATTCACCGGTCTGTTTAATGATATTGAGGAAAAACCAAAAAAAGTTTATGATTTTAAAGTACAATGAATGATTCATTTTTATTTAAATAAATAATTTGTTATAGGTGGTCTAAAATGATTAAAAAGCTTCTTGGAAAAGGGAAAGCAAAAAAAGCGCCTAAAATTAAGCTAAAACAAGTTCTGACCATTGCGCAAGAGGAAAATATGCTATTGATTAAAGGAGAATTTTCAATAGAACATTATTGCGCAAAAGAACTATGGCTATATTCTAGGGAAAACGAAGATCAGAAAATAAAAATAGCTGAATCGGTGAGCTCGTCTAAATTTGATTTTAAAGTAGATATGAAAGATTTAATGCGGAAATTAGCAGATGATGAACCGACTGTTTATGACTGTTATATAAAGGTAACCGTCCCGATTGAAAAGCTGAGCAAGAAAACAATACTTAATATCGAACATAAAGCTGAATATGTAGAAGAGAACGAACAGGTTCATATTGAATTTCCAATTCGTCTAGGGCGTTTTCAGGAGACGTACACGAACAATTTAAGTATTTACACCTATGAAGATAAACAAAGTATATTCTCGATAACGAATAAAGGGAATATATCTCTTTACATCAATAAAACCCCTAAAATACAGATTAAGTCTCAAATTGAAAAAATGAAAAACAATTCGAAGACCATGCATGTTAATGGTCAAATCTTCACCAAGCATTCCGCGATCATAAAAGGTGAGGGCCTAGTTAGAGGAAGACAAAGTGGCAAAGAATATCAGGCCAATCTATCTTTTATTCATAATAAGGAAATGAATATTAAGAAATTTGGACTGAATCGATATATATATGATTTGAAATTGGATTTAGAACAATTAGTCAGTGTGGATTTGGAAGATGATGTCTATGATATTTACATGAAATTACATTTACATGATCAGGAAGAGCCGAAAATGGTACGCGTCGGAAGACCGACCACGAGAACTAAATTATTTACAAAAAAGACCGATGTAAGCTCGAATAATGGAGTGGCCATCATCAATCCATATTATACCTTTAAAGCATCCAATTTATCTTTGGAAGTGTTTAACTTCTCTGCGGAAAGTTATCGATATTTAAAAAAGATGATGGGATGGAGGCGTTTTTTGGCCCTATTTAAAAAGAAAAAGGATGTTTGGCTAATTGGAGAAAGAACTTATAAAGCCCAAGATACCGGATATCACTTTTTTAAATATATGAGGGAAAACCACCCTGAAAAAGAAGTCTATTATGTAATAGAAGAAAATTCCGTGGAAGCCAAGAACGTCGAGCCCTTTGGGAATATCCTTTATTTCAAGTCAAAGGATCATATTAAAAAGACAATGGAATCGACACGTATCATTTCATCACATCATCCGGATTATTTATATCCCTTAAGAACATCTGAATTTAAAAATCGTGTTAAGGGAGTTAAGGTATTTCTTCAACATGGTGTTATGGGCACTAAGAACATGGTTGCAAACTACGGGAAAAATGCATCCTCCGGTTTTAGTACGGATGTTTTTCTAGTTAGTTCAGACTTCGAAAAGGATATGATCGTAACGGATTTTGGATACAACGAAAAGGAAGTATTCACGACCGGACTTTCTAGGTTCGATTCACTGTTTAAGGATGATGTTTTAACAAAGCGGCAATTACTCATCATTCCGACATGGCGAGATTGGATTACATCCGATGAAATATTTTTGGAAAGCGAGTATTTCGAAAGGTATCAGAACTTGGTGAATCACCCGGTTTTACATGAGTTATCTAAAAATAATGGGTTTGAAATCATATTTTGCCTTCACCCTAATATGCAGAAATTCACGTCTTATTTTAAAGATGCCCCTGTTCGGGTGATTAGTCAGGGTGAAGTGGATGTCCAAAGGTTAATTAAGGAAAGCGCGATTATGATCACGGACTATTCAAGTGTTGCTTTCGACTTTAGTTTCCTGCATAAACCGGTTATTTACTATCAATTTGATAGAGATCGTTTCATAGGGAAAAGACCGTCACATTTGGATTTGGATAACGATCTTCCGGGTGAAATCGTTGATGAATTGGATGGATTGTTGGGTGTATTAGCCGAATACGCCAACACTGATTTTGTCATGAAGAAAAAGTATATCGATAAGGCCAACCGTTTTATTAAATATCGCGATGTCCATTCTAATTCAAGGATATTCGAAGTGATTAAACATGCAGAAAAAGATCAGAATTCACTTATTAAATTATATAACCACCCGATATCAAAACTCATTATGAATCGATTTAGGAAAAGTGAACAGTATTTCCCTGTCATGAAAAAAGTTTATAAAATCATGTCCAGGATCATACCGGTTGACCGGAACCTTATTCTTTTTGAAAGTGGGATAGGGAAGCAATTCTCCGATAGTCCCAAATATATTTATGAAGAACTGGTCAAAAGGGATAATAAATATAAAAAAGTTTGGGTGTATAATGGTAATTTACCGATAAAAGGAAAGAACACGAAGCTGATCAAACGCCTAAGCCCGGAATATTATTATTATTTGGCCAAAGCAGGTTATTGGATAAATAATCAAAACTTCCCTACTTATTTAAGCAAAAGGAAGGAAACGACATATATTCAGACTTGGCATGGAACCCCTTTGAAAAAAATGCTGTTTGATATCGATAATATTCAAGGAAGAGACGAGGGGTACTTGAATCGGGTGCATAGTGCAACGAGAACGTGGGATTATTTAATATCACCAAGTCCATACGCATCCAAAGCCTTCAGAAGTGCTTTCAAATATGAGGGGGAAATATTGGAAACGGGATATCCGAGAAATGATTTGTTTTATAAGGAAGATGCTTCACTGGTTGCCGACTCAGTGATGGAAAAACTGAAGATACCAAAAGGAAAAAAAGTCATCTTATATGCTCCTACATTCCGGGATAATCAAACTTCGAAGAACAATAAATTCATTTTCGAGCTGAAATTTGATTTGGAAAGAATGAAGGAAGAACTAGGGGATGAATATATCCTGTTGTTAAGGATGCATGTTGTTATAAGTAATAATCTCAGCATTCCGAGCGAATTCGAGGATTTCGTGATAAATGTATCCAATTATTCAGATATCCAGGAACTTTACCTGATTTCTGATATATTGATTACGGATTATTCTTCCGTAATGTTCGATTTTGCTAATACTGCCCGGCCGATTTTGTACTACACGTATGACTTGGAAGATTACAGAGATAACATCCGCGGATTCTATATGGACTTTGAAAAAGAAGCACCAGGTCCATTTTTAAAAACGACTGAGGAGATTATCGATACTATTACCAATATTGATGAAATAAACATGCAATACAAAGAGAGATATGGTTTATTTAGAGAGAAGTATTGTGGAATAGAGGATGGTAAAGCTACACAGAGAATCGTGGATAAATTTTTTAATGATTGATTCCTGAAATAAAGGGTATTGTTGCTTTTAAGTAACTGGTAACTGGCTGCCTGATAGAAACATCTATGTTACCTCTACATAAAAGGAGGGAATCGTATGAATTTCTTGGTACGTCAAAAGGCGAGGGAACTTTTAAAGAGCGGTAAAATTTCAATAAAAAATAACCCTGTAGGCTTAAGGAATAAATTTTTAGGAAAAGAAAAAAAGGTCACTGTAGTCACGGCTGCTTATAATGCTGAAAAATTTATCAGAAAAACGATTGAATCAGTAATAAATCAGACAATGGGTATAGATCAGATTGAATATATCATTATTGATGATTGTTCGACTGATGCTACCAATAAAATCATTCAGGAGTATACAGCTAAATATAAAAATATCTGTTCAGTTACTCTTCAAGAAAATAATGGTTCACCTGGGACCCCTAGAAACATTGGAATTGAATTGGGAACATCCAAATATATAACTTTTTTAGACGCGGATGACTGGCTTGCCCATGATGGACTGGAAAGCCTCTATAATATCCTGGAGGAAACCGGTGATGATTATGTAGTGGGCAAAACGGTAAAAGTCGAATCTGAGGCAGAGAGTGTCATCGGTGAGTTTGCTTCCATTAAAGAAAGAAGAAGCATCACCCCAATGGATGTTCCGCACTTTTTTTATCATATGGGTCCAACGGCCAGGATGATGAATCTGCCTATGGTTAAAGAACATGAAATTGGTTTTCCGAATATGAAATTCGGTGAAGATAAATGGTTTTTTAATGATGTTTTCTTTAAAGTCAGAGCAGTATCAACTACTAAAAAACCTATTTATTATGTCAATAGGACTTCAGAAAATCCCTCTTCTTTAACACGTGTTACGAATGTGCTGGAAAAAAGAAAAGCGGATATCGACATAATAAAGTATATTCAATCCAAAGACATTGCCATTGAATTGAAAAAGGTGGCCCTTAACCGGATTTATGAGTACGATATTGTAAAAACGTTCGACAGCCAAACTTTTGTAAAATCCAAGAATAAAGAAGATTTTATAGAAATATTAAGGGAAGCTGTCGAAACTGCGAAAAACTTGTCATATGATTTTAAGAATGAATTTAAGGTGCCTATTTATAAAGTGGCTCTTGAATTATTCATGGGGGATCGCATTGAGGATTTCGTAAAGTTATTTGAATGGTTAAAGCGAGATTCCAATAAAAAGTATCACATTAAAGACGGTTTACCATATTATGAACTGCCATTTCTGGAGGACGAATATCGCTTTGTCAGGATACCGATGCTTGCCCGTGCAATGGATTCCTTTATCATGGATAATGTCTACCACCAAAGTTTTGAGATTTATGGTGATGATATAGACAACATAGATTCAGTATTGATACGTGATCGAAAAAGAATGGACAATGAAATCAATTGCGGAGTTCAAATAGAAGGTAATAGAGGTCAGTTTACTGTTTCTTTAGAAGAAATTGATAAAATGGAAATGTCATTATTTACAGTGTTCATTCGCTACAATGATTATCAATTGGTGAATATTAAAAGGATCTTGAAAAATAAGATGACGTATAATAAGAAAAATGTGGAGTTTTATACAACAGTGGCAAATAATTTGGGACTGGCAATTAAGTCTTTGGAGTAGCTGTTAGAAGTACGCCAAAAATAAGCTCTCCCTTTTATTGGGTGAGCTTATTTTTAGTTTGAAATGATCATTAATCAATAAAAAGGGAGATCGGATATGTCAAATGAAAATGTACAAACCTCAAAGAGACCTTCCTTTCTATCGCTAGTTAAAAATAAGGCTAAAGCAATTATTTTAAGAGGATATAAAATGGCTTTTGCATTGGCGGGCACAGTGTTGCCAGTGGACCAGAAGCTTGTCATTTTTGAGAGCTTTTTGGGCAAGCAGTATAGCTGTAATCCCCGGGCGATTTATGAATACTTGCAGAGTAACCATCCTGAATATAAAATGTATTGGAGCGTGGATAAAAGATATGCAGCTCTTTTCGAAGAGGCAGGCATTCCATATCTCGATCGTTTTTCATTCAGTTGGCTGCTCAAAATGACAAGGTCCCGTTATTGGGTGACGAACAGCAGGCTTCCGCTTTGGATTCCGAAGCCGAAGCACACGATCTATTTGCAAACGTGGCATGGTACTCCACTAAAGAAGCTTGCGGCGGATATGAATGAAGTTCATATGCCTGGAACGACGACGGATAAATATAAAGAAAATTTCCATGCCGAATCAAGTAAATGGGATTATTTAATCTCACCGAATGCTTATTCAAGTGAAATCTTTGCCCGGGCCTTCAATGTCGATGCCTCCAAAATTCTGGAAACCGGTTATCCACGTAATGATATCCTTTACAACGGGAATAATCGTGATACAATCGACTCATTGAAACAGAAGTTGGGTATACCAATAGAGAAAAAGATCGTTTTATATGCCCCGACTTGGAGGGATGATGAGTTTTATAGCAAGGGAAAATATAAGTTCGAAATAAAACTGGATCTGGATCGAATGAAACGGGAATTGGGGGAGGAGTATGTCATTTTGCTCCGTCTTCATTATTTGGTTTCTGAGAACTTGGATTTATCGGCGTATGAAGGATTCGCCTATGATTTATCCAGTTACGAAGATATTAGTCATTTGTATCTTATTTCGGATTTATTAATAACCGATTATTCATCCGTATTCTTTGATTACGCAAATTTACAGCGTCCGATGCTTTTCTATGTATATGATATTGAAAATTACAGGGATAAGCTTCGCGGATTTTACTTTGATTTCGAAAAGAATGCACCAGGTTTGTTAGTCAAAACATCTGATGCGGTCATTGATAGTATCAAGACGATGAAATATGAAAATACCAATGATATCAATCATTTTCACGAGCGGTTTTGTGCACTCGAGGATGGCCAGGCTTCACGCCGTGTCGTAGAAAAAGTGTTTTTAGGAAGGTCTGTGTAATTTATGAGTTCAGCTTTGACCGTTTTAAAAGAACAAATCAAACATTTTTATTTGGTAAGGCGTTTATCTGTTTATGAGGTGAAAAGTGCCAACAGCAGCAACTACCTGGGAGTCCTATGGGAAATCATCAATCCGATGATACAGATTGCGATTTATTGGTTTGTATTTGGATTTATCATCTTGAATCGCGGGGATGATTTCCTTCCATGGCTGATGGCAGGGATCGTTGTCTGGTTCTTTGTGAACCCGGCCATAACCCAAACGTCCAAATCCGTCTATTCCCGAATGAATATGGTATCCAAGATGAGCTTTCCGATGAGTGTAATTCCATCGTATGTCATCTTTGCTAAGTTGTATCAGCATCTCATGCTGCTGGGAGTCATCATCATCCTATTAGGGTTTACAGGTTACCTCCCTACACTCTACATCTTGCAACTGCCGTATTATGTTGCAGCGACGGTCTTGCTGTTATTTTCATTGGGTTTAATCACTTCAACATTATCAACCATCATTCGTGACGTTCATAATATCATCGTGTCCTTAATGAAAGTCATGTTTTATTTAACACCAATCCTTTGGGTAATGGATGCTAAGGAACATCCTACCATAGTCAACATCATGAAGCTGAATCCACTATATTATATTGTGGAAGGGTATCGAGCTTCGTTGTTGGGGGAATCATGGTATCTGATAGCGCATTGGGAGTATACGCTTTATTTCTGGGCAGTCGTTATCATCTTGTTTATGATAGGTTCCTCGCTGCATGTCAGGTTCAGAGATCGCTTTGTTGACTTTAAGTAAACTGGAAGTGAGAAAATTTGGAAAAATCGGTGGTAGTCAAAGATATAACGAAAAAGTATAAATTATATAATAAAAACTCGGAAAAATTATTGGATCTCCTTTTGCCTAAAAGCTATGGGGAAGAGTACTTCGCTCTGAGGAATGTTAGTTTTGAAGCAGAAAAGGGCGATGTAATAGGATTTGTCGGGGTCAACGGATCAGGTAAATCCACATTGTCCAATATTATTGCAGGCATTGTCCCGCCTACGGACGGAAATGTCCATACTAATGGGAAAACGGCCTTGATTGCCGTTTCATCGGGCCTGAATAATCAGTTGACGGGCAGGGAAAACATCGAACTGAAAATGCTGATGCTCGGATTCGATAAAAATCGCATCAAAGAACTTGAGCCTGAGATCATTGAGTTTTCGGAGCTTGGTAAGTTCATTGACCAACCGGTGAAATCCTACTCAAGCGGCATGAAGTCCAGGCTTGGTTTTTCCATTTCCGTGCATATCGATCCAGATATCCTGATTATTGATGAGGCCTTATCTGTCGGGGATAAAAACTTTGCTGAAAAGTGTTTAGAGAAAATGAACGAATTTAAGGCAAAGGGCAAAACGATGTTCTTTGTCAGCCATTCAATCGGTCAGATGAAGAAATTTTGCCAAAAGGCATTATGGCTTGAATATGGAGAGTTAAAGGCATACGGTGACATGAAGGAAGTAATGCCGCAATATGAGGCATTCTTAAAAGAATATAACGCCATGTCTAAACAAGAACAGAAAAAATACCGTGAAGAGCAAATGAAAAGGCGTAGTTCCGCACTGGTATGAATGTGAAAAGCAGACCCGGGCTTCGGGTCTGCTTTTTTTAGTTAAGCACTTTAACATAAGCTTTCTCAAACCGCTCAGCTGCTGAAAGGTGGGAGTATTCGATTTCCATTTTATACCTTGCTTTCGAAGCTAACTTTGCTGCATATTCAGGGTCTTTAAGCAGAAGGGAGATGGCTTGTGCAAGTGCTTCTTTATTTTTTTCCTCTACTAAAAGGCCATCTTCGCCATCAATGAGAATCTCCTTTAAACCCCCGATTGCGCTTGCAATGACGGGTGAGCGGCAACTCATCGCTTCTAAAGCGGAAATGGAAGTCGCTTCTTCCACCCCATGGGAATGAACGCTAGGGATGAGTACGATGTCCGATGCTTCATAGAGGTTATGCATTTTCTCGAACGGCACAGAACCCAGGAAAAGTACGGAAGCGGATATATTGAGACTGGCTGCGGTTTCCTCTAGCCTGCTCCGCTGTTCCCCTGTACCTGCATAGACCAAAACCGTTTCAGGATGGTTTTCCAGCACCTCCGGCAGAGCAAGGAGCGGGTAGATGACACCGTTCTTTTCCGTCATTCTTCTCGGAACGAAAAGCATCTTTTTATGTAGCGGTATTTGAAAGTCCCGGCGAGTTTGCTCCCGCTTTGCCATCTCCGGTTTAAAAGCAGATACGTCAATGAAGTTCTTGATCGTATCCGCCTCTATATGTGCCAAATGATTTATATAGTCTTTGATCCTTTGATCGACCGTCACAACTTTTGCAGCGGACTGATAAGCTTTTCTTTCTAGCTCGCGAATGATCAAATCTTCTTCACTGTCCGGAAGAAGGGCGCCCCTGCTGACGGCCTCGAATGAATAATACCCATGCACGGTTTGCACCGTTGGTATCCCGGATTCGATGGAGGCAAGCGTTGCGAAAATGTCTTGCGCATTAATGACATCATAGTCCTTTTTCAAGGCGTTAATAGATGAAGCCAATAATTTTTGGCGTTGCCGATCATTGAAAAGCTGGCCGCTCCCCTGTTTTACTTTATTTAATAAAAATCCTGGAGCCTGGGCGAGCATCTTCCTCTTGAAAGCTGGTAATTGAGAGAAAGATAATATGTCCACATTATGGCCCCGTGACATTAACCCCTTTTTTAACGTTGTGATATGGCTCGATAGCCCTCCTTCATGAGGGTAGTTGAAAATCGTTGTGACTAAAATGTTCATATTGGCACTCCTTCTTCTAATGGATTACTTTGATGATCTGATCCTTTTCAGCCCTTGCAGGCTGCCTACTTTAAAAAGCATGGATAGTGCGAGATATAATCCGAATACCAGCAGCGTGATGATCACCAATTCCATGATGATGGGCAACGATAGGGCAAGCGGATGGATCCAGAGAGCGATTCCGTAAAGGATGGCTCCGATGATGGTAAGCTTGCCGATTTCCTGAAAAACATCCCTGAAAGCGGCCTTGTCCGTTCTCCCTGTCTTCAGCCACAGGTAGCCGAAAAGGTAGAGAGATTGCAGGAGCATGGAAATCCCCGATGCTAAAGCAATGCCACCGACTCCGAGGTAACGTGATAGAACCCAGCTGAGCAGCACATTAAGCAAAACGGCAATCAGGCAGGAATACATGGCCACTTTCGTTTTCTTCAAGGCGTAGAAGGCGTTCATCAAATAATCCCTCAGTGCAAAGAATGGGAGGCAAGCTGAATAAAAGAGGAATGCCCTATAAGTCATATCAGTTGCTGAAGCATCGAAAGCCCCGCGTTGGAAAGCCAGAGTGATTAGGCTGTTTCCGCTAATTAACATGACGACCATGAACGGAATCGCTAGAAATAACAGCGATTTCAACCCTTTTAAGGTCAAATTAAGGAAAGATTGATAGCTTATAAGCGCGCGCTCGACGATTGAAGGGTACAATACGGTAATCAGCGGCGTAAGGACAATGCTCAATGGCAGCCACAGCAGGCGATTCGCATAATTAAGGGCCGATACGCTCCCAGTTTCGAGCGAAGTCGCAATGATCCGATCGACGACACTATTCAACTGGATCGCCAAGGCGGCGATAATGATTGGGTAAAAGGTGAACAGTGTTTGTGCGATCTGCCTTTTATGAGGCAGGAAAGAGACGATGGGCCGGATTCCGTATTTCTTCAATGATGGGTATTGAATAAGGAACTGGCTTGCTGCACCGAACACAAACCCCCAAGCAAGTCCTTCAATCCCAAAGGGAGCAGCGAATAATACGGTGGCTGCTATAATGACCGTGTTTTGTGCAGTTGAAGTAAGTGCCGGCAGAATAAAGCGCTTATTCGCATTCAGGACCCCCGTCGCCATGTATGAAAGCGTGAAAAATAGTAAACTTGGCAGCATGATCCGGGTCAGTGATTCCGTCAGGGCAAGCTCTGAATCGGAGAAACCCGGGGCTGTCATCATGACGAGCGGCTTTATGAAAATCATGCAGGCAATGGTCAGGACTCCGGCAACCAGCATGAAGAAAGAACCTAAAACACTGATGAATTCGTCCGCCTTTTTTGGGTTATCCGCTTTCTTTTCCAAATAAATAGGAATAACGCCGGCCTGAAGACCGCTGCCGAGAGCCGTAAAAAGAATGGTTGGTATGAGGCTTGCCACGAAAAAAACATCCGCCATGGATGATGCCCCGAAATAGGCGGCTATGATCGATTCCCGCCCGAATCCGAGGACTTTTCCAATGGCTGCAATAATGGTGACGAGCCCGACCGATTTAATGACATTTGAAAGAGTAGGCATATTTTCAATCCTTTAAAATGATGTCCTTCTGTAAACAGAATCCCAAACAACTATAAAATATCAGCGTAAACGTTTTATCTTCGAGAATATTGTAGAAAAGTCCTGCTAGTAATGCGGCCAACATCAGGCAGATGTTGAACGCCGCGAATGTGCCTTTTCCCGATTTCAGGATTTGCCGGCAGGTGAAAAAGATGAATGCAAGAACTGCAAGGATGCCCAGCACACCAGTTTGGACCAGAATCTGGATATATTGATTATCGGTATACATCCTTTCACCAATTTGGTACTCCTGATAGATTGGTGAGGAGAAGGAAAGTGTGGCAGAATCTCCGAAGGTTGCTAGCCCGGTGCCGATTATCGGGTGATCTTTGAAAATTTCAATTCCCTTGATTAGGACATATAACCGGCCCCATTCCGTACTTTGGTGCAGGGTCTTATCAGAGAGCATTTCTGAAAATCGATTGGAGAGGGCATGTTCGTGTTCGGAAGAGGGGGTGCTGCCAATCTCCACGTTTTCCATGGGAATTGATGCGGATACCTCCACTTTGCTTGATGCAAATAAAACTGGGTAATAAATAAGAAGCAGGCCGAGACAAAATGCTCCTACAGCATATTTGAGAAATGGTTTATTTCTAGTCCAAATTATAAAGACAAGCGCAGCGAACCCGAATGCGATCATCGTGCCCCGCGAATAGGTAAGCAGTAACGTTCCGGAAATCAGGATGGCTGCCAGGAAGACGATCCATTTATATTTTTTCAGCGACTGAAATAGAAAGAAACCAAGGAATAACTGGATGCTTAAGAATAAGGCAAATACATTAGGATTGGCTGGTGCTCCATAAATCCTCATCCGGTTTACTGGGGAAAGATTCCACAATTCCCATGCGCGGGGAAGCAGGATGGTACGTGAAAAGATTTTCTCCACTATGCCATGCAGGCAAAGTAAGATAGTAAATATTAGGATTACCTTCAAAAAGCGAAAGATATCCTTTCTTTCTAGATTTAATTCACCGATAATGTAAAGAAGCAAGAATGTAATAAGCAATGCACGGAGTTCAAACAAGATGGGGAGGATTCCCACCCCGTTTATGAGTGCAGCACCGGCACCAATTAAACAAAACAACCAAAATGGCGCAGTGAAATGATATTTCGAAAATGGCCATTCGTTCTTTTTGAATTTTTCAATAAGCAAAGAAATGAATAAGGTGAGGATGATCAGGTCACCTGTATAAGTTAAGCCGCTATTCAGTTCCATCAATAGGGGACGGGCAGGGAAATAAATGAATAGAATTAATAACAGGTTTTTTTTATTTATACCGATAAAAACGAGCATCAACGCCGTTGCCATGTAACCGGCGATAGGGTGAGGCACTGCCGATGGGATGAGCAGGCATAGAAATAGAATGGGTAACGATTGTTTTTCTATAAACTTCAATTGATTAACCACCTTTGAATCAAAAATCATGTTCTATGATGTGTATGAAAAAATTTCTTGAATAATACCCCACCCTTTAGATGTATAGTACATATGAAAGGCTGAAGTGAAATGACAGAGAAGTTTGTTGAGATACTAACCATACCATTCATTGATAGCAATATGGATGAGTTCATGAATAGAATGATTTATCCGAGATTGATGAATCAGGAAAAAACGTTTGTCGTTACGGCAAATCCCGAAATAGTCGAGTATGCAAATGAACATAAGGACTATAAAGACATCATTATATCGGCTGATTACATCACTCCGGATGGCGTTGGTATTATTATGGCCTCTAAATGGCTAAATCAACCTTTACAAGAGCGGATTACAGGATTCGACTTGATGAATGAATTATTTCGGGTCGCTGATGAAAAAGCGTTGAAGGTATATCTGCTTGGAGCGGAGGAAAACGTGATTGATGCAGCGGCCCTGAAAGTAAAAGAATTATACCCGGGTCTCGAGTTGGTGGGATACAACCATGGTTACATTGATATCAAGGATGATGCCCTGCCGAAGTCGATAGCGGAACTTGAACCTGACATCATCTTGACTGCATTAGGGTTCCCTAGGCAGGAGAAATGGGTATCCAGACACTATGCGTTATTCAATAAAGGGTTATTCATGGGAGTAGGGGGAAGCTTTGATGTACTTGCGGGAAAGGTGAACCGCGCCCCGGTTTTCTGGCAAAAAATGCGTCTTGAATGGTTGTACCGACTGATCCAGCAACCTTCACGGTGGAAACGGATGCTTGCGCTGCCAAGATTCGTATTAAAGGTTAGGCGGTTAAGGAAAACGGTGCAGCGTTCCTGAACATAAGGAGTGGACTGGATGAGAATCTTGCACTTAAACGCTGGGAATGAAACCGGCGGCGGTATGTTTCATATTATGTCCTTACTGAACCAATTGAATAAAGAGGAGTGTTTGCTTGGTGTGTTTGAAAAGGGTGAACTATACCGGCGGGCCATGTCCTCTGGGATACAAACTGAACTTTTCAAGCAACATTCCAAATATGACCTTTCAATTTTGAAACCTTTAAGGGACTTTATCCGTCTAAATAATATAGACATCATCCATACACATGGTCCGCGGGCCAATATATATGGTGCTTTTATAAAGCGCCTCATTAAATGCCCATGGCTCCTTACTGTTCACAGTTCGCCTCATCATGATTTTTTAGGGCAGGGTGTAAAAGGGAAATTGTTTACGGGCCTTCATGTAAGGTCATTTCAATATGCTGATCATATACTCGCGGTTTCCGACCGCTTTAAGCAGGACTTGATTGACCAAGGAATCCATTCGACCAAAATAACAAAGATCCTGAACGGAATTGACTTTGAAAAGGAACTGCCTTTCCCGTTGCAAAGAGAAGATTTCGGGTTCGGGAAAGATGACTTCATCATCATCATGCCTGCAAGGCTTGAACCGGTGAAAGGTCATGAATTTGCTTTAGCGGCATTAAGTGAAGTGGTATCGGAATTCCCCCATGTGAAGCTGATACTTGCAGGGGACGGAAGCAGGAGATCCGCTCTGGAAGGGATGGTCTCGGAAAAGGGGTTATCCGATCATGTGTACTTTTTAGGGTATCGTGAAGATTTAGATCGAATCTACCCGTTGGGGGACATCACATTATTGACTTCCTTAAGCGAAAGTTTTCCACTCGTTTTACTTGAAGGAGCAAGATCCGGTCTTCCGGCAATCACTAGTGATGTCGGCGGTGTACAGGAATTGATTCCCGATCGGAGCAAGGGCTGGATAACGGATATCGGCAATGTCGAACAGCTGAAACTGGCCATTTGCAATGCTTTGGAATTAAAAAAATCCGGGGACTTGACAAAGATAGGGCTCGATTTACAAAAATTTGCAAAAAACAACTTTTCTATAGAGATTTTAGCCAATAACGTATATAATGTTTATTTGAGGATGAAAAATTAAAATAAGCATTTATATATAGGTTTTCTTATAGATCGTTACGGGTATTAGATTTTTAGTTGAATTGAGGTGGTTTTTGATGTCGTTCCTGATGTTAATAGGGGCCTTGTTGGTATCCTTTTTATTATCCATTTTTTTGACTCCTTTTGTCGGAAAGCTGGCCTTTAAATTAGGAGCTACCGATAAACCGAATGAGCGAAAAGTGCATAGTAAAGTTATGCCGCGCATGGGCGGTTTAGCTATATTTTTGAGTTTTTTCATTACTTTCTTGCTTTTCATGAATGATTTTTGGGAGCAGTTGCCCCTTCTGGTGGGAGCCCTTGTCATCATTTTGATTGGGATGGCAGATGATATTTTTGAATTAAGAGCTGCACCCAAATTCCTGGGCCAGGTTTTGGCTGCCCTCATTATCGTATTATGGGGCGGTCTTGAAGTGGAATTCATCAACTTGCCGTTCTTTACCGATACACTTGAGTTTGGTGTTTTCAGTATACCGATCACCATTTTGTGGATTGTCAGCATCATTAATGCAATCAACCTAATAGATGGACTTGATGGTCTTGCAGGCGGTGTCTCGACGATCGCATTAGTGACAATCGCAACTATGGCCCTTATTAAAGGGGATCTATTTGTTGCCATGGTAGCATTGATCGTGATTGGAAGCACCCTTGGTTTCTTGAAATATAACTTCCATCCGGCAAAGATTTTCATGGGGGATACAGGTGCCTTATTCTTAGGTTACATCATTGCCGTTCTTTCCCTTCTAGGGTTTAAAAACGTAACGATGATTTCCTTGATCGTACCGATCATCATTTTGGGTGTTCCCATTTCGGATACATTTTTCGCGATTATCCGCAGGGTCGTCAATAAACAGCCGATCTCGGCTGCTGATAAATCACATTTACATCACTGTTTGATAAACTTGGGATTCACCCATAAGCAAACTGTCTTGCTCATTTATGCTTTAGCTGCTTGCTTTGGTTTAGCGGCCATAATCTTTTCATTTGCCACGATGTGGGGGGCTTTGATCCTTGTAACGGGACTTCTGCTGATCATAGAGATTTTTGTGGAGAAAATTGGCTTGGTCAATTCAAACTACCAGCCGTTGCTCAAGATGCTCAACTTTAAAAACAAGCCATGATCTTTTAGGAATAGATTACTAGATTCGCTAGTTTTATTGGAAAGCCACCAACCTTTTGAAGTAACGGTTGGTGGCTTTTTTTGTAATGCGTGCTTGATCTTATTAGGGCCATTCTTGCGGCAGTATGTGGTTGCAAATAAGACATGGTACGGAATGCATTAAAAACCCCCCACTCATGACGAGTGGGGGGTTCGCTTTATTCTTGTATTTCTGATTGAACTGCTTCAGTTTGATTGCCTTCAGCTGGTCCCAGGTTCAAGTGGGATTGAAGCAACAGCTTAGTGTTTGCTAATGATGTATCGTTCAGCTGATAATAATAGGTTCCGTTAATAGTAGAATCCTGACCTTCAAGTTTGATGGTTTCAAGATTGATGCCTTTATCGGTAGTCACATAATTTATGAAACCTCTCATTTGAGAGAATTTAAGGTTCGTTGTCATATTGTCGCCGACAGCTTCCATTACGTCTGTATATTTCGTCAGTGATCCAGCAGAGGTTGCTTTGGCAATGATGGCTTTCAGCACTTCCTGCTGACGCTCGCCGCGTTGGATATCACTGTCTTTTTTACGTGTCCGTGCAAATGCTAATGCTTCTTCCCCATCAACGGTCTGTAATCCTTCTTCGAGGTGGATGGCATTCTTTTTGTCATGTGAATCGATTTCATTCATTTCATAAGGGACGTCGACTTCGATGCCATCCAATGAATCTACGACATCGATGAAAGCATTGAAGTTCATGCGAACATAATAATCGACAGGGACATCGAGTAACTCCTCTACGGTGTCCATGGTCGCTTTCGGACCGCCGGCTGCATGGGCCGCGTTGATTTTCGTGGTTACGCCTTTAGCTGGCACGTAAACATATGAATCACGCGGAATGCTTAATAGCTTTATAGATTTTTGATCTTTATTGAATGTGGCCAGCATTAAAGCATCCGACCGGGAGTTTCCTTTTAAGTCACGGTCCTTGCTATCATCGATTCCTATGAAAAGGATCGAGAAATTATCTTCGAGCGGGTCGATCGCTGCATCCCGCTTTGCTGAAGCTTCCACAGGGTCATAGGAATCATTGAATACATTCTGGGCTTTCATATACAGGGTTGCAGCATACGTAGAAGCCCCCAGACCAAGTACCAGAAGGGGAACAAGCAATAACCAAAGCCTCTTTCGCCTTTTTTTCTTTGTTTTTTTAATTTTATAAACACGCCTAGTAGTAGACATCTTTTTCTTCTCCTTTTAAATAACGAACATCAGACATATATCGCTATTTTTCGAATCCTGCAGTTTATATTTCGTCATATATTACACCTAATTTTACAATGATTTAATAATTTCGTAAAATAAATATTTCTTTTCAATTATATTACAGCAAAAAAAAGGGAAAATATGCAGGAGTATATCAGGAGAATTCCTCTTCCAAATAAAGCATTTCTTCCTCGGTGATATGACCCTGACCATTTGTCAGCTCTGTAATCCAAGCGATATATGTCTCTTTTTGTGTTTCCTCAACATATACAAGGATATTAACCTGATCAAGGTATTGAATTTCCTTTATTTGATAAATGGAAGAGCGCAATTCGTTTTCCAATTTTCCAAGCCAGGTATAGTCGACGGTTGTCGAAATGACCCTCATCAGTTTCCTAATGACGACACCAGTGGCATTTATCCCTTCTGAAGTCGCTTTGCTGTAAGCGCGAATGAGGCCGCCAGCACCAAGTTTGATGCCGCCAAAATACCGAGTGACCACAACAGCTGTGTCTTTCAGTTCTTTCTTCTTAAGCACTTCTAGGATAGGGACGCCTGCCGTTCCGCTCGGTTCCCCATCGTCGAGGGCTTTTTGGATTTGATTTTGTTCCCCGATCATATAAGCTGAACAATTATGTGTAGCATCTTTGTGCTTTTTCTTGATTTCCTGGATAAAAGCCTGTGCGGCATCTTCGGTTTCGACCCGGGCGATGTGGGAAATGAAACGGGATTTTTCAATGACGATTTCATGTTCGCCGCGACCAGCCACCGTTAAATATTGAGTGAGCATATTATTCCACCTTCGTGCTTCCTATTAGTTGATTTATTATAAGGCTTTGCGGAAAAAGTGGCAATCACGATTCATTTACATACTGCATGTGTAAAGAAACTTTAATATAAGATAAAGCTGTACGTGTTATAATTAATTTCATTGCCTGTTATTGTTATTAGCTGGTCATATATGCTTAAAAGAATAACATTATAGGAAAAACATGAGTTCTGTGCCATTATCCTGGCTTTACCTTAACGTGTCCTCTCATTTCAAGGATTTTGCCATTTAATAAATGCATCTGTTTCATATGATAATCAATGGAGCGGAATATCCCATTTGATTGAAAAGGATATTTTGTATTAGGATAATTGATATGGCTTTCTGCCTTTAATAGGCAGACTTAATGGCCGGATTATGAGATGTATAGTAAGTACATTTTATGGAAATCAAAAAGGGAATTAACGTATTTTTAAACTTTTTTTGGTACAATATGTTCATGAAGGTTACTTCATACAAATGTTTCCTGAAATTTAACCATTCATGAAAAAGGGAAAGAACTTTTTTCCATATACATAGTCTTTAAGACAATAAATTGTTTAAGTCTTTTGATTTAAGTGGAGGGATCTTAATGTCCATAAAAAAGGTTGATGCTAAAGCATTGGACAAGATCTTAGAAACAATGGTAAGCACTGTTAGTGAAAGTAAGGATGAAGTCTTTGATATCGGCGAACAATGCCGAAAGGACTTCGAGACATTATCAAAAGAGCTTGATGATGTGAAAATCAGGGTTGCCATTGTGATAACCGACAGCGATGCACTGGATTCAAAAGCCAGGTTTGCTCGAAAAAGGCTTTCAGAAGTCAGTATGCACTTCAACCATTTTTCTGAAGAACAAGTGCGCGATGCTTATGAAAGGGCACATAAGCTGCAAGTCGATTTACAAATTAACCGGCAATTGGAGAAAGAGCTCCGTAATCGCCGGGATGAACTTGAGTTAAGGTTAAGGGGTTTGCAGCAGACGATCGATAAAGCGGTGCATCTCGTCTCGCAAATATCGGTGGTGCAGAATTATTTGACACAAGATCTTAAATTTGTGGGGGAAGCCCTTCAAGAAGCGAAACGCAAGCAGGACTTCGGACTGAAAATAATCGAAGCCCAGGAGCAGGAACGTAAAAAGCTCTCACGTGAAATCCATGACGGTCCGGCGCAAATGCTGGCAAACGTCATGATGCGCTCAGACCTGATAGAACGAGTGCAGCGGGAGAGAGGTCCTGATGAAGCGTTAGTGGAAATCCGCAGTTTAAAGGTCATGGTAAGGAATGCTTTATATGAAGTGCGAAGAATCATCTATGACCTTCGGCCTATGGCGCTTGATGATTTAGGACTTGTTCCTACCCTCAGAAAGTACCTGCAAACGACCGAAGACTATAATAATGGCGTGAATCTGAATTTCGTGAACCTTGGGCAGGTCAAAAGGCTCCCTTCCGATATGGAGGTCGCATTATTCAGGCTGGTTCAAGAGGCTGTACAAAATTCATTGAAGCACGCGGACCCAAAACAGATTCAAGTTAAACTGTCCATTTCCAAGGAGATGGTGACCGTCGTCGTCAAAGATGATGGAAAGGGGTTTGACTCTTCGATTCAAAAAGAAGGCTCATTTGGCTTGGTTGGAATGAGAGAAAGAGTCGAGCTGCTGGAAGGTGAAATGACGATCGATTCACAACCGGGAGCAGGCACTTTGGTATTTATCCAAATTCCCTACCATTTAAATAATAGAGAATAGACATATTAAATAGAAACTAGGAGGAAGAAGCCGTTGAAGACTAGTATCGTCATAATCGATGACCATCAGCTTTTCCGTGAAGGCGTAAAGCGCATATTAGATTTTGAATCATCCTTTGATGTTGTTGCCGAGGGTGATGACGGAAGCGAAGCTATGGATCTTGTTGAAACACATAAACCTGATGTTGTTATCATGGATATCAACATGCCGAACATGAATGGGGTCGAAGCTACAAAAATGCTCGTGAGCCGTTACCCTGAAACAAAAGTCATCATCCTTTCCATTCATGATGATGAAAACTACGTGCAGCACGCATTGAAAACAGGAGCACAAGGTTATCTGTTGAAAGAGATGGACGCAGACGCGTTGATCGATGCTGTGCGTGTAGTCGCTGAAGGCGGCTCATACCTTCATCCGAAGGTCACCCATAACTTAGTTAAAGAATATCGCCGTTTAGCAGCTGAAGAGGGTGCTGATCGTGATTCCGTACATACGATAGAAATCAGGAGGCCGCTTCACCTATTGACTCGACGTGAATGTGAAGTGCTTCAGCTTTTAGCTGACGGGAAAAGCAACCGGGCCATCGGCGAAACTCTATATATCAGTGAAAAAACAGTCAAGAATCATGTGAGTAACATTCTTCAGAAGATGAATGTGAATGACCATACACAAGCGGTTGTCCTAGCTATTAAAAACGGCTGGGTAGAAGTGAAGTAATCAAAGCGTTCGATAAGTCCGGCCCTTCAGATTCCGCAATGCGTGCTGAAGGGCTGGATTTTTTTGTTTGATGTGATCATATTCAAATTTTTGGTAATTAAAAAGGCTATTTAATGCAAATAAAGGCATTTTCAGATAGAATGTTGAATATGATACGAAGTAAATTTTTATAAGGATGGTACTAATATGAAAACCGCAGTCGTAACAGATAGCACTGCATATATACCAAAGGAAATGCGTGATCGTTTACATATACATATGATGCCGCTTAATGTCATTTTTTCCAATGAAGCTTACCGGGAGGAAATTGATATTACTGCGGATGAGTTTTATGAGGAAGTAAAGAGGCAGGAGAAATTGCCGACCACTTCACAGCCTCCAATCGGAAAGTTTGTCGAGAAGTTCGAGGAACTGCAAAAAGAATATGATGATGTTATTTCCATTCATTTATCGAGCGGCATCAGCGGCACGTATCAAGGAGCGGCATCTGCAGGTGAAATGGTCGAGGGAATCAGGGTTCATGCGTTTGATTCGGAAATCAGCTGCATGGTACAGGGGTTTTACGTGATCGAGGCGGCAAAGATGGCACTTGATGGCAAAGGTGCAGAAGAAATCATGGCCAGGCTTGAAGAAATGAAACCATCGGTCAAGGCATACTTCATGGCAGATGACCTATCCCATCTCCAGCGCGGCGGCCGCTTAAGCAGTGCCCAAGCTTTGATCGGCAGTCTGCTTCAAGTGAAGCCGGTGCTCCATTTTGTTGATAAAGTCATCGTCCCATTTGAAAAAATCCGTACAAGGAAAAAAGCGATGAAACGGATTGCCGATTTACTTGGAGAAGAGGCGGCGAGCGGCGAGAAATATAAGGCCGTCATCATTCATGCAAAACGGGAAAGCGAAGCCAAAGACTGGAAAGCGGAACTTGAAGCACGGTTCCCGAATGTCGAATTCGATATCAGCTACTTCGGCCCAGTAATCGGAACGCATCTGGGCGAAGGCTCGATGGGGATGGGCTGGTATAAAATTTAAGCTTTGACGCCTTTACTAAGTGAAAGGCGTTTTTTTATGAACAAAAAGGAATCCGGGAGTTAAAAGCGAATGATAAGGGGGAGTGTAATTTATCAAGAAATGGAGGTTGCAGTTTGAAAAAAACGAGCATTTCCCCGCCTTATTCCCCTGAACTTCAGAACCATCTCACCGGAAAACATCTTTTGGCCTTCGAAATCCCCTTCTCCCAAGAAATCCTCACAGAGCACCTCAAGAATGGGTATGTCTCGGAAACTTGCGGCGTGCAATCCGGGAACGGCAGTTATCACTGTGTACGCTGCGGTAACAAAGATCAAACCTTGTTTTATACTTTCCCTTGCAAGATGTGCAATCAAGATTGCACTTACTGCCGCTCATGCATCATGATGGGACGGGTCAGTGAATGTGCAAAGCTTTATAGGTGGACCGGTCCCGGCATTCAATATACGATTCCTGACAATGTGATGAGGTGGATGGGCACTTTATCGGCAGGTCAACAGAATGCGTCCGACTGTGTCGTTGAAGCCGTAAACGGAAAAGATGAATTCCTAGTATGGGCTGTATGCGGGGCAGGGAAGACGGAGGTGTTATTTCCAGCGATTGAGGCAGCCTTGCTTGCCGGGAAACGGATTTGTTTGGCAACACCGCGTACCGATGTCGTTCTCGAACTCTCCCCAAGGTTAAAAAAAGCTTTTCCTGCCATTGAAGTCACTACTCTCCATGCCGGCAGTGAAGATCGACATGGTTTTTCGCCACTGACCGTTTCCACGACCCATCAGCTTTTCCGTTTTATTGAAGCTTTCGATGTCATCATAGTTGATGAAGTCGATGCGTTTCCCTACTCAATGGATGATTCGCTGCATTATGCGGTTAATAAGTCGAAAAAGGTATCCGCGGCAACCATCTACTTGACCGCCACACCTTCGAAGAGCATGCGGCGGCTATACCGAAGCGGCAAATTGAAAGCCTTCATAATCCCGGCCCGTTATCATCGCCAGCCAATCCCCGTTCCTGAAATGAAGTGGAGCGGCAATTGGCAAAAACTATTCCTTCAACAAAAGATTCCATCGAAAATCAACGCATGGGTAAGTGAGCGCCTTAACCAGAATATCCCCTTCCTATTGTTTTTTCCAAGCATCAGAGTGATGGAGCAAGTTCTTCCGCTGTTTCAAAGGCTGTCCCCTGAATTATCGATTGTCCACTCCCGGCACCCTGATCGAAAGGAAAAAGTAATGGCCTTAAGGAATGGACTCGTTCCGGGATTACTGACCACGACCATCCTGGAACGGGGCGTGACAATCGAGCGGTTGGAAGTAGCCGTGATCGGTGCTGAACATGAAGTGTTTTCTGAAAGTGCTCTAGTTCAGATTGCCGGAAGGGTAGGGAGAAGCTTTGCGAATCCTTCCGGGACGGTCACCTTTTTTCATTACGGTAAAAGTGAAGCGATGGCCGAGGCGGTCCGCCATATACAGATGATGAATAAAAATGCCATGAAAAGGGGGCTGCTGGATGAATAGATGTCTAGTTTGTGATGAAGGAATGCAGCAAGCTTTGACATGGGGGAGCCTGCTTAAGCAGGCCGAGGCAAGGGCAATCTGCGAAGGATGTGAGGGGAAACTTAATAGGATAACCGGAGATACATGTACAATGTGCTCAAGGGAGCTGGGAGGGGACAATATGACCGGTGACCTCTGTCCCGATTGTTCAAGATGGGAAAGGAATAGGGAATGGGGAGGCTATTTGTCGAAGAACATAGCGCTATTTCATTATAATGAATACTTAAAAGATCTGATTGCTAAATATAAGTACCGGGGTGATTATGCGTTGGCTGAGATTTTCGTCCCTTTTTTGAAAGAAAGGTTAAAGGAGGTGGAGTTTGACCTGGTAACCGCCATCCCGCTTAGCGATGAACGGCTTAAGGAGCGGGGGTTCAACCAGGGAAAGGCTTTGGCAGATCTAGTTGGACTTCATACGGTTGAGACCTTGACAAGAATCCATACCGAAAAACAATCAAAAAAATCTCGTAAAGAGAGAATGTCATTACCGCAGGTTTTTCAGGTCATGCAATCTGATATGCTGGAGCATAAATCCATTTTGATCATCGATGACATTTACACAACTGGCACAACTCTCAGGCATGCAGCAAAGGCATTGATAACGGCTGGGGCCAAAGAAGTATCATCGATCACACTGGCTAGGTGAAAAAGCTTATTTTAATAAAACTTCCTAAAGTATCGCCGGGATTATTCGATATATACAGTACTGAAGAATAATCGCCGTGATGGTGAAGGCGGGGCCTCGATGGATGTATTCAACTGTCCAAACTGTAATTCGTTATTCGTTATGACGAAATTCCGTGATGTGTGCGATGCCTGTTATAAAGAAGAAGAAGCCCAATATGATAAAGTGTATGCATATATTCGCAAGAAAACAAATAGAACGGCGTCCATGATGCAGGTGGTTATGGAAACCGGCGTTGAAGAAAGGTTAATTATTAAATTTGTGAGAACCGGAAAGCTGAGAATTTCACAGTTTCCCAATCTCGGAATTCCTTGTGAAAAGTGCGGCGCCAACATCAAGAGCGGAAGGTTATGCGGCAAATGCACCAATTCGCTCGTTACGGATTTGCAGGCATTTGAAAATGAAGAAAAGCGCCTGACTGAAATTCAAGGAAATGATAAAAAAAATACGTACTACATGAAGGATGAGCAAAAAGGGTAATTCATTCATGGAAACATAATGCCGTTTTTGTTAGAATATTCGATATTGAGAACAATATTCGACAATGGGTGTCGAAGGAAAGATTACAGCAAACAATTAAAGAAATCGGTTCCATGTCGATAAAAAAGATAGGGAGAATAACACAGTCCAGAGCCATTTTCATGTGTTAAGGAATCGAAACATAATGGGATTTATAAAATCGACCGAAGGAGAGGATCTGGAATATGAAAATCAATAACGTCGGTATGACAGGTGTTAACCCTTATAATCTTCAAGCCAATAAAACGGGGAATATCAAGGAATCCAAGGTCAAATCCTCGGATAAAGTTGAAATTTCTTCAGCGGCAAAAGAAATGCAGCAAGAATCGAAGATGATTGCTGCAAGACAAGCAAAAGTGGATGAACTGAAAATCCAGATTGGAAAAGGAAATTATAAATTGAATGCACAAGCCACGGCTAAGGGTCTCATCGATTTTTACCGGAAATGAATTTTCCATGAAAAAGAAGCTTGAATGAAGTGGACGGAGCTAGTTTCCGTCCTTCATTTATGAGCGGAGGAGGCAGCGAAATGACTGCACGGAACATCATCGGATCGCTTGAAAAATTGATCAAGCTTCATAAAAGCTTGAATCAATTGGCGATAAGAAAAACGGCCATTTTGAAAGCGAATGATACCGAGGCGATTACTGCCCTGCTGATTTCGGAACAAAAGCATATTAAAGCGATCAGCCAGACGGATAAGGAAAGAGAAAGGGCAGTCGAGGAATTTCTTGCAGCCAATGGAACGGCGGGACAGCCTGCCTCCATCCATACCGTGACGGAACTGACAGGACCAGAAGAAACGGAAGTCCTTAAAATGCTAAAAGCGGCATTGATCGATGAAGTGGCAAAGCTGAAGGAGCGGAACGGTTTAAATCAGCAATTGATCTATCAGTCCCTTCAATTCATTAATGTCTCTTTGGATATGCTGAGACCTCAGCACCAGAACCTGAATTATGGGGGTTCGGTTGGGAAAACGGCGAAAATAGGCATGGGAATGTTTGATTCCAAAGCATAAGAAGCAGAAAAAAAGATGGAGGTGCGAGCAAATGATTTCAACCTTTATGGGTCTTGAGACCGCCAAACGCGGATTATCCACCTCTCAAGGGGCCTTGTATACAACAGGAAATAACGTGGCCAATGCCAATACATTAGGATATTCAAGGCAGCGGGTCAACCTGGTCCAGACGTCGGGCTTTCCTACTGTCGGTTTGAACAGCCCGCGCGTTGCCGGCCAAATCGGGACAGGGGTGGCAGCTGAAACGGTTCAGCGGATCCGCGACAGTTTCCTGGATGCACAATACAGGACACAAAGTAATAAAATCGGTTATTACGGGGCCATGAGCGAATCCCTGACGAAAATGGAAGGCGTCATGAACGAACCGACCGACAGCGGGTTGGCCGCCACGATTGAGAAGTTCTGGAATTCGCTGCAGGGGCTGACGGCGAATACGGAAAACTCCGGGGCGCGTGAAGTCGTTGCCTCGACGGGCGTCATGGTCGCGGATACCCTAAACTACTACTATAACTCGCTAACGAACGTTCAAACGGATATCGGCAATCAGATAAACGTCAAAGCGAACGAAATCAATACGCTCATCAGCAGTATTGATCAGCTTAACCAACAGATCAGCAAAGTGGAACCGCATGGTTATATCCCCAATGACCTTTATGATAAACGTGATGTGCTCGTGGACAATCTCTCACAGCTTGTCAGCATTAAAGTGAATAACGTCATTCCGACGAATTACGGCAGAGCCAGCGATGTGGCCACAGGGCTATACAACATCGAATTGATGCAAGAAGACGGTTCGTCTTTTGTGCCGCCCATCAATCTGGTCAGTGTTAACCAAACCGGGATGGTGGGAACTTCGAAAGTTGAAGTTAGCCATGATAAAACGACAGGTATGGTGGACGGATTGAAGTTTGGTTCGAAAACATTGACCGATTACAATTTCTCGGGGGAACTGTCCGGTTTGATCAAAAGCTTCGGCTATAAGAAGGCTGATGGCACGACCGGCGGCGCTTATCCTGATATGCTGAAAAAGCTCGATAATATGACGGCTGCTTTCGTGAATGAGTTCAATGCCATCCATAAACAAGGGTATGCCTTAGGTGATGGCAACACTTCAACTTTGAACTTCTTTGAACTTGAACCTGGTAAGAGTGCCGCCCAAAGCATCAAGGTGAATGGTGAAATCGTGAAGGATCCCACAAAAATTGCCGCAGGCGGAAAAAGCGGAGGGGCATCCGGGGATAATGAAAATGCCAAACTCCTGGCTGACCTTAAAAAGAAGGCGTTCAGTGAGTACTCGACCAAAGACCAAAACTCTGACGAATTGACGGGAAGCTTCGACACCTATTATTCCGGTATCATCGGAAAGCTTGGTGTGGATTCCCAAAGCGCCCAAAAGAACCTTTCCAACTCTGTCGTGCTTGCTGCTTCGGTTAACCAAAATAGGGATTCCGTCAGTTCCGTATCCCTTGATGAAGAAATGACGGACATGATCAAATTCCAGCAGGCCTACAACGCATCTGCAAGGATGATGACGATGATGGATGAAATGCTAGACAAAATCATAAACGGAATGGGTATAGCAGGCCGATGATAGGAGGGGACGAATATGCGGGTAACACAATCGATGCTAACCAATAATATGCTGAGCAATTTAAGCAGCAGTTACGAAAAGATGTCCAAGCTGCAAGAACAGGTTTCATCTCAAAAGAAGTTCTCCAAGCCATCCGATAACCCTGTTGCGGCCATGATGGGAATGGGGTACAGGACAAACCTCAATCAAATAGGGCAGTATCAAAGTAACATTGCCGAAGCGACCAATTGGATCGACAGCACGGATGATGCCATTACTGAAAGTGTCTCCGCCATGCAGCGGATTCGTGAATTAACCGTTCAAGGCAGCAATGGCACGTATGAAGGGGAACAACTGAAAACCATTACTGAAGAAATTAAACAATTAAAAGAACATCTCATAACTCTTGGCGACACACAGATTGGCGGAAAGTACATTTTCAACGGCCAGGATACGAATGTAAGACCATCGTCTGTTAAAGATGCTAATGGAAATACCGTGTATGGCACAGGGGACATAAACCTTGAAGTGTTTTCCGGGATTTCCCTTAAAATCAATACGGACGGTTCCAAGATTTTTGGTGATGCACTAGCGGCCGGCGGAAGCATCGACCAGACAATCGAGGCACTGGAAAACGGCGGCGACGTGACTGGCACGCTGGAAGGACTTGACGCAACGATAAATACGTTTTTAGGCATGCAGGCACAGGTTGGCGCAAGGCAAAATCGGATTGAGCTGATGACGGACCGTCTCAAGCAGCAGGAGGTTTTTGCCACTGAAATCCTTTCGAAAAATGAGGATGTCGATATCGAAAAGGCGATCATGGATTTGACGACCCAGGAAAGTGTCCATAGTGCGGCATTAAGTATCGGCGCAAAAATCATGCAGCCGAGTTTATTGGATTTTCTTCGCTAAGCTATTCTTAAATGGATAGCTTTTTTCTATAAGGAGTGTTGATGATGCAGATTCCGCAAATTAGATTGCAATCCAACCCAATGAAGATTGGATTGAATATAGATCAGCCTGTGCAGCAAATCGAACAGAAGGCGGCTGTCCAATCCATTCAACAGCCGCAAGCGATCATGGAGATTCAAACGACCCAAGGCAAGCTGACGATCGATCAGTCACAAGCAAGGGAAGACATGGATTTGAAAAGCCTCTCAAGAAGAGTTGATGAATTTGCGCAGCAGGGATATCAGGATTGGCTGGCGGGTATGGCAAGACGTGCCCAGCAGGGGACGGAGCTGATGCATATTGAAAAAGGCGGTAATGCACTCGCTGAACAGGCCAGGCAAAACAGCAAGGGACCGGAGAAGAAGTTCAATCTCGGCTGGATTCCCTCGCATTTCAGCGTGAAGCTCGACTACCAGCCAGCGGAAGTGAAGATTGAAGCAACCGCCCAAAAACCGATCATTGATGCTCAAGTCAATAGGGTGAACCATACATACACACAAGGCAGTGTGAATGTCGAAATTCTACAAAAAAATGCGCTGGATATAGATTTCATCAATTTATATCCGGATGGGAAAGGAAAGTGAAAACATAGATGATCCTACAAACAAAATTTCATGGCGAACTCGAATTGGCAGAGAAAGAGATTTATGTATTTGAAAGCGGGATACCAGGATTTTTAGAAGAAAAAGAGTTTTGCTTGCTAGCTTTGGATGACACGCCCTTTTTCGTCCTGCAATCGATAGAAACAAAAGAGCTTGCCTTCATTGTGACAGATCCTTTTGAAGTGTTTCCTGATTATGAAGTGAAGCTTACGGATGAGGTGTTATCTTCTTTACAAATAGAAACGGAACTGGAAGTCATTACTTTCGTCATCTTGACGATTCAGGACCCCTTCAATGAAACGACGGCGAATCTCCAGGCCCCAATCATCATAAACGGCCCCAAAAAAGTCGGAAAGCAATTCATCATGAATGCTAGTGAATACCGTACAAAGCACAAACTTTTTGATCCTCCAGCCGAACAGGAGGGGAAATGATGCTCGTATTGACCAGAAAACCGAATGAAGCGATCATGATTGGCGATGATATCGAAATTACGATCCTGTCCATTGAAGGGGATCAGATCAAACTCGGGATCGATGCCCCGAAAAACGTCGATATCCATAGGAAGGAAATCTACCTGTCCATTCAGCAGGAAAATAGAAAAGCCTCCAAAACAGAAACCAATTTTCTGGAAGGCATAAATGAGTATTTCAAGAAAAAATCGTAAAATCCGCTAAATATGTTTCCAAGCAGGTCGATATTAAGTATACAACGATGGGCAGTGAAATAGGCGGCCGACTTATTCACTGCCCATCGTAAACAACCACATGGACGTGGGGACTTAAGACTCAAGGAGGAAACAAAAATGATCATCAATCACAATATCTCAGCTCTAAACACGCACCGTCAATTATCAAGTGCAACGAATGCACAATCAAAATCAATGGAGAAACTAGCTTCAGGCATGCGCATCAACCGTGCAGGCGATGACGCAGCTGGTCTAGCAATCTCTGAAAAAATGCGTGGACAAATCCGCGGATTGGACCAAGCAAGCCGTAACTCTCAGGATGGAATCTCAATGATCCAAACTGCTGAAGGTGCATTAAATGAGACTCATGATATTCTTCAACGTATTCGTGAATTAGCTGTTCAATCTTCATCTGATACTAATACTGCCGATGATAGAGCACAGATTCAAAAAGAAAATGCAGACCTTATTGCAGAAATTGATCGTATTGCAACTACAACTGAGTTTAATACACAAAAATTATTGGACGGTACTGGCGGTGCCAGTGGAGTATTCACATTCCAAATTGGTGCAAATGAAGATCAAACTTTAGATGTTACTTTTGCAGATATGCGATCATCAGCACTTTTTACTACTCCTCCTGCTTTAGGTACTGATGCAGCAACATCAACTGCCGCTATCAGTGACATTGATGCTGCCATAAAAAAAGTATCTGATGAACGTTCTCAAATGGGCGCTAAGCAAAATAGACTTGAACACACTATTAATAACTTGAATACATCTTCTGAAAACCTGACTGCAGCTGAATCTCGTGTACGTGACGTAGATATGGCGAAAGAAATGATGGAACAAACTAAGAATTCTATTCTTTCTCAAGCAGCACAAGCAATGTTGGCTCAAGCAAATTCAGCACCTCAAGGGATTTTACAACTCCTTAGGTAAATTTGAAGGGCGTTTTATCTAGTAATGGATAAAATTATGACTGGGTGAATTGCTGGAACTTCCTAAAGCTGCATCAACCACAACGTAACTGGAAACGGTAAGCGTGATGGTCTGAAAATGATGGAGATGACATAATGGATAATCAGCAGCCAAGCTCCTTTGAGGAAACTCTGGAGAAGGTTCAACGACTAGGATATACAGTCTAAGGCGAAAGCTATGGCAATGAAATCCGTAGGGTGGCGGTAGCCATTCGAAGTGCCCAGCCCCTAATAAGATAAGGGTGAAGATATAGTCTGTTCTATGCTCGAAAGACATAGTCGCAAAGCAAGCGAACCAACAACCACAAGGCGTTTTGCAACTTCTTCGTTAATTTTAAATTACCTGAAAGAGACTCTAGTTTTACTAGGGTCTCTTTTGTATAGAAAAATATAAAGGACTCGGTTAGATAAACATTATTATCTAGCTCCGAAATACTATCACACGAGATAGCGTTAGTTTAGTTTTTTAATTTCTTGCCATTTGTGAGTAACGGACCAATAACTTCTTTTTAACATTTTTGCAATTTCATTTGTGGTATAACCATTTTCTTTAAGTTGTCTTAGTAATTTAATTTCATCTGGAGAATAGGGTTTAGAGCGATCTGAACTGCTGGTAAGAATCTTGTAATCAGGATACTTAGATTTCCATCTGAGTATTTCTTTTTGATTTCGGAATTCCCAAGAGGTTTTATATAACATAGAAGAACAAGTTTTTGCTACAGGTTCGATTAGTTCGAGGAAACGAAAAGTTTCTTTAACAGAAGTAGTTTTTAGAATATATCCATATCCATCCTTACGAGAACTCAGCTTTAAGGATAAATGATATGTGGTAAATATATGTTCCTTTAATTTCTCTAATTCGTCTTTAGGATAACATTGAAGGTAAAGGTATATATGCGGTGTGAGGTATATAATTTTTTTATTATGATTTACCCTATATGAGATGCTTAAAGAGCCATCATCCATGTATAGAATAGTTAGGAAATGTGCTAAAGTGCAATTTTTCAGTAATGTGAAAGGGAGATGTTTAGTTCCATCATTACTGTAAAAGTGTGGGAATAAATCCGTAAATAATTCTAAAGAAGCGGAACGGACACATTGACTTGCCGGAGTGATATATAATAATCCATCAAAAAATGAAATTTTCCATTTTCGATAAGCTTCCTGAGATGTGCCGTAGTGTTCCCGATAGCTATTGTTCTTTCTCCTGCTATTTTTATAAATTTTCGTTATTTCACCGTCACTTATAATGCTGGCATATAATATATTTTTCTGGATATCAGTAAGATTAATCATGAAAACCTCCTTATATAAGAGTGTAAGCTTATCTTCTTAATCCCATTTTATAATGTTATCCCCTCCAATGGCGAATGTTTGTTCTGTATATATGATAAATCCTGTGCAATACACTGTAAAGTTCTATTTTAGAACCGATATAAAAAGTAAAGATATCCTATTGGGGGCTATTTAGATGCTGGAGAGTTTATCCACGAATATTCTTTCCTCACAACTTAGAACAGCAATCTCGGAAGGAATCAGTTCTTATTATCAGCGTGAAATGAATACACTTGCCTATTCGGAACAAAGAGTGGAATCTACTGTTGAGCCTTCACAAGAAAAGGTGCGGGAAATGGTGGATAGTTTGAACACCTTCCTGAATCCGACACATACGGCCGTTCGTTTTGAATATCATGAGAAGCTGAATGAGTATTATGTCAAGGTAGTGGATGACGTGACGGATGAGACGATCAGGGAATTTCCCCCGAAGAAGTTATTGGATTTCTATGCGGCAATGACGGAGTTTGTCGGCATAATGGTGGATGAAAAAATATAAGCGGGTGATCAATTATGGTACGAATCAGTGGTTTAGCAAGCGGGATGGACATTGATGAATTAGTTAAGAGCATGATGCAGGCAGAACGGGTGCCATTGGATAAACTGACACAGAAAAAGCAGTATTCCGAGTGGCAGCGGGATGATTACCGTTCGATGAATACAGCTTTATCAGAATTGGATACGCTCATTCGTGATGGAATTGGAAAGCAGTCTTCCTTCATTAAAAAGAAGGTAATGGTATCGAATCCAGATGCTGTATCAGTGAAAAATGTGAATTCGACCAGCGATTTTTCCGGGAATATAAAAGTGAATGGGCTTGCCAAGGCAGCAACCATGACAAGTACGGAAAAATCTGCTGTTACCGACCCCAAAAAGAAACTATCTGAATTGGGAATCGCGACCCCTCAAGATATTACGATACTGGCCATCAATAAAGATGGCGGTTTTGATACGGAAGTAAAAGATGGAGCAACAGTGGAAAAACCGTATACACTTACCCTTAATGCGGACGATACGTTAGAGAGTGTCATAAATAAAATTAATGCCAGCTCGGGGGTGACTCTATTTTTCGATGGGACGTCCCAGAAATTTTCCATCACTGCTAAAAATACCGGTGATGCAAAAAATCGGCCTGAAATTGAGTTAGGGGGTACTGGAGATTTCTTCAATGTACTAAAAATGAGCAGTGACAATGAAGGGGCTGGCGGCACAATAGGAGAAAATGCATCGATTACTTATAATGGCCTGGACATTTCCCGGCCTTCGAATACGTTTCAGATTAATGGAGCGGAAATAACGGTAAAGCAAAAAACGGCGGATACAGTCACATTCTCATCAACAGCTGATGTCGATGCCATCCTGGACACAATCACTCAGTTTGTGAATAAATACAATGAAGTCATTAAAAAGGTTCAAGATAAAATGGGTGAAGCGAAATATCGCTCCTTTACCCCGCTTACCTCTGAGCAAAAAAAGGCAATGACAGAGGATGAAGTGAAGCTGTGGGAAGAACGAGCGAAGAGCGGAACGTTAAAAAGCGATTCTACCTTAAAAAGTCTCCTGACCACAATGAGGACATCCCTATACACTTCGGTGGACGGAATCACTGGAAAAAACAATCTCAGCAGTTTGGGAATCACCACCACCAAGAATTATTTGGAAGGCGGTAAATTAACGATTGATGAGGACAAGTTCCGGGCAGCCATTAGTGAGGATCCGAATGCGATCTACGATATGTTCATGGCCAATGGGTCGGAAAAGAGCGACAAAGGGCTCGCACGCCGGTTAAGGGATGATATAGAATCATCCATGAAGGCGATCACTGAAAAAGCCGGGAAGGCCGGATATGTTAATAATAATTTTACAATCGGAAAATTGGTTGCTGGGCTGGATAAGAAGATTTCAACATTTGAAGCCAAGTTAACGAAATTGGAATCGCGCTATTACAACCAGTTCACTGCGATGGAAAAAGCAATTCAAAAGGCAAACAGCCAAAGTGCATCGTTAGCTTCTTATTTTAGTTAAGGTATGTCGGAAAGGAAGTTAAATATGGCAATGAATAACCCATATCAATCGTATCAGCAAAATTCAGTCAATACAGCATCACCGGGAGAGCTTACATTAATGCTTTATAATGGCTGTTTGAAGTTCATCATGCTTGGGAAGAAAGCCATTGAAGCAGGAAATATCGAAGTGAAGAATACGAACATCATCAAGGCGCAAACCATTATCCGTGAATTGATGGTGACGCTGAATATGGATGCGGATGTATCCAAAGATATGATGAGTCTGTATGATTTCATGAACCGCCGTTTGATCGAAGCGAATATGAAAAATGACGTTTCTGCTTTGGAAGAAGTGGAAGGACTTGTTACGGAGTTCCGGAATATGTGGAAGGAAGTAATTCAGATCAACCGGAAAAAACAATTCACCCAAAGCGGTCAGGTGTAATGGTGATTAGAGCCTTTCATGATTTGACTGCTGAATTACTTGCCGTACTGGAAGATCGTACGATCACAGAGCGTGATGTTAAAATAGAAAGGGTTACAAAGCTGATCGATCGGCGGGATGGACTCCTTTCTCAAATCAAACCGCCTTTTACTGGTGAGGAGCAGCAGATGGGACGTGCAGTCCTGTTGCTCAACCAACGGGTCAATCACTTGCTGAAGCTCCAAAAGCAGGAGATACAGCGGGATATCCAGGAAATGAATAAGAAGAAAAAGTCCTCCAATAAATACACGAATCCGTATGAAAGTCTATCAGTGGATGGCGTGTTCTATGATAAAAGAAACTGATTTCCTTCCATTTTGGAGTCCAAATGGTTTCGATGTTAAATATTTTTAAATTTTCTGTAAATAAAATAGGCTTAATTTTTTCTTTCTAGCATAGCATTTGATATAATGAAGCTAGGGCAGACATCAACCCTTTCCAAACCTTCCGACAATTGTTTCATTATTTCGACATATTTCATGATGTGTTTCTAAAAGGAACCGGAGGGGTATTGTAGAATCTAACTGTATAGTCTTAATTTAAGGAGGACTCACTTTATGAATTACAACGTACGCGGTGAAAACATTGAGGTAACTCCAGCAATTCGAGAATACGTCGAAAAGAAAATTGGCAAGTTAGAACGATATTTTAACAATACACCAGATGCAAATGTGTTAGTCAATTTAAAAGTGAACAATAATACATCAAAGGTCGAAGTGACGATTCCCATGCAGAATTTGGTTCTTCGCGCTGAAGAGGAAAATGCGGATATGTATGCTGCCATTGATTTGATCAATGATAAGCTTGAACGCCAAATTCGTAAACATAAAACGAAGGTCAATCGCAAGTTCCGAAACAATCTATCGACTACACCCGATGCATTCGCCTTCAATACGGAAGCTGACGAAGTGGTGGATGAATTCGAAGACGATAATGATATTGAAGTGGTCCGCAATAAACGCTTTGATTTAAAGCCAATGGACAGTGAAGAAGCGATTTTACAAATGAATATGCTTGGTCACAGTTTCTTCGTTTACACGAATGCGGATACTAATACAACAAACGTAGTGTACCGCCGAAAGGATGGACGCTATGGATTGATTGAACCTAGTTAATTATTATTCTAATATTAAAAGCACAGCCCAGCCTCTGGGTTGTGCTTTTTTGCATGTTGATAGAATCCGTTAGAACGTAAAAATGATTGTTTCTTTTGGTTCTCTAAAAAAAACACAAAGATCACTTAAAAGAACAAAATTTGTTCTTCATTAAGATAAATAGTCAATATTGCCTATTCAAATATCTCTATCTTTTGCACTGTATTCGAATTATCAGTTCTTTAAAAAGAACAATGGGTTATGTGTAGAAAACAATTTGATCAAGGTGCAGAGGGGGCTGGATTACTTGTATCGAAAGAATTGCCATACATGCCATAGGGCTTCTTTTAGCAGTGCGGAATATGGAAAGTGGCTTTGCCCGACCTGCGGTGAGGATTTAACTGCGCAAAAAGCACACGATGCACTTACAATCGAGAGAATCAATACACCCCAAAGAAATTTTAAGAAGAGCAAAACGAAATTGAATTAGTCTATGAAAAATCACCTGAACTTCAAATTTTCTTAATATTGTAATATTTTGTCGGATGAAAGTTTTTGCATTTATGTGGATTACCGACATAAAATAGCAATATATGGAGTGCGTATCCGTTATAATATGATTATAGGTAATGTATTTGGTAATAAATACCACGACAAAGGCAAACTCCTTGAAAAATGAGGGCGCAAAGGCACAGGTCTAAGGTCCTTTTGACTATGATGGCTGGTCTGCCTGAAATACAAGAGTATTTTAGGAGGTAGAAGAGGTGGCTAATGTGGAACTGGATCAAGAATGGGTGAAATTGATTTCTGAAGCAAGAAGCTTGGGTTTCAAAAAAGAGGAAATCATTGCTTTTTTGAAACGGGAAAGCCCTGAGGCAATTTTTGAGGAGAACGATGGAAAATAGGTTCCGAACAAATTCGAGAACATCCCTATAAACAGTGGTTCGATTCATAGCTGTTTATAGGGTTTATTCTTCCTTGGGATTCTTGTGAGTCTAGCTTATCCAAACTGTATTCTTCAGGATTATGTAGGTAAACTAGTGCACTACCACTCTACTCTTCTTTATCTTTTCTCCATTTATTAAACTCGATGAATTCCCTGAATTGTTGTTTTGAGACACCCGAATTCATGGCTTCCTCAACGATTTTCATCCAGTCATTGTCCAAGGTTTCCTTATTTGGTGCATCGTAAAGCAGGGCATCAACAGGGATGTTAAGTACGGAGGAGATTTTTTCAAGAAATTGAATAGAAGGATTCGTTTGTAAGTTCCGCTCGAGCGAACTTAAATAAGACTTTGCAACACCTGCTTTATCGGCAAGTTCAGTCATCGACATTTTCTTTTCTTCTCGCAGTTTTTTTACACGTTCACCAATCATCAATACCACCTCGAAACATGTTCTATTTATCTTCCGCTAATAAGTTTCGGCAGCCCACCTTATCATTCAAAACATGACGCCTGTAAGGTCGGATTACCTTGACATGCTATCTCTAGAGAGGACACAGCATCTAGTGATGGAAGGTTATGGATAATTCACGTTTGCATATGGAATAGTGGGGAGTTTGCAACATATTTTTTATACTTTCTCCTATTTTAACAGTTTTACTCCTCATTTATCCATTGTTTTTCGCAAGAATTGCATTCAGGTCTATACCAGCGAAGTGACATGAAGTTGTACCTCTATGATAGAAGTGGTAAAATTAAGCGTGCATTAGTAATAATAGAAGGTGTGTTTCTTCTTACTTATATGAATTTTATCATTGAACGATCATTACCATAATAGAGGAGCGTTATTGAATGCTTAATATATTAAATAAAGTTTTTGATCCGAATAAGCGAGAAATCAAACGTTTAGAAAAAATCGCCGATCAGGTCGAAGCGCTGGCTGATGAAACTGCTGCGTTATCGGATGAACAGTTGCGTGCCAAAACGGAAGAGTTTAAAGAGCGTTATCAAAATGGGGAAACCGTTGATGATTTGCTTGTCGAGGCTTTTGCGGTTGCGCGTGAAGGGGCAAAGCGTGCTCTGGGCTTATATCCTTACCGTGTTCAAATCATGGGTGGGGCATCCCTTCATGATGGAAATATCTCCGAGATGAAAACAGGGGAAGGTAAAACCTTAACATCCACGATGCCGGTTTATTTAAACGCGCTTACCGGTAAAGGTGTACATGTCGTTACCGTCAATGAATACTTGGCACACCGTGATGCCACCGAAATGGGTGTATTGTATGATTTCCTCGGTTTGACCGTCGGGTTGAATTTGAACAGTCATTCTAAAGAAGAAAAGCAGGCAGCGTATAATGCTGACATTACGTACAGTACGAATAATGAGTTAGGTTTTGATTATCTTCGTGACAATATGGTGTTATATAAAGAACAAATGGTACAGCGTCCGCTGCACTTCGCTGTCATCGATGAGGTCGATTCGATTTTGATTGATGAGGCGAGAACGCCATTGATCATTTCCGGTTCGGCACAGAAATCGGCTCAGCTTTATATCCAGGCCAATGCGTTTGTAAGAACCTTAAAGAAAGATACGGACTACACATATGATGAAAAGACAAAAGGTGTTCAGCTGACGGAAGATGGGATGAATCGAGCTGAAAAAGCGTTTAATATCGATAATTTATTCGATATTAGTCACGTTACTTTGAATCATCATATCAATCAGGCGTTAAAGGCTCATGTTTCCATGCATTTGGATGTGGATTATGTCGTCCAGGAAGGCGAGATAGTCATCGTTGACCAATTCACCGGCCGTTTGATGAAAGGCCGCCGTTACAGTGAAGGTCTCCACCAGGCAATCGAAGCGAAAGAAGGACTTGAAATTCAAAATGAAAGCATGACTCTTGCGACGATTACATTCCAGAACTATTTCAGGATGTATGAAAAACTTTCAGGTATGACCGGTACAGCCAAAACGGAAGAAGAGGAATTCCGCAATATTTATAATATGAATGTCATTGCGATCCCGACAAACAGGAATATCATCAGGGATGACAGGGCAGATCTTATATATGCGACAACTGATGGGAAATTCAAGGCTGTTGTGGAAGACATCGCCGAACGTTATACAAAGGGTCAGCCTGTGCTTGTCGGTACGGTTGCCATCGAAACATCTGAGGTCATATCTGCCTATTTATCCAAAAAAGGCATCCCTCACGATGTTTTGAATGCCAAGAACCATGAGCGTGAAGCGGAAATCATTGCGAATGCGGGTAATCAAGGCTCAGTTACGATCGCTACTAACATGGCAGGTCGCGGTACGGATATCAAGCTTGGTGAAGGTGTCAAGGAGCTTGGGGGCCTTGCTGTCATCGGCACGGAACGTCATGAAAGCAGGCGTATAGATAACCAGCTGCGGGGCCGGTCCGGCCGTCAGGGTGATCCAGGGGTCACTCAATTCTATTTATCAATGGAAGATGAATTGATGCGCCGCTTCGGTTCGGATAACATGAAAAACATGATGGCACGCCTAGGTATGGATGATTCCCAGCCAATTCAAAGTAAAATGGTGACAAGGGCCGTTGAATCCGCACAGAAACGGGTCGAAGGCAATAACTTCGATTCACGTAAGCAATTACTGCAGTATGATGATGTTCTCCGTCAACAACGGGAAATTATCTATAAACAGCGTTTTGATGTCATGGAAAGTGAAAACTTACGTGAAATCGTCGAAACGATGATCACGGCATCCATCCAGCGAAATGTTGTCGCGTTTGCTCCAATGGGCGATGAGGAAGGCTGGAATTTACAAGGCCTTGTCGACTACCTGAATGGTAACCTATTCAATGAAGGTTCAATCACTGTGGCTGATTTGGAAGGGAAAAACGAATCGGAATTGGTTGAGTTCATTTTAGCAAAAGTGAAAGAAGGCTATGACCAAAAAGAAGAAGAGCTATCTGAAGAACAAATGCGTGAATTCGAAAAGGTAATCGTTCTTCGTGCAGTCGATAGTAAGTGGATGGACCATATTGATGCAATGGAGCAGCTGCGCCAAGGGATCCACCTTCGTGCTTATGGCCAAATCGATCCGCTTCGTGAATATCAATCCGAAGGTTTTGCGATGTTTGAAGCGATGATTGCTTCAATGGAAGATGAAGTCGCGAAATACATCATGAAGGCTGAAATCCGCAACAATTTGGAACGTAAGGAAGTCATAAAAGGACAAGCGGTCAATCCGAAGGAAGAAGACGGGGGAAAAGTGAAAAAAGCCCCTGCCCGTAAAAAGGAAGACGTTGGAAGAAACGCGTTATGCCCATGCGGCAGCGGTAAAAAATATAAGAATTGCCATGGCAATTTAGGCTAAAGTTAGGTGTATAATGAAGATGAGACGGTTAAGTCCAAGGCTAGCCGCCTCTTTTCATGTTTAGTTTGCATATAATGAAGAGGTTTATTGTAATGAAGGGAATCCCTCTTCAGGGATTTTTTTTAACATACTTAATGAGGTGAAGAGAAATGGAATTAGCAGAAATAAGAAATGAACTTGAACGGACAGCGCAGCGATTAACGGACTTTAGGGGGTCTCTTTGACTTAGATGAAAAAGAGGCACGAATCGCACAGCTAGAAAATGAGATGACACATCCCGATTTTTGGAATGATCAGCAAAAAGCACAAACTGTCATCAATGAAACGAATGCTTTGAAAGAACAAGTCAATCAATTGTCCGACCTGAATGAATCATATGAAAATCTGGATTTGACATATGAATTAGTGAAAGAGGAGAATGATCAAGAACTTTTAGCTGAGCTGGAAGAAGAAATCACGGTTCTTGCACAAAAGATGAATGACTTTGAACTTCAACTTTTATTAAGTGAAGAATATGACTCGAAAAATGCCATTCTTGAACTGCATCCTGGTGCAGGCGGTACGGAGTCCCAGGATTGGGGTTCCATGCTGTTGCGCATGTATACAAGATGGGGTGAAAAAAGAGGGTTTAAAGTGGAAACCCTTGATTACCTTCCAGGTGATGAAGCTGGGATCAAGAGTGTCACTTTAATTTTCAAAGGCCATAACGCCTATGGTTATTTGAAAGCGGAAAAAGGGGTACACCGTCTTGTCCGTATTTCTCCTTTCGATTCCTCAGGACGACGCCACACTTCATTCGTTTCATGTGAAGTCATGCCGGAATTCGATGAGACGATCAATATAGAAGTACGCACGGAAGATTTGAAAATCGATACGTACCGGGCAAGTGGTGCAGGTGGTCAGCATATCAATACAACGGACTCGGCGGTCCGGATCACCCATTTACCTACGAACACCGTGGTAACGTGCCAAAACGAGAGATCTCAAATCAAAAACAAGGCCCAGGCCATGAATATGCTGAAAGCCAAATTGTATCAACGTGAAATTGAACAGCAACAAGCGGAATTGGATGAAATCCGCGGGGAGCAAAAGGAAATTGGCTGGGGAAGCCAAATTCGTTCTTATGTTTTCCATCCGTATTCCATGGTTAAAGATCACCGTACTAGTGCGGAGACCGGAAACTTGGGAGCTGTCATGGATGGGGATATCGATATGTTCATTGATGCGTACTTGCGTTCCAAATTATAAGATCAGCCAGTCGGACCGGTTTCCCCGGTCCGGCTTTTTTTATGATTTCCCTTTTTAATGAATCTTCTGGCTGACATTTACAGGATTGAAAAGGGATGCTCTACCTCGTTCGGCCAATACTAGATAATAATGATGGTTCGAGGAGACTTATGCAAAATGAAGAGAAGATACAGGGAGCAGAGGCATCCTTTCATTCAAAAGTTAACGGAGTATGGATTGGTGATTGTCGGTTCGTCCATAATTGCCATTGGTTTTAATGTGTTTTTACTGCCTAACCAGGTCGCATCCGGAGGGGTCAGCGGGATTAGCACGATTCTCAGGTCAACTCTCGGTTGGGAGCCGGCTTATGTCCTTTGGGGTTTTAATATCCCTTTGTTCATTGCAGGGCTTATTATCCTCGGAAGGCATTTCGGAGCCAAAAGCCTGATTGGAACCTTGTTCCTGCCTTTAGTGGTATTTCTGACAAAGGATTGGGAGGCATGGACGAATGATGCATTGCTTGGTTCGATTTGCGGGGGGATGATGGTCGGGCTTGGGCTGGGAATCGTCTTTCGCGGCAAGGGTTCCACTGGGGGGACCGATTTGGCGGCACAGATTTTCCATAAATATTCCCATCTGTCATTGGGGACCTGTGTGGCTGTCATTGATGGATCGTTTTAAGTGCTGCCATCGTTTTTGATATTGAAAAAGGCCTTTATGCATTGATTGGACTATATGTGACAAGCAAGACGATCGACCTTGTCCAGATTGGATTGAACCGTTCGAAGATGTCACTGATCATCACGAATAAAGAAATGGAAGTAAGGGATGCTATCTTACATGAGCTGGACCGGGGTGTAACAGGCATATCCGGGTATGGCGGCTATACGGATGATACTCGTCCAATTTTGATGTGCGTAATAGACCAGTCGGAATTCACCAAATTGAAACAATTGGTGAAACTCGTTGACCCAAAAGCGTTTGTAATTGTAATGGACGCTTCGGAGGTACTTGGGGAGGGTTTTAAACTGGATTGAAATTGGTATAATGTTCTTGTGCTGGTATAAATCAGAGGGGGTAAGTTCAATGAAAATGAAGTGGTTAGCCTTAGTTCTGGGTACTTCTTTGGCCTTGGCTGCATGCGGTGGGAACGATGATGCTGCAGATAAAGAGCCTGCAAGTGAAAATAACGAAACGACTACGGCAGGTGCCGGTGATGCCGCAAAAATTTATGAAAACAAATGTTCAAGCTGCCATGCAGTGAATCTTGAAGGCGGCGTGGGACCGAACTTGACGAAGGTAGGTTCCAAGCTATCAAAAGAAGACATTGAAAAAGTCATTGCGAATGGCCAAAGCGGCGGAATGCCAAAAGGTATAATCAAGGGCAAGGAAGCGAGCATGGTCGCTGAATGGCTTGCTGAACATAAATAATGATTAATGAAACGTTCTGCTTAGCGGGACGTTTCATTTAGCCTCCATTAAACCCTCGAAACAACTCACGATCAACCACTTATCAAGCAATCAAATCCTGGAATTATTACATAGATGTTGATATATGTCTAACTGAAATGAAACTGTAATATTTTTTATGCTTAATTTGACAAAATATGATGTTATAATGTTTCTGTGCTCAAGTAAGGGAGATTCCTGTCAGATTTCAGTGAAAATTGTCGAAAAGCTGTAGATACATAGTGATAATCCAAGCAAATTAGGTGGTTTTAGAATGATAGAAATGATAGATGTGAAAAAGACATACCCAAATGGCGTAATTGCCATTAATGGTATCAATGTGAAAATAAAGCCTGGCGAATTCGTTTATGTAGTGGGTCCGAGCGGTGCCGGAAAATCGACCTTCATCAAAATGATGTATAGGGAAGAAAAGCCTACAAGCGGTAATATTTTGGTCAATGGTGTAAGCCTGCCAAGTATCCGCAATTCGAAAGTTCCTCTATTCCGCCGTAATATCGGTATGGTATTCCAAGATTTTAAACTCCTTCAAACATTCACTGCATATGAAAATGTTGCTTTTGCCATGGAAGTTATTGAAAAGGAACCAGAAGAAATCAAAAAGAGAGTCATGGAAGTTCTTGATCTGGTTGGCATTAAACATAAAGCGAGAATGCTTCCTTCCGAGTTATCTGGTGGGGAACAGCAAAGGGTTGCAATAGCCCGTTCGATCGTCAATGATCCCAAGGTAGTCATAGCCGACGAGCCTACAGGTAACCTTGATCCCGAAACATCATGGGAAATCATGAACATATTCGAAGAAATTAATAAACGCGGAACTACACTGGTCATGGCCACACATAATAGGGACATCGTCAACAATATTAAACGACGTGTCATTGCCATTGAAAGTGGAAAAATAGTTCGCGATGAACATCGAGGTGATTACGGATATGAAATTTAGAACATTGCTCCGTCACTTCCGTGAAAGTTTTAAAAATATTGGCCGTAATGGATGGATGACGTTTGCTTCTGTCAGTGCAGTAACGGTCACTCTAACTTTGGTTGGCGTCTTTTTAGTGCTCATGATGAATTTAAATCATATCGCGGGAAATGTGGAGAAAGATGTCGAAGTTCGTGCACATATTGATAATGCGGCGAATGATGACGATATAAAAGCTATCGGTAAGCAAATTACGGAGATAAACGGTATCGAATCAGTGATTTTCTCTCCAAAAGATGAAGAGCTTACTAATTTAATAGATGATTTAGGAGATAATGGTGATGCTTTTAAACCATTTGAACAGGATAACCCATTAAGGGACGTTTATGTTATCAAAACGAAATCGCCGCAAGATGTCATCAAGGTGGCAAAGAAAATCGAAGGTATGGAATATATCCAAAGTGTTAAATATGGACAAGGCTACGTCGAGAAGCTATTCAGCTTTGTTAATATTGCTAGAAACATAGGGATCGTTCTTATTGTAGGCTTACTATTTACTGCAATGTTCCTGATTTCGAATACGATTAAAATTACCATTGTAGCCAGAAGAAAAGAAATTGAGATCATGAGATTGGTAGGAGCGACGAATACATTCATCCGTTGGCCATTCTTCTTGGAAGGACTTTGGTTGGGAATCCTCGGTTCCATCATTCCGATAGGACTGATTGCAGTACTCTACTATAATCTTTATAAATATGCAGCACCGCAGATTACGTTCAAATTCATAGATTTCCTGCCTGCAAATCCGTTTATTTATCAAGTATCGGCCATCCTCATCGTAATTGGTGCGGTTATCGGAATATGGGGCAGCTTGATGTCAGTCAGGAAGTTCTTGAAAGTTTAAATTGTATCTTTACTCGAAAGCCAAAAGTAGCCAGACATAAATAGAGAGACGTTACAAGGCAAGGATGTAACGGGTTGAAAGGGGAAATGAAACGTGAAAAAAAATATCATTGCCATGAATGCCTCCATCATGATCGGGTTGGGAAGCATTCTGGCGGCACCTTCGGTTTATGCTGAGTCTATATCGGATTTAGAGAAACAGAAAGAATCCATCCAGGAAAAACGTTCAGGTGTTGAATCGAATATTTCCGACACGGAAAAGAAAATCGATAGCCTGCAGGATAAGCAAATGACAGCAGAAGACCAAATAGCTGCCATTGAAGCGAAAATCGCAGAGTCCGCAAAAAAAATCGATGCTAAAAATGCTGAAATTACACAAACGAAAAAAGAAATCGAGGCATTGAAAGAAGAGATTAAAGTATTAAAAGAGCGGATCGCGAAACGTAATGAAGTATTGAAGGAAAGGGCACTTTCTTTCCAGGAGACTGGCGGGGACGTGAACTACCTTGAAGTATTATTCGGATCATCCAGTTTTGGGGATTTAGTTGACCGTGTCGGAGCTGTAGCGACAATCGCTGAAGCCGACCGCGATATTTTAAAGCAGCATGAGCTGGATAAAAAGGATCTCGAAGAAAAGCAAAAAGCCGTTGAAACGAAGCTTGCCAGTTTAGAAGTGGCAAAAGCTGAACTATTGGAAATTCAAAAGCAACAAAAACAGCAGAAGCAAGAAAAGGATGCATTGGTTAAAAAATTAAAGCAACAAACTGAAAAGCATGAACATGAGAAGATGGGTCTAGAGGAAGAAAAAGCGAATCTTGCTGCTCAAGAAAAAGCCATCAAATCAGCCATCAGCTTGGAACATCAACGTCTTGCCGAATTGGAAGCAGCTCGTAAAAAAGCGGCAGCCGAAGCGAAAAAACGTGCAGAGCAAGAAGCTGCACAAGCGGCTGCACAAGCAGCATCACAAGCATCACAGGCAACCGAAACAAAAAAACAATCCACTTCTTCAGGATATAGTGCAAAAAGCAACAGTTCATCATCATCTTCACCCGCTTCGTCTAATGTAAGTCAAGCGCCAGCCGTTTCATCGGGTACTTTCACTAGACCTAGTGCAGGGTATGTATCTTCAACAATGGGTGAACGCTGGAATAAACAGCATGCCGGTATCGATATAGCTGCTAGTGGAACGGTTCCGGTTGTAGCGGCAGCCGACGGGGTCGTAAGCCGTTCTTACTTCTCAAGTACATACGGTAATGTCGTCTTCGTTACCCACTCGATCAGCGGTCAGCAATGGACTACTGTGTATGCACACTTAAGTTCTAGACAAGTAGGCGAAGGTGCTGTAGTTGCAAAAGGTCAACAAGTAGGCATCATGGGTAACACAGGCCATTCCTTCGGTCAGCATTTACACTTTGAGCTACATAAAGGCCCATGGAATTATAGCAAGTCAAATGCTGTTAATCCATTAAACTATGTAAATATCTAATACCCAATATATCAATTGAAAAACAGACAAGGATAAATTCCTTGTCTGTTTTTTTATGTAGTGTCACCATTTTCTATAAGCATATTCTTTTCATTCCCCTCATATAGTGAAATACATATCAGGTCAGAAATGGGGATAAATATGGTCAAAAAATGGGTACTTCCTCTAGCAATCATCATGTCACTAGCCATTGGAGCAGTGGGGGGCATATATTGGACAAGCCTTCCGGCCAAGAATGAAGCAAAGGATGAAAGCCAAGAAATATCGAAGGATAAGGAATGGGCAAAAGTGGAACAAGCTTACGGCTTAATCGTAAGTCAGTATGTAGAGCAGGTGGATGGCTCCAACCTGGTTGAGGGTGCCATCCAAGGCATGCTGTCAGCGCTGAAAGATCCTTATTCCGTATATATGGACAAGGAGACCGCTAAGCAATTCAATGAAACCCTGGACTCCTCTTTTGAAGGGATCGGGACTGAAATCGGAATGGAAGATGGTAAGGTCATCATTGTTTCTCCTTACAAAGACTCGCCTGCAGAAAAAGCTGGATTAAAGCCGAAAGATCAAATCCTCAAGGTGAATGGTGAAAGTGTTGAAGGGCTGGATCTGTATGAAACACGCCTGAAAATCCGCGGTGAAAAAGGGTCACCCGTCAAAATTGAAATAAAGCGGGCAGGGATTGATAATCCACTTGAATTCAATATGGTGCGCGCCGAAATTCCATTGGATACCGTATTTTCATCAATTAAGGAAGTCGGCGGAGAACAAATCGGTTATATCGAGTTGACCACATTCTCGGAAAATACTGCAAGTGATTTCAAAAAGCAGATTAAGAAGCTGGAAAAGACGGGAATCAAGGGCTTGGTCATAGATGTACGCGGCAATCCAGGCGGCCTTCTTTCCAGTGTGGAAACGATTCTTGGCGAGTTCATCACAAAAGACAAGCCCTATTTGCAAATTGCCGAAAGAACGGGGGAAACACAATCGTTTTTCACAAGCCTTAAGAAAGCGAAAAGTTATCCCATTGCCGTCTTGACGGATAAAGGGAGCGCATCTGCCTCGGAAATCCTGGCTGGCGCCATGCAAGAGGCGGGAGGCTATCCATTGGTTGGCGAGAAGACTTTCGGTAAAGGCACAGTACAGCAAGCTGTACCAATGGGTGATGGCAGTAAGATTAAACTTACGTTATATAAGTGGCTGACTCCTTCAGGGAACTGGATCCATAAAAAAGGGATCGAACCGACGATCAAAGTCAAACAACCGGAGTATTTTAATGCCCATCAGCTGGCGATTGAGAAGGTGTTGGAGCGGGATATGAATGATGAACAAATCCTGTATGCCCAAAGCATTCTGAAAGGACTCGGATTTGAACCGGGTCGTGAGGATGGATATTATGATTGGAGTACAGAAATCGCAGTAAAGGCATTCCAAAAACAATTCGGCCTGGAAGTGACCGGTAAGCTGGATGCTAAAACCGCAGCGCATCTGGAATCCGCCATTCTGGAAAAGATCCAGGATGAAGATAATGATATCCAGTTACGCACGGCTTTGAATTATTTAGTGAAGTAACTTGATGGCATCGTTCCCCTTGGAGCGGTGCCTCTTTTGCATTTAATCGTTCCTTGCCTGCCAACTTGAGATAAACCTAATTTTTCTGCATCTTAATAGGCATGGAGGCTACATTTTTGATAGAATAGGAGGTAACTGACCAGAACGAAGTTTGACAAAATTTTGATTACTTTTGAGGATGGTGGATAGAAATTGACAACGGATTGGCTGATTGCATGCTTAATGGGATTAGGAAAACTTTTCCTTCACCCTTTGCTTTATGTTTCGATTGCCTATTGCTTATTCATCGGCTATCTTCGCGTTAAACGGGAACGCCATGATTTTAATACGAAGATCTACAGTTTTTCCATGGAGCTGCGTTCCATGCTGCCTCTAGGATTGATAGGGGGATTGATCCTTTCCTTCCTCACGCTGGCCACCGGACTCGCCATTCCTTTGGTGGCAATGTCCATCATGGCAGTGGTTACGGTTTTGGCGATGCTATCCATGAAAAAGAGGTTTGTTTCCCCCGTTTATACAATGGGGCTCACTTTCTTTATCCTGTTCTTTCTATATGATAGAGATATCGAGCTGACGTTATTTCAGGATTCCCTTAATCAGCTAGATCGGTCCGTATATCCGACACTTGTTATTTTAATGGGGTTATTACTGATTGCTGAAGGGTTTTTGATTGTTGCTAATGGAAGTAAAAAGGTCTCTCCTCACTTGGAGGTATCCAAAAGGGGGCAGCCGATAGGTGTGTATGTTTCACAGCGGGTCTGGCTAATTCCCATGTTCGTTATGATTCCTGGAGGACAACTTCCAGCGCCTTTCGAATGGTATCCGGTTTTTACAATCGGGGACATGTCCCTGTCGCCGATCGTACTGCCCATTTTAATCGGCTTTGAGCAAAAAGTCCATGGGACGCTCCCGGAACTGGCAATTAAGGCGCAAGGCAAAAAGGTAGGGGCATTGGGAATTGTGATTACGGTATTGGCTGCAGCTGGTTACTGGTACCCTCCATTGGCAATCATAACGGTTGTTTTGGCAATCCTTTGCCGTGAATTCCTGCATCATTCCCAAAAGGCAATGGATCAAAAGCTTCCTTTTTATTTTTCGAAAAGTAAGCTGGGTGTCCAGATCTTAGGCGTTATCCCTCAATCTCCGGCAGATAAAATGGGGTTGCAAAAAGGCGAGGTCATTTCGAAAATAAACGGGGTCGTCGTCAGGGAAGAAGAAGAGCTATACAGGGCGCTACAAATAAACCGGGCACATTGCAAGCTCGAGGTCATCGATAATAATGAACAGATTCGTTTTGTGCAAAGAGCTCTATTTGACGGGGAGCATTACGAACTGGGCCTCTTGTTCGTTGACGATCAATTGAAGGAAAGCGGACAAGTGGGTTAATGATATAAAATAAAAGGCCTTTCTCGAATTATATCGAGAAAGGCCTTTTTCAATGGAAACGTGTTATTACTTTTCAAGCATGATTTTTTCTATATCTTCCAGCATTTTATTAGCTGCAATTACTCCGCCAGCTGTATTCCATGTTGCGTCGCTGACCTCATGGGCATTTCCGTTTTTGACTGCATCAAGGTTTTTCCAAAGTGGATCATTCGTCCATTCTTTTGCTGTGCTTAGGGCTTGTTTGTCGCCTTCAGGAGCGTAGGTGAAGTAGAAGAGAATATCTCCATCCATTTTAGGGATGACTTCTTTTCCAACCTCAATGGCAAGGTTGCCTAATTTATTATCTGCAGTGAAAAGTTCCTTCTGTTGTTCTGCACGTTTAAATCCTAATTGATCGAAAATCACTCCAGAGAATGAATCTGTGTAATAAATACGAGTAGTTCCAGCCATGAAACGAACAATGGAAACTTCTTGATTTACTTTATCACCCAATTTAGCTTTAAGATCTTCAGTATTTTTATCGAATTCCGCAATTACATCGTTACCTTTTTCTTCAAGGTTCAAGGCTTTTGCATAAAGTTTGAAGTTCTCTTTCCAATCTCCTCTTAGCGTTTCCGAGAAAACGGTAGGGGCGATTGCATTTAATTTATCATAAACAGCTTCTTGGCGTATCTTGCTTCCGATAATCAAGTCAGGCTTCAGTGATGCGATTTTCTCTAAGTTAACTTCATGTTCAACACCAACAACTTCGACCCCATCCATATCATCTTTAATATGGTCGTACCAAGGGTCACCAAGCCATGATTGAACGGCACCAACAGGTTTAATTCCTAAAGCGATCAATGCTTCAGTACCTTCATTTGTTAAAACGACGACTCTTTTAGGCGTTTCTTTCAACTCGGCAGTGCCCATGGCATGCTTAATTGTGTAGCTTTTCTCCTCTTTCTTGTCTTCAGCTTTATTTCCATCGGCCTTTTCATCCGAATTCCCGCAAGCTGCTAGAAGGAAGACTGCAAATATTGTAAAAAGCGTTAATAAAGACTTAAATCTAAACATCTATGTATCCCTCCCAAATTGTCAGCAAATGATAATCATTCGCACTTAACAGCATCATCATAAAATGAATATACTTTTCTGTCAATATATAATTGAAAATGATTCTCAAATTCGTTGACATAGTCCTGTTAACGCCAGTACAATTGAATTAAATACTGATATACAAACGTGATTGGAAAGGTAACTGGATATGTTATTAAAAAATTCATGGCAGAAATGGATGGGGCTGTTCATTACCATTCTTTTGCTGCTGTTTTTACTGTGCTCAAGCATTGTATACGGTTATACGGATACAACATGGAAAATGGCCATCGATGCTTTTACCGATTTCAATGGGACGAATGAGCACATTGTCATTCAATCAGTCAGACTTCCGCGTGCCCTGATCGCTTCCGCCATCGGTGCAAGTTTAGCCATCTCCGGGGTTTTGATGCAAACGCTAACTAAAAACCCCCTCGCCTCCCCGGATATATTCGGAGTCAACGCCGGGGCGGGATTGGCGGTGGTCACTGGTGTCACCGTTTTTGGGATAAGCAATCTTCAAGTATTCACATGGCTGTCATTCCTAGGGGCCGCCATAGCCGCGATAAGCATATTTATGATTGGAAGCATGGGACGCGGCGGCTTGACACCGATGAAGCTGACATTGGCAGGTGCAGCCATGACGGCGATGGTAGCCTCACTTACACAAGGTCTTCTTGTTTCTAATGAGGCTCTTTTAGAGCAAGTCCTATTCTGGCTTGCCGGATCCGTTTCCGGTAGAAGCCTGGACAATTTAGTTGCCGTCCTGCCTTATCTTGCCGCAGGCTGGGTCCTTGCCTTGATCATGTCCGGTAAAATGAATGTGTTATCCATGGGTGAAGATGTTGCAAAGGGTCTTGGACTGAATATAGTATTCCTTAAACTGGTCCTTGGGCTGGCAATCATCCTGCTCTCTGGCGGATCAGTAGCGGTTGCGGGTCCGATTGGCTTTATAGGAATCGTCGTTCCGCATCTTACCCGTTCTATAGTTGGCATCGATCATCGCTGGTTGATTCCCTTCTCTGGACTTTTCGGGGCGGTGCTTTTGATTGCAGCCGATGTCATATCCAGGTATATCCTGATGCCTCGCGAAGTTCCGGTTGGAGTCATGACAGCCATAATCGGGACCCCATTCTTTATTTATATAGCTAGAAAGGGGTTCAGCGGTCGATGAAGTCATATAAGAGCTTTCGTTTGTTTAATGAAAAAATATCATTCTTGATGGATAAAAAAGCCATGGTCGTGATTTTCATATTATTTTTAGTCACTTCACTAGTGTTTGTGATCAGTACTGGAGTGGGTGAAATGAATATAAATCCGCTAAGCGTTCTCCAGGTCTTTATCGGAGGGGGGACGGAGAGCGACCGGCTTATTATCCAATCTTTCCGCCTGCCTAGAATAATTGTTGCCCTGTTGGTAGGGATGGGCCTTGCTGTAGCTGGGGGTATCCTTCAAGGGATGATTAGAAACCCACTTGCTTCGCCTGATATCTTGGGGATTACGGGAGGAGCGACTGTAGCGGTCGTTGGATTCTTGGCCATTTTTAGCGATAAGAACCATTCATTAACGGTGAGCATCAATTGGCTGCCGGTAGCTGCATTCATTGGGGCGACAGTCGTGGCCTTACTCGTTTATTCATTAGCCTGGAAAAATGGGGTTCCCCCGATCAGGCTTGTGTTGATCGGGATTGGGGTGATGGCTTTAATGAAGGCGCTCACCACGATGATGATGATTCTTGGTCCAGTCTATCAAGCGAGCCAGGCAAACCTTTGGATCACCGGGTCAGTGTCCACCTCCACTTGGAATAATATCGCTGTACTGGCACCATGGACGATTCTATTCCTGTTAATTGCCTTCCTGTATGCCAGGAATATTAATTTACAGGAGCTAGGCGATGACCTGGCAACGGGGCTTGGGGGGCATGTCCAAAAACAGCGGTTTACATTATTGATGATCAGTACGGCCTTGATTGGCGGTTCCACAGCTTTTGCCGGGGGAATAGGGTTTGTGGGATTAATGGCACCGCACATGGCAAGAAGGCTGGTTGGTTCTAGTTTTGGAGTGTTACTGCCGACTTCGGCTTTGCTTGGCGGCATCCTGGTTATGGTGGCGGATTTGATTGGACGGACTTTATTCTCACCTTTGGAAATACCGGCTGGTGTCTTCACAGCGAGCATCGGGGCACCATACTTCATTTATTTACTATATAAAACGAGGAATTCGTAATTCCAGTAAATGCAAAAAGAAGCAGTCATCCTAGGGATGGCTGCTTCTTTATTTCTTTAAGCTTCTTTAGCTGCTTCGATTTCGATGGTAAGCGTGATTTGATCGCCGATCAGTACGCCGCCTGTTTCTAATGCCGCGTTATAGGTTAGACCATAATCACTGCGTTTGACTTTCCCTTTTCCGCTGAAGCCTGCTTTTTCATTTCCCCATGGATCTTTCCCTTGGCCTTCGAAGGTGATGCTGAAAGTTTCTTCTTGTGTAACTCCATTAAGAGTCACATTTCCAGTTACATCGTATTCATCTTCATCCGTTTTCACGATTTTCGTTGATTTGAATGTTAATGTTGGGTTTTTTTCTACATCAAAGAAGTCAGCGGAACGTAAGTGATTGTCCCTGTCTGCATTGCGTGTGTCGATACTGGCCACATCAACGGTAAAATCAATCTCTGCAGTCGTTAGATCCGATGGGTTTGCTAGAATGCTTGCCTCGAACTTATTAAAACTTCCTTTTACTTTGGCGATCATCATATGTTTTACGGAAAATTCAATAGCACTGTGAGTCGGGTCGACTATCCATTTTGTATTTGTCATATTTATTCCTCCTGATTATTAATCTTGAATTTATATATCTTTAATTTGAGATATCTTAACTTAATGTAATTATAAGAGCTGAAAGCAATAGTGTCAACTGAAAGTTTTCCTTAATTTTGAAAACATGAAAAACCCTGTGCATTTAAGGGGCACAGGGTTTTCAGACTGTAGACAAACTCGAATGATGATTTCAACTCCAGGCACTCGCTTTCCGCGGGCGGTCCGGAAGCCTCCTCGGCGCCTTGCGCCTGCGGGGTCTCCCCTCGACGCGCTTTTCCCGCAGGAGTCTCGCACCCTCCGTTACAAACGACTTTGTTTTGAAATTTCAGGTAGTCTACAAACTCAAACCCTGTGCATTTATGGGGCACAGGGTTTTTAATGAAGAAGGGTAAAGCGGACATCTTTATTAATTGGCCTGTTCTTTCTCTTCTTGATTGGTCACTTTACCCGGCCAAAAAGCACGGCGGCCAAGGAGGGAGGTGATTGCAGGAACAAGGAACGGGCGCACAATGAATGTGTCCATTAACACACCAAGGGCGGTAATGAGCCCGAATTGGACCAATACTTGAATCGGAAGTGTGGCTAGAACGGAAAAAGTGGCTGCCAAGATTATTCCGGCGGAGGTGATGACGCCGCTAGTTTCGGCAACGCCCTTTCTGATGGCCTGCTTGATTGGCATCGTTTCTTTCTTACGCCAAATGCTTGAAACCATGAAAATATTATAATCTTCTCCAAGTGCGACCAGAAATACGAAAGAATAAAGTGGAATTGTCCCCTCTATCGCATCGACACCCAAGAAATAGTGCAGGATAATCCAACCTAACCCCATAGCTGCAAAGAATGAGAGAATGACTGTCCCCATTAAATACACCATGGCTGTCACAGATCGCAAGTAGGCTAAAAGGAGCAGGGAAATCAGGACGATGATGATCGGGATGATCAAGAATTCATCGGATTTGACGGTATCCCTTTTATCGAATTGAGTCGCAGTCTGCCCGCCAACCCAAACCTTTTCATCTACGGAAGGTATATTGGCGGCTTTCAATTCTTTCTCCGCCATTGTGCGGATTTCCGGAATGGAATCTATGGCCTCGATATCATATGGGTTGATGTTGAATGTCACCTCATAGGATTGCAGATCTTTATTCGATTTACTTGAGACTGGATCGGCAACAGTTTCCACAATATCCATCCCTTTTAATGCCGGTGCTAAATCAATATCTTCACCATCCGTATCGACAACCACTGTCGCCGGTGCCAGTTCGCCTGGTGAATACGAGTCGGAAATGACAGAATAGCCTTCACGGGAGTTCATATCTTCAGGGAAGGAAGAGAGAATATCATATGAATATTTTATTTGTGAAGAATATCCAGCTAAAACACTGAAGATGATCAGGCATGTAAGAATGACGGTCCATGGCTTGGTAGTGACGATATGGCCAATCCAGTTACCGATGCGGCCTTCTTTAAGCTTTTTGACGGCTTTTCCCTTTTTCTTGGCCCGTGCTTCTGCCATTTCAGGTGTACGCGGGACGATTGGGAAGAAGGAAGCCCTTCCGAATACAGAAAGCAATGCAGGTACAAGTGTTAAAGCTGCCAGCATCATGATTAAAATCGACAAGCTGAATGGTACAGCGAAACGGTGGTAGGCTCCGTATTTGGCTACAAGCAATGTTAGCAGGGAGATGACGATCGTTAGGCCGCTCATCGCAATGGCGCCTGATGAATCTTTAAATGCGGCGATCATGGCTTCCCGTTTGCTTTCATAATTCCTTAATTCACTTCTGTAGTGAGAAATTAAAAATAGGCAATAGTCCGTTCCGGCACCGAATAATAATACGGTCATGATTGAAATGGCCTGTGAATCGACTGTAATCCAACCATGATCTGCCATGAAGCCAAGGATCGGGCTTGTGACAATATAGGCGAAGCCTACTCCGATTAAAGGAATTATGGCTAAAAGCGGGGAGCGGTAAATGAGTAATAATACGACAAGTACAAGTATTACTGTCGCTAAAAGCAATTTGAAATCAGCACCTGAAAATAAACCCGTTGCATCGACTGATATCCCTACAGGGCCTGTCACTCGAAGGGATAATTCATCTGAATCGGTCGGGACTTTGAATGGGTCCGTTCCAATGCGCTCCGTTACTGCTTCATTAATGCTTTCAAGATTTTTTCCGAGAATTTCAGTCTCGGTCTTTTCTTTAAAGAAAAGCGGCTGCACGAAAGTCGTTCCATCTTCTGAAACCGATCCTTTAAGAGCAGGCAACGGAATTTCATGAAGCGGCGGTAAGAAAGATTGCTGTGTTAATGGATTATCTGTCAGTTCCTTGGAAAGATACTGGATTTCAGCCAAGTCGGCCTCTGTCAGTCCACCTTCGCGATGCCATGTAAGCAGGGCAGGTATTCCAGAGGAATTTGGAAACTCTTCTTTAATAAGTTCATCAGCCACGACAGAAGGCGAGTCTTCAGGCAAGTCTGAGGCATTATTTGCTGTTCGATCATTAACGGCAGGCAATGTGAAGGTTAATGCGATTGCTGCAATTATCCATGCGGCAATGACAACCCAACGACTGGTTTTTCCTGTCATCACCCTGCCAAGTCTTCCTATTATTGAATCGTCCAATGAAGGCACCCCGCTTTTTGAATTTTTTATCCTCATTTCATTATAGTGGTGTGATGTTGACTTATACAAAAATGGGTATGCTCACTCCAACTACTAAACTCTTCAAGTCGTTGATGGCATGAAAATAGGCTCATCGATATATAGGGGAAAAGTACTTATTTACCTAATTTCAATTAAATTTTGAAGATTGAAGAGTTAAATATAGGAAATGGGGGAAAGTATAGTAGTATTGTGGCCTTTATTAACAAAGGAGGGATTTTTTTGTCTGATAAATCCAAAAAAACAAATGATGAAACGAATGAAACATTAACGAACAGGCAAGGGCACCCGGTAACGAATAACCAGAGTCTAAGAACTGTAGGGAACAGAGGTCCTAGTACACTTGAGAACTATGATTTCCTGGAAAAGATCAGCCACTTCGATAGGGAGCGCATCCCTGAACGGGTTGTGCATGCCCGTGGTGCAGGTGCGCATGGTTATTTCGTTCCGACAGGTAAAGCGGGGGACGAGCCGATTTCAAAATATACGAGAGCGAAGGTTTTTCAGGAAGAAGGTAAAAAAACCCCGGTATTCGTGAGATTTTCATCTGTTATTCATGGAGGGACGTCCCCGGAAACGTTACGTGACCCAAGGGGATTTGCCGTTAAATTTTATACGGAAGATGGAAACTGGGATCTTGTAGGCAATAACCTGAAAATTTTCTTTATCCGTGATGCCATGAAATTCCCGGATTTGATTCATGCATTCAAACCGGATCCGGTCACGAATATTCAGGACGGCAGGAGGATTTTCGATTTTTGCTCGAGTTCGCCTGAAACATTCCATATGGTTACCTTTGTGTTTTCCCCTTGGGGCATCCCAGCTAACTACCGCATGATGCAAGGATCAGGGGTCAATACTTATAAATGGGTGAATGAGGAAGGGAAAGCGGTGCTCGTCAAGTATCATTGGGAACCGAAACAAGGGATCAAGAACCTGACGCAGCAAGAGGCCAATGAAATTCAAGCTACGAATTTCAATCATGCCACACAGGATCTATATGAAGCGATCGAACGCGGGGACTATCCGGAATGGGATCTCAACGTACAGATCATGAGTGATGATGATCATCCTGAATTGGATTTCGATCCGCTGGATGATACGAAAATCTGGCCGAAAGATGAGTTCCCATGGCTGCATGTCGGTACGATGGTATTGAATAAAAACCCTGAAGACTATTTCACTGAAGTCGAACAGGCTGCATTCGGTACCGGTGTCCTAGTGGATGGACTGGATTTTTCTGATGACAAGATGTTACAGGGACGTACATTCTCTTATTCCGATACACAGCGTCACCGTGTTGGCGCGAATTATTTGCAACTGCCGATCAATGCTCCAAAGAAACGAACTGCCACGAATCAGACTGGCGGACAGATGCAATATGAAGTTGGCAGAGGCAGCCAAAGCCCCCACATCAACTACGAACCATCCACTGTCGGCGGCTTGAAGGAAGCCAATCAAACGGGCAAAGAGTATACACCTATGGTGGAAGGGAAACTTGTCCGTGAGACAATCGATCGCCAAAACAATACGAAACAGGCCGGGGAAACGTACCGGGAATTCGAGGATTGGGAAAAAGACGATTTAATTTCCAATTTAGTGGCGGCATTGGCTCCTGCCGACAAGCGCATTCAGGAAAAAATGATAGCACTTGCCGAAGAGGCCGATGAAGAGTATGGCCGCAGGTTGAAAGAGGGACTGGCCGCGGCCTCAGAACATACGGAATCTTCAAAACCACTGGGTGGGACGGATAACCCTGAGGACGCCGTTAGAAAAGGACATGGAGCGGATCCATATTGATTCAACTGAAAAGAAGCAAACTTCCTTATAAAGGGGTTTGCCTCTTTTTTTTATGGGCATAATTAATGGATGTGTGGATGCTCTTCCAAGGATGCCTTTTTAAAATCAAGCAGGAAATTGATTGGCAAAAAACTTCATAATCATTTAAACTGAAACTACTCTATTTTTCTCTTATAAAGGAGATGAAAAAATGATTAAAATTCTTTCTGCCCTTTTCCTTCCTTGTCTACTTGTCATGCTATTTTCAAGAGTCACCTATAACAATGTCGTAGGCCTTGTTTTAACTGTTGCCTTGATTACAGCTTCCGCATATAAAGGTTATACGCATACAAACTTATTGATCATCGTCGATGCCTTATCCCTGACAGTGGGATTTTGGTTATCAAAAAGAATGATGAAACGTACATCCAAGAGCGCCTGACATCAAAGGTGCTTTTTTTGTACTCAAACTTGTCATTCCCCTCAACACATCATGAAGTTCATTAAAACAAGAATCGAATGGATGTTCGCTTATTGCTGGTTTGTTTTAAGGCTATTGTGGTAGAATGTGTATATATGCTTTATTAAACCGGAATAAATAGAAGGGATATAGGCATGTCCCGTTTTCATATAAAAATATTTCAATAGGAGGCCATGCTTGGTGAAAGATAAGTTTGAGTTAGTCTCAAAATACTCTCCTCAAGGAGATCAGCCGGCAGCAATTGAAATGCTGGTCGAAGGGATTAAGGAAGGCAAGGAAATGCAGACGTTATTGGGGGCAACGGGTACAGGGAAAACGTTCACCGTTTCCAATGTGATCCAAAAGATCAATAAACCGACTCTTGTCATTGCCCACAATAAAACGTTGGCAGGGCAGCTTTACAGTGAGTTCAAAGAGTTCTTCCCTAATAATGCCGTCGAATACTTCGTTAGCTATTATGATTACTACCAGCCAGAGGCTTATGTTCCATCCACGGATACATTCATCGAAAAAGATGCAAGCATCAATGATGAAATCGATAAACTGCGTCACTCGGCCACATCATCTTTGTTCGAAAGGAAAGATGTCATCATCATTGCCAGTGTTTCGTGCATATATGGACTCGGTTCTCCTGAAGAGTACCGGGAGATGGTCGTTTCCCTCCGAACTGGCATGGAAATAGACCGGAATGCCTTGCTGCACAGACTCGTGGATATTCAATATGAGAGGAATGATATTGCTTTCCAACGGGGGACCTTCCGCGTTCGCGGCGACGTCGTCGAAATTTTCCCGGCCTCCCGTGATGAACATTGTGTACGGGTCGAGTTCTTCGGGGATGAGATCGACCGTATCCGTGAAGTCGATGCCCTGACCGGTGAAATTACCGGTGAACGGGAACATATCGCCATTTTCCCGGCTTCCCACTTCGTAACCCGCGAAGAGAAAATGCGGATAGCCATTCAAAATATCGAAACGGAACTGGAAGAGAGACTGAAGGAATTAAGGGAAGATGAAAAGCTCCTTGAAGCACAGCGCTTGGAGCAGCGGACCCGCTATGATTTGGAAATGATGCGGGAAATGGGCTTTTGTTCTGGGATCGAGAACTATTCCCGTCATTTGACGCTTCGTCCCTCAGGTGCGACACCATACACTTTAATAGATTACTTTCCAGAGGATTTCCTATTGGTCGTGGATGAATCACATGTAACCCTTTCGCAAATCCGCGGAATGTTCAATGGAGATCAGGCGCGGAAGCAAGTGCTCGTCGACCATGGCTTCCGTCTGCCGTCTGCGAAAGATAACCGCCCGCTAAGATTTGAAGAATTTGAAAAAAAGGTCCATCAATCCATATTCGTTTCGGCAACTCCGGGACCATATGAACTCGAACATACACCAGAAATGGTTCAGCAAATCATCCGTCCTACCGGATTGCTGGATCCGACGGTAGAAGTGCGGCCGATTGAAGGGCAGATAGATGATCTGATCGGTGAAATACAGGAGCGCGTCAAAAAGAACGAGCGTGTGCTCATAACGACCTTGACGAAAAAGATGTCTGAAGATTTAACTGATTACTTAAAGGAAATCGGCATCAAGGTCCAATATCTTCATTCGGAAGTGAAGACCTTGGAAAGGATAGAAATCATCCGGGAACTCCGAATGGGCAAATATGATGTACTCGTTGGAATCAACCTTTTAAGGGAAGGCCTGGATATTCCGGAAGTGTCGTTAGTGACCATTTTGGATGCCGATAAGGAAGGGTTCCTTCGCTCGGAACGTTCGCTTATTCAAACGATGGGCCGTGCAGCCCGTAATGCCAACGGCCATGTCATCATGTATGCAGACCGCATCACGAATTCGATGGAAATTGCCATCAATGAAACGAGGCGGCGCCGTGAAATCCAGGAGAAGTATAATGAAGAGCATGGAATATTGCCTCAAACCATTCAAAAGGATATCCGTGACTCCATAAGGGCGACGCATGTAGCCGAAGAAGGCGAAGAGTATAAGGAAGATCTTGCACCAAGCCTTGCGAAGCTCCCTAAAAAAGAGCGTTTAAAAGTGATGGCGAGCATGGAAAAAGAAATGAAGGAAGCGGCAAAGGCACTGGACTTCGAGCGAGCTGCCGAGCTGCGTGATTTATTACTAGAGTTAAAAGCGGAAGGGTGACGAAACATGGCAATGGATAAAATTGTGATAAAAGGCGCCAGGGCCAACAATTTAAAGAATATTGATATCACGATACCGAGAGATAAACTTGTTGTGCTTACCGGATTATCCGGATCTGGAAAGTCTTCCTTGGCTTTTGATACGATTTATGCAGAAGGGCAAAGACGTTATGTGGAATCACTGTCCGCTTATGCTCGTCAATTCTTAGGCCAAGTGGATAAACCGGATGTCGATGCGATCGAAGGTTTGTCACCAGCCATTTCCATAGACCAGAAAACGACCAGTCGGAATCCTCGTTCAACTGTAGGGACTGTTACGGAGATCTATGATTATTTAAGGCTGTTATTTGCACGGGTCGGCAGGCCGACCTGTCCGATCCATAATATTGAAATAACCTCACAAACGATCGAACAAATGGTGGACCGCATTCTTGATTACCCTGAGAGAACCAAGCTTCAAGTATTGGCACCGCTCGTCTCAGGCAGAAAAGGGACACATGCGAAGGTTTTGGAGGATGTTAAGAAACAAGGTTATGTCCGCATTCGTGTGAACGGGGAAATGCATGATCTCAGTGAGGAAATCACTCTCGAAAAAAATAAGAAACATTCGATTGAAGTCATCATTGACCGGATCGTCATTAAAGAGGGGATCATGGCCAGGCTTGCAGATTCATTGGAAAGTGCTTTACAGCTTGGTGAAGGCAAAGTCATCATTGACGTAATGGGTGAGGAAGAGCTGCTTTTCAGTGAACATCATGCTTGTCCATACTGCGGATTTTCGATTGAAGAGTTAGAGCCGAGGATGTTTTCCTTCAATAGCCCGTTCGGGGCCTGTCCGGATTGTGATGGCTTGGGGGCGAGGCTTGAGGTGGACCGTGATCTCGTCGTCCCGAATAACGAATTAAGCCTCCGTCAACATGCGATTGCGCCATGGGAGCCGACGAGTTCTCAATATTATCCTCAGCTCCTTGAAGCGGTAGCCAACCATTATGGAATAGATATGGATGTGCCCGTTAAAGATTTACCGGAAGAGAAGATGGATAAGGTCTTGCTTGGTTCAGGTAAAGATAAGATATATTTCCGTTATAAAAATGATTTTGGAAGAGTGCAAGAAGGATATATTCCATTTGAAGGAGTTTTAAGAAACATCGAAAGGCGCTTCAAGGAGACGAGTTCAGACTATATTCGTGAGCAAATGCAGAAATACATGTCAGAACATCACTGTCCAACCTGTAAGGGTCACCGTTTGAAGAAAGAGAGTCTTTCCGTGCTCATTCAAGGGGTCCATATAAGTGAAACGACAGCTTTATCAGTAGAAGATGCATTAGTATTTTTCGATGAGCTTGATTTGACTGAAAAGGAAGCGGCAATTGCGAGATTGATTTTACGTGAAATTCGTGAGCGGCTCGGTTTCCTGGCTAATGTAGGTTTGGAATATTTGACGTTGAGCAGGGCAGCGGGAACATTATCCGGCGGTGAAGCGCAGCGTATAAGATTGGCGACGCAGATCGGTTCCCGTTTAACGGGAGTCCTTTATATTTTGGATGAACCTTCGATAGGGCTGCATCAGAGGGATAACGACCGTTTGATCGAAACATTGAAGAATATGCGCGAAATCGGGAACACCCTGATTGTTGTCGAGCATGATGAAGATACGATGATTGCTGCGGATTATTTGATTGATGTTGGTCCAGGAGCCGGAGCGCATGGAGGGGAAATAGTGGCCGCCGGTACTCCGGAAGAGGTCATGAATGATCCTAAATCCTTAACGGGTCAATATTTGGCAGGGAAGAAATTCATTCCATTGCCATTAGAACGCCGGAAAAATGATGGCCGTGTCATTGAGATAAAAGGTGCCAAGGAAAATAATCTGAAAAACGTTAATGTGAAATTCCCACTTGGGGTCTTTACAGCCGTTACAGGAGTATCTGGATCAGGGAAAAGTACATTAGTGAATGAAATCCTCCATAAATCTTTGGCTCAAAAGCTGAATCGGGCAAAAGCCAGACCAGGTGATTTCCGCGAGATTAAGGGAGTTGAGCATTTAGATAAAGTCATTGATATTGACCAATCACCAATTGGCAGGACCCCACGATCGAATCCAGCTACCTATACGGGTGTATTCGATGATGTTCGTGACGTATTTGCCTCGACTAATGAAGCGAAGATACGCGGTTATAAAAAAGGCAGGTTCAGTTTCAATGTGAAGGGCGGCCGCTGTGAAGCATGCCGAGGTGATGGCATTATCAAGATTGAAATGCATTTTCTCCCAGATGTATATGTCCCATGTGAAATCTGTCATGGTAAGCGTTATAACCGGGAAACACTTGAAGTGAAATATAAAGGGAAAAATATATCCGACATCCTCGATATGACAGTCGAGGAAGGCGTAAGTTTCTTTGAAAATATCCCAAAAATCAAACGGAAGCTACAGACGATTTATGACGTTGGTTTGGGTTACATCAAGCTTGGACAGCCTGCCACCACTTTATCAGGCGGTGAAGCGCAAAGGGTGAAACTCGCTTCTGAATTGCATCGCCGTTCCACTGGGCGCTCATTTTATATCTTGGATGAACCGACTACCGGACTTCATGTCCACGATATAGCAAGGCTGCTCCAGGTGCTTCAGCGGCTGGTTGACAATGGGGATACAGTTTTGGTGATCGAACATAATCTGGATGTCATCAAGACAGCGGACCATATTATTGACCTGGGACCGGAAGGCGGAGATAAGGGCGGTACGATCGTCACTTATGGAACACCTGAAAAAATATGTGAAGTTTCCGAATCGTATACGGGAAAATACTTAAAACCTGTACTTACCCGTGATCAAATTCGTATGGAAAATTGGATTGAAGAAAAAGAAACAGAGCATGAACATGCTTAAAAGAACAAGCCATCAGGCTTATTAAGGTTTTAGACAAAAAGGGTTCGGAACGGTCTAATGCCGAACCATGATTTTAAACCAAGACTAGATTTTCCTTAATGGTTTTTTACAGTAATCCTTAATAGATGGAAGAAATTTGCGACACTCCTGCCGAATTACTGGCTAGCCGAGACACCGCAGCCGCTAGGCGAGGAGACTTGGCAGACGGTCGGCGGAAAGGGAGCGGATTTCTGAAATCAACTGGAACCTTTTTAAAATAAAAAACTGCAGCCAAACTTGAACTGCCCCGTAAATGTTAGACACCAAACTAACATTTACGGGGTGTTTTTTATGGCTAATTTTTCTGCCGAACAGAAAATATTCATTACACGACTTTACCTTGAAGGAAAGCACAGCTATATGGATCTTCAAAAAATATTTGAAGTTTCGTATCAAATGATTCAAGGATGGGTTCGTTTATACCAAATTCAAGGAGCCGATGGATTTAAGAAATCCTATACAAGTTATTCTACGGA
>NZ_JBYSYV010000002.1:149220-362097 GCF_058783805.1 Peribacillus sp. FW305-BF15 | reverse complement strand
CAAGGGAGACCCCGCAGGCGAGCGCCGAGGAGGCTCACGGACCGCCCGCGGAAAGCGAGTGCCTGGAGTGGAAATCAATACACATACCCCCTTTCAGAAACCCGTTCCCCTTCCACTGGCTGTCTGCCAAGCCTCATCAAAGCATGCGCCTGTGGGGTCTTGGCTACCCAGTTATTCGGCAGGAGTGTCGCACATCTCTTCACCCCTTTAAGGAATACTGAAAAAAACTATGAAGAGTTATCTAGTTTACCTTTAAAATTTTGGTTTGGGCGAGAGCAAATCGGAACTCCTTTTGCCGGAAAATTGATGGAACTGCCCAACTGTAGACGAATTGGAGAAGAAGAGCCAGTTTCCCTACAATGCTTCTTAAAAAAGAAGTTCCAGTGATTGGAACGTAACGTACGAGATTACTGCGGGAAAAGCGTGGCCAAGGGCGGACCGCCCGCGGAAAGCGAGTGCATGGAGTGGAAGTCATTACACATACTCCCTTTCGGTGGGGTCTCGGCTAGCAGGAATGTCGCACTTTCCTTCATTCCAATAATGTTTCATATTATATAAAACAGTAAAAAATATGTAGTAAAACTAAGGAATTTATTAAATCGGCTTCCACGAATTAATTTTGCAAACGTAAAGAGAGCGGGTGTTAAAACCCGCTCTCTGTAGCCATATTTATGAAATTATCTGTTGAAGCCTCCGCCTAATTGTTGTTCAGCCATTTGAACAAGACGTTTTGTGATTTCTCCACCAACTGAACCGTTAGCGCGAGATGTTGTGTCGGCACCAAGTTGTACGCCGAATTCTGTAGCGATTTCATATTTCATTTGTTGTAGAGCTTGTTCAACTCCAGGTACCAATAATTCGTTTGAGCTGTTGTTGTTTGCCATGTGTGTTTCACCTCCTTGTGATTATAGAGTGTGTTAAAACACATGGCTTCATTCGCACATTTTTATTGGTAATTATAGGATACTAGAATAAGTCTTCCATCGCTTCTTCCTTATCGAAAGTCTGACCCGGTTTAACCGTTAATATTTCTGTTTCGGAGACCGCTTTTTCAATCAAGGATTCAAAGTCGACGAAGCTTTCATAGTAATTGACTTTTTCACGTTTCGGTTTCGTTTTTGGGCTTGCCGGCGTAAAGACCGTACAGCAATCCTCGTACGGCAGATTGGATATTTCAAAAGTATCGAGTTCTCTTGCTATTTTGATGATTTCTGTCTTATCCATGGTGATCAGCGGACGCAGGATCGGTGTATTCGTCACCTCATTGATGGCAAACATGCTGCTCATCGTCTGGCTTGCAACCTGCCCAAGGCTTTCACCGGTGATAAGTGCCATGGCTTCTTCCTTTTCGCGGATGCGATCGGCGACCCGCATCATTAAACGACGGGTTGTAGTCATTGAGTAGTTTTCCGGGATTTGTTTTTGAATCAATAATTGGATTTCCGTAAATGGAACGATATGCACTTTCATGCTTCCATTAATTTCTGCCAGCTTACCTGCCAAATCAATGACCTTTTGACGTGAACGCTCGCTTGTGAACGGCGGGCTGTAAAAATGGATCGCCTCCACGTCCAATCCCCGTTTCATCGAAAGGAAGCCTGCAACAGGGCTATCAATCCCGCCTGAAAGCATCAGCATCGCCTTCCCGCTTGAACCGAATGGAAGACCGCCTGCACCCTGGATGATTTCACCTGTCAAATACACGGCTTCGCGTCTCACTTCCACCAGCAGGTTCAAATCAGGGTTCTTTACATCGACTTTTAAATCTTCTGTATTTCGGAGCAAATGCCCGCCGATTGCCCTGTTAATTTCATCGGTATTATATGGAAAATCCTTATCGGCGCGTTTTGTCGTGATTTTGAACGTGTTTACCTCTTCAAGGGTATGATTAAGGTAATACAATGCGGCCGTTTTCATCACTTCCAGATCACGCTCTATTTTTATTGCAGGGCTTAATGTCTGGATTCCAAAAATGCCTTTCAATCGGTCAATGACCGGCACATGGTCAGCACCGTTCAGGAGAACGTACATCCGCTCCCGGTTGGCTGTCAGCACTACGCCTTCTATATCTTTTAAACTCCAGCGGATATGTGCCTTCATTTTGTCTACAAAGCCTTTACGGTTTCTTTTTTTAGTGGAGATTTCTCCATAACGGATAATTATATGATCAAATTTCATTTAGCAACCCTCATTATTTTTTCTAAATTAGCGACTATTTTCTGTATCGCCGCCAGAACTTGCTTTGCTTCTTCCATTTCATTGCCATAGGTAGTGCTGATACGGATGACGCTTTCGGAACGAGCCGAATGATGGTACATCGCGTCCACCGTTTTGCTTACCGTCCTTTTTTTCGAAGAACAGGCACTAGTCGTCGAAACATATATTCCTTCCGATTCAAGTGCATGCAGCAATACCTCGGATTTAAGACCCGGAACGGAAAAATTCACAATATGGGGTGCTCCCTCTTCGGGACTGTTAACCAACACCCCGTCCATTTCCTTCAAACCTTTATATAAATAAGTTTTGATTTGCTGAAGCTTATCATGATACAGCAATTGATTGTGCATACTAATACGCAAAGCCTTCGAAAGGGCGACGATTCCAGCAACATTTTCAGTGCCGCTCCTGATTTTCGTTTCCTGATTGCCACCATGGAAAAGCGGGTCGACCCGAACGCCTTCACGAACATACAGGATGCCCGTCCCCTTCAAACCGTGAACCTTGTGGCCGGAAATTGTACATAAATCCACATTGGCTTCACGCAATGATAACGAAACCTTGCCTGCTCCCTGTACATTATCGACATGAAAGAGCACGTTTGGATATTGTTTTAACAATTTGCCCACTTCAGCAATCGGCTGTATCGAGCCAACTTCATTATTAACATGCATGACGGAAACCAAAATGGTATCTTCCCTCAATGCATCCTTAAGATCGGTTATATCAATTTGTCCAAATTCGTTAACGGGAAGATATGTGATCTCATATCCCATTCTCGTCAATGATTGGCATGCGTCTTCTACAGAAGGATGTTCAATCGCTGTCGTGATTATGTGTTTGCCGCGATTTCCCTGAGCGTGGGCTGCCCCTTTAATGGCAAGATTATTTCCTTCCGTTCCGCCGGAAGTGAAATATATTTCCGAACTCTTCACCTTTAATAAATCAGCAATCTGCTTTCTGGCAGCGGAAAGCAGTTTTTCGGATTGCACCCCAAGTCCATGAAGCGAAGAGGGGTTCCCGAAATAGTCCGAAGTAACCTTCATGAATGATTCGATTACTTCGGGATATGGTTTTGTTGTTGCACTATTGTCAAAATAAATCATGGGTTCACCTTCCATGTTTTTATATCTATGATGGTCACTCTTCTAAATATAAGTTTCAATGTTGCTGTTGCAACTTCTAATATTAACATAATTGAATTTGAAAGAGAATGTAAAACACTGATCCAAGAATGATAGGATACCCGCTTCTTTTTATTCCCGAGAATGATTTAACTTCCCACCTAATCTACAAAAAGAAAAAAACCCGCCATGGCGGGTTTTCAGGAAAGGACTTCTTCTATGTTCGCACCGATTTTTTGTAAACTGCCTGGGTCGACCTTTTCTATGGCAGTGGCTGCCGTTTCCAATGCGGCTTGATATTCATAGCTTCGGAATTTCGCTTCGGCTTCCCTTAGGCTCTCGGCTACCATATCGTGGCTGCTTCGGTAACGATTTCCGAATTGGATCACCTTTTCGGCCAAATACATATGCTCGATCAATTCTTGGGCTTTTTCGTGGACCTTATCCACCTGTTGAACCGCTTTTTCCAAATAAATATAAACAGCGGCCATCTCAAGCGGCTTTTCTTCAAGTTTACCCTGAACGTCATCCATGCTTTCTTTGGCATCCTGAAGCACCACTTTATACTCTTCTGGAAGACCTGGAATATTGCTTTTTGAAATTAAACGTCCAGTATCGACCATTTTGCGCTTCAATTCTGCCAGTGAATCCCTGGCATCCATTTCATCTTTTCGTAAAGCCTGTAATTTAACGGTAAAGTCTTTCTGATTTTCCTGTAATTCCTTCAACTGTACTGCAAGCCCCTGCATCTCTTCGCTGATAAGCGAGCTTGCCATCACATTATCCTCCATTTTCAAGACGAGCAATTGATGGCGTTTTGAAATCTGGGCAATCTGCTTTTCCATTTTCCGTTGGGCATCGAGCTCATTTTCCGTCAGATGATACGTGTGTTGAACATGTATGGTTTCAACTTTAAGTTTATCGTTTTCATATTCAAGGTCACTAATCGTTTTCCTGAGAATTTCATCATTTTTCAAGATATACTGTTTTGAAAGTACTTCTTTTTCCAAAAGGTCATAAAGAACCTCGATGCTTTCGCGCATTTCTTTAATGCCTTTTTCCACTGCTTCCGTTTCAGCATTTTCCAATTGTGTTTTATATAGATCCAGTTCTTCCTCAAGCCGTGATATCTCCTGCTCGAATTGGATATGGCTCAACAGGTACCCCTGTCCCGACATCTCCTCATAACCATCCTTCAATTCATTAAGCTGGGAATGCAGCTCGGATTGGCTATCAACCAATAATTTTGGGAGCATTTCCATTTTAACTGACAGAACCGCCAATTTGTCCTTAATGGTGAGAACAAGCTCCCTCGCATTCAAATAATTGCCGTTCACGGTCTCTTCTTCATATTTCTGAAGGATCTGCAACACTTCATCCAAGGAGCTTTCCAGCTTATCAGCCGCTTTCCCATAATTATGCCTGTGTGCAAGCAGGGATTTCTTCAATTGACGGTAAGAATCTTTGATATCCTCAATTTCCAATCGATTCTTTTCCTCACTGCCTACGAGTTCATTCAGTTCGTATAGGATCTTTTTGATCATTTCCTCTATTTCATTCAGCTTGACTGTAATTTTGCGCTGTATCTCTTTTGATCGGCTGAAACGGTATTTATCGACGAATTCCTCGGCATCGAATAAAAGCTCTTCGACTTCGGGCATATGATCCGTAATGATGGCATCCCATTCAATGCGCCAGTTTTCGAACATTTCCTCTGTTTCACCTGTCATGTTCAATTGTTTGACTTTAGAAAGCTCTTCCAGCACGGGGCGGTGCGTGATGCTTATTTTCCAGGATTCCAGTCGATCGATTTCTTTAAAATATCTCTTTTTGAAAAAATAACCCCAAATGATGAAAATCAAAATTAATACAATTACCCCAATTATGTAATCCATGGTAAGCCCCCTGTTCTAGTCCTTACAGTCTTGCTATTTATATATGAATTGTAAAAATGTTAAATTTAATGCTTTTATGATACCATGTTAGCAATAATTTTTGACGAGAAAAATGATTTTTTTGTAGAAAATTGCTACAAATACCTGTTTTTTGGGAGGGAAGGACCATGAAAGCTGACGGTCATGTGCACACTCCGTTTTGCCCTCACGGCTCTACGGATAAATTCGATGAATATATTACGCGGGGAATCGAGCTAGGATTAAAGGAAATCACATTTACGGAACATGCTCCATTGCCACGAAATTTTCAAGATCCTACGCCTGAAAAAGACAGCGGGATGGACGCTGCCCTGCTCCTGGATTACTTTCAAGAGCTCCGCGTACTGAAAGAACGCCATAAAGACAAAATCCTGATCAAAACAGGTCTGGAGGTTGACTTTATAGAGGGGTATGAAAAAGAAACAAAAGAATTCCTCGACGAAATCGGAGAATTCCTTGATGATAGTATACTTTCCGTTCACTTCATCAAGCATCAAAACAACTGGCATTGCATCGATTTCAGCGAAAATGGGTTTGCTGAGATTGCCAATGAACTAGGTTCAGTGGAATCGGTTTATGCCAAATATTACGATACACTGGAAAAATCAATAGAAACTGATTTAGGCATTTATAAACCAAAACGGATCGGGCACATTACGCTTGTCCATAAATTCCAGCATCGATATCCACCGGCAGCAAGTTTTGACGAGCGGGTTTACAAGGTTCTCGAAATGATCAAGGATCAAAGGTATGAACTGGATTATAATGGAGCTGGGCTTGTAAAGCCGCTATGCGGTGAACCCTACCCTCCTGAACGATTTGCAAAGCGTGCTTTAGAACTCGGCATTCCGCTCATTTATGGGTCCGATGCCCATCAGGCTAAAGATTTGGGTCAGGGCCATCAGGCACTGATTGCAGGGTATAATGGGTAACTCATGTTTACACCTCAGCCCCGGCCAGCTAACAGCGGCTGCAGGTCTTCGGCAATGAAAAGGGTATCTTGCAGAAAACGCCCGACTTCATTGGCATAAATATTCGTGTAATACGCTTCCTGAGGGAATACATGAAGCACATCCATCGCATAATGGGTATGCAGGACAGGGGCCGTCAATAATCCCTTCAACTGCAGCATATACATGGGAACGGAGACCTGCTGGAAACTCCTGCTCTTGATTCCTTGTTCCAATATATATTGAAAATAAGACTTTTCCTTTGTAAAATAAGTCGAATGAATTTCACGGTTTAAATTGGAATCGAGTGAAGATTCCCCATATATGAACCTTGCAGCAAGGAAGTTTTCCCTCTGGAAAGCGAGAATATCCTTTACAAGGTTCATCAAGCAATGCTGCGGGCCTTTAAGTTCAAGCAGCGTCATGTTCGTCTCAAGGACCAGGATATATTCTTCTAAATAGGAAGTGAAACAGAATTCCAGCAACCCCTGCTTATTCTTGAAATAGTAGGCAATATTGGCAGCGTTCACTTTCGCTTTATTCGCAATATCCCGTATGGATGTAGCATGATAGCCTTTTAAATGAAATAGATGCAATGCAGCATCCACAATGGCTTGTTTCGTTGGCGTCTGGCGATTCATTCAGGCAATCCCTCGCTTTCTTTGAGACAAGTCTTATGGACTACTTCTTCACGAAAGAGCCTGAATCCTTTAGTAAGTTCTCGACAATTTCCCAACAATGGAGCATCATGATTAGAAAGTGCTGTAAAAATATGAGGAAGACAGGTGAACGCTTTTGTTTAATGTCGAAATGTATCAAGGAAAAAAAGAAAAAAACTATGAACTTGTCCAAAAACAACTACTTGCCTTAATCGAAGATGAAATGAACAGGATAGCCAATTTAAGCAATGCGGCAGCTTTACTTAATCAGTTTCTCGATGAGATTAACTGGGTTGGCTTTTATTTATATGAAGAAGACCAATTAATTCTGGGACCCTTCCAGGGGCTTCCGGCCTGTGTCCGCATTCCAATGGGGAAGGGCGTATGCGGGACATCAGCGGCAACAGGAAAAACCCTGCGCATTGAGGATGTCCACCAATTCCCTGGACATATCGCCTGCGATGCGGCATCAAGATCTGAAATTGTCATCCCGCTCATGAAGGATGGCAAATTACTTGGTGTCCTCGATATCGACAGCCCGATAACGGACCGTTTTGACGAAATGGATCAGCAAGGACTGGAGAAGTTCGCTGAAATCCTTTCCAATCATCTATAAAAATTAAAGGGAGCGGCAACCCATGCCTGCTCCCTTTTCCATTTCAGTACCCAGGTACAAACCCTTTCCTGAACCCTTCTCAATATATAACTTCCCACCGGCCCTTTTGACATTTCACTTTTAAATGATGCAAAGGCACCCGTGGCAAGGGCTTCCAAGCAATCCCGGAAACCATCCATAATTGTTGTATTCATTATCTCATGATAAAATTGTATTCTTCCTGCCGCCATTCTCTATTCTATAATTATCACAACTGTCCTTGACTCATTGAGCAGAATATTATACAATACTCTTTGTGTAAAATATTGCAGCCTATGTGATAGCCTTTATGTTCTCATTTTGTTCCTCAATCCAGAGGTGTATCTCGTAACCCTCTGCTGCTAGGGCGAAGGTACATGAAAACAAAATGGTCATGATCGTACATTCACACGGTTTTTATTTTACCAAAATAAAAACATTTAAAGGAGGAGTCATCCTATGGCTCGTTATACTGGCCCAAGCTGGAAACTATCCCGTCGTTTAGGAATTTCCCTAACAGGTACTGGTAAAGAATTAGAAAAACGCCCTTATGCTCCAGGACAACATGGTCCTAACCAACGTAGAAAAATTTCTGAATACGGAATGCAACTACAAGAGAAACAAAAACTTCGTCACATGTACGGAATCACTGAGCGTCAATTCCGCACAATGTTCGACCGCGCTGGCAAACTTAAAGGTGTACATGGTGAAAACTTCATGATTCTTCTTGAATCACGTCTTGACAACCTAGTTTACCGTCTTGGTTTAGCTCGTACACGTCGTCAAGCACGTCAACTTGTAAACCACGGTCACATCACTGTAGACGGAAGCCGCGTAGACATTCCATCTTACAAAGTGTCTCTTGGACAAACAATCTCAGTTCGTGAAAAATCACGCAACTTCTCAATCATCAAAGAATCAGTTGAAGCAACTAACTTCGTTCCTGATTTCCTTACTTTCGATGCTGAGAAATTAGAAGGTACTTTCACTCGTTTACCAGAACGTTCTGAATTGCCTGCTGAAATTAACGAAGCTCTTATCGTTGAGTTCTACTCTCGTTAATAAAAACGCTTTGTTAACAGCAATTAGGAAAACCCTAAAAACATTGATACATCAGTGTTTCTAGGGTTTTTTCTTTTTCTCCTGATTTTTAGAATGGTGTATGATAACCTGTTTAATTAGGGGAGGTTTAGAAAACTCCAATAAAAAAATAGGTTGTGGACTGTTGCTTATTTTTACGTTCTCTTGAAATAGGAGGACGTTTTTAATATCAGAGAAGAATACTTTATAAAGTATTATAATAAGTAAAAATATAGCGAAAGCCAAGTCACCGCCACATTACTTAAATTATAAATGTAGGAGAAATACAGTAACGAAATAGGCTAAGACAATTATTGTAGATAATATATTCATTTAAAATAGATACTGTATTTGATTTCTTATTTATATTTAACTTTTATATATGGAGCACCAACACCGTATGCAGTATTTGAATAATACATATTTATAACCTTTCCAGTCGGGCTTTTTACTATGTGTTTAAATCTCTTGAAAGTAATATCTGACCAAACACCTAATCTACTGTATTTTTTTGAATTAGCTGGGATTGTTGTAGAAACTGAGGTATTATGAGCTACGCTAACACCCACATTAAATCCATCATAACTATAAGAACCAGAAATAGTATATGATTTCCCACGAGAAATAGTATAACTGCTAGCTTTAGCCCAAGCGTTTGTAAGAGGGTGGTAGTTTACCCATTTTTCTTTTGCTGTATTAGTAGTAATGGTTGTTGTTGTAGTTTTATTACACGTTGCGCATATAGGAACAATTTTTATAATTTGGCTATCTAAATAAGCATTATAGTCTTCTACTGTATCAAAAAATACTAAGGTTCCATCGTCTTTTGTTAAACTGTAAGGAGCATCAACTGTTAATTCCACATTAGCTCCTTCAATTTCTACAATGGAATCGTCTCCCCCTTCTGCTGAGACCCTTGATAAATTCAGAGATCCTATTAATAGAATAAACAGGCTGAAAAGACTAAGAAGCTGAATGTAAAACTTTTGGTTATTAATTCTCATTTTTTACCCCTCCTATTTTTCTAAATTTTCCAATAATTACAGTATACACTTTTTAGTATATAATACAAATTAACTAAAGAGAGGTGATATTATGAAATTAATAGCCGGAACTATAGCACTATCTGTTTCTTTTATCCTATTTATTTATTTGTATGGCTTAAAAGTAGATCACTCTATTAAATACAACGGAAGCTTTTATACGTTTCCAGCAATACTATTATTGATAGCCATGTTTTGTTTTGTATCAATTATGAGGAAAAACAACAAAGACTAAACAAAATAAAATGTTGATTAGCTAAAAATCCTGACTCAAATTCGAGTAGACGTGATGGAGATTCCAGAAAATCATGATAATCCGTTACAGCATACCATTCAATGAAAGTAATTCTTACCTCCTTCTTATCTGCAGAAATCTCTTGCCTATTGGAGCTTAGACAAAGCTGTTTCGGTACCTTTTCAAAGATAGCATCAAGTTCCAGGATCAAACCCTTCCATGTAAGATTGGCTTTTGCTCCCTTTTAAATGTGACTACTGCAGATTTAGACTTAGGTTTCCATTCTCCTCCCCCAATCAAAATCATAGCTTATCCTCCCGACGGTTTTGGGTAAAGCGACTCTAGGGGGTGCCCGCGGAAAGCGAGTGCCCACGTTCCAATCAACGTTTTTTTTCACAAATTATTACAGAACAAAGCCCGGCTGGGATTCAGCCGGGCTTTGGACAATCATTTCACTAATGTGTATTTCTTCTTGCCGCGACGAATGAGGATGAACTCCCCTTCAATCTTGGCGGCTTCCGTCACTACATATTGCAGATCGGTCACTTTCTCCCCATTTATGGAGATTGCCCCGTTCTGAATATCTTCACGGGCTTGACGCTTAGATGGCGAAATTTTCGCTTCAACGATTAAATCGACCAAACCGATATCTTCCTTGCTTTCACGTTCGAAGCTAGGGACATCTTTAAAGCCCAATTTGATTTCCGCTGCACTTAAATTCTTCACCTCACCGCTGAATAGGGCGGCAGAGATTTTGATCGCTTGGTCAAGAGCTTCCTGACCATGAATCAAACGGGTCATTTCTTCCCCTAAAGCTTTTTGCGCTTTACGCAAATGCGGTTCGTTTTGTACGGATTGCTCTAACTCTTCAATCACCTCACGAGATAGGAATGTGAAGAATTTAAGGTATTTCACGACATCTGCATCTGCTGTATTGATCCAGAATTGGTAAAATTCATAAGGAGTCGTTTTTTCCGGGTCAAGCCATATCGCTCCGCCTTCCGTTTTACCGAATTTCGTTCCATCCGCTTTCGTTACGAGCGGGATCGTCATACCGAATGCTTTGGCATTCTCATCATTGGATTTCCTGATCATTTCAAGGCCGGTCGTAATGTTGCCCCATTGATCACTGCCGCCTATTTGCAATTTACAGTCGTAATTGCTGTATAAATGGCCGAAATCAATTCCTTGTAAAATCGTGTACGCAAATTCAGTGAAGGAAATTCCCGTATCCAAGCGGGAAGCAACCGTATCTTTTGCCAGCATGTAGTTAATGCCGATGTATTTCCCGTAATCACGCAGGAACGTAACCATATCGATTTTGCCTATCCAGTCATAGTTATTGACCATGACCGCACCATTTTCACCGTCGAATTCAAAGATGTGGGATAGCTGCCCTTTTATGCAGTCTGCATTATAAAGCACTTTTTCCAGCGTTTGCAGCTGACGTTCCTCTTTTTTACCGCTAGGATCACCGATGAGTCCTGTCGCACCGCCTACCAGCACAAGGGGACGATGACCGTGCTGCTGGAAACGGCGCAATGTCAAGAATGGCAATAGATGACCGATGTGCATGCTATCCGCAGTTGGATCGACACCACAGTATAAAGAAATTTTCTCTTTTTCCAAAAGGTTCTTAAAACCTTCTTCATCCGTTTGTTGATAAATAATTCCTCTCCACTCGAGGTCTTTAAGCAATTCCATTAAATATTCCTCCTCCATCTTAGAAAAAACCCGCAAAAAGCACACAAAAACGCCCCTTCATAAATATGAAGGGACGAATGAATTCGCGGTACCACCCAACTTGAGGACATAATACGCCCTCCGCTCAAGACGAATAACGGTCGTCAGCCGTTTCCTGCTACTAATCATTTCACAGCAAATGCTCCAGGAAGTAATTCATCATACCATTTGTACCGATTTCCACTAACCACCGGCTCTCTGAAACAGGGATAGTCTGACTACTGGGTCCTATCATCGCGATCATTTAATCATTTTATTGTTGTTAATAAACTTTTATCATACATAAGAATCCTTGTCAACATCACCCTACAGATTATAGAAAAATAAGAAAGATGCCCTTTCCCCTACCGGTTGTATGCTATAATATATGTGATTTCAGGGGGTATGATACGATGAATAATAATCAAAAAGATAGATTTCAAACAGTCTGGAAGCAGCTGACCCGTTTTTTCCAAAGTGAAAAAACACATAAGAACGCGCGGGTTACATACCAAGTCATTTGGAATTTAACACTGATCCTCATTATTGTCGGGATCCTAGGATTCTCATTCGCCGGCGGAGTCGGAGCCGGCTATTTCGCTGCCCTCGTCAATGATGAGCCAGTACGCTCAAAAGAAGATTTGAAAAAAGACATTTACAATTATGAAGAGACCTCTGAAGTATACTTTGCAGATGAAGTATACTTGGGCAAGCTTAAGAGTGACCTTGAGCGTGAGGAAGTGTCCATCGATAAAGTTTCCAAGCATCTTAAAAATGCAGTCATCGCTACAGAAGATGAGTATTTTTATGAGCATGACGGGGTTGTCCCGAAAGCCATCCTGCGTGCGATTTACCAGGAATTTTCGAATGCAACCGTCCAATCGGGAGGAAGTACATTAACACAGCAGCTCATTAAAAACCAGATCCTGACCAACGAAGTATCATTTGACCGGAAGGCAAAAGAAATCCTTCTTGCGCTCCGGGTCGAAAAGTTCTTTGAAAAGGAAGAGATTTTGGAAACCTACCTAAACGTCTCCACGTTGGGTCGAAATTCTTCCGGTCGGAACATCGCTGGAGTCGAGTCGGCTGCTGAAGGTATTTTTGGCGTGGAGGCCAAAGATCTGACTCTGCCCCAATCCGCTTTTATTGCTGGATTGCCGCAAAGCCCTTTCGGTTATACACCATATACTCAGCAAGGAAAACTGAAAGAAAATCAAGAACCCGGCATCAACCGGATGAAAACCGTTTTAAAGCGGATGTATAGTAACGGATACATAACAAAAGAAGAATATGATAAAGCGAGAACATACGACATAACAAAAGACTTTATCGGTAAAACGGAGATGCCATCCGAGAAATATCCATGGCTCACCAATGAAATCGAAAAACGCTCCATTAAAATCCTCTCTGTCAGTCTGGCAAAAGAAGATGGATATGAAGAGAAAGATTTAGAGAATGATGATTTAAAAGCTCAATATCTAGCACTTGCAGATCGTAAGCTGCGGCAAAATGGCTATAAGGTATATACGACCGTCAACAAAAAGATTTATGACAAGATGCAGGAAGTAACGAAAAACTATCCAAATTTCGGGTACGATAAACTGGCGCAAGTCCCCGACCCGGATACGAAAGAAATGAAGACCGTGAGCCAGCCCGTAGAGGCCGGAGCGATTCTTATCGAGAATAAAACAGGGAAAATCATCAGTTTCGTAGGCGGCCGCGATTTCAAGCGGGAACAGACGAACCATGCCACCGCATCATTGCGCTCGAACGGATCAACGATGAAGCCGCTGGTGATATATGGTCCAGGCATCGAGCTGGGCAAGATCTCGCCTGGCAGCGTATCGGCCAACGTGCCGATCTCCATTCCAACAGGCGGCAAACCGTGGAGTCCAGGAAACTATGGCGGCGGCAGCTATACGGGAGTATCGACTGCCCGCGAGGCCCTGAAGAATTCCTATAATATCCCGGCAGCGCTCTTTTACATGAAAATAATCAACAACAGGCCGGCTTCCTATTTGGAAAAAATGGGCTTCTCCACCGTGACGAAAGAGGATTACTCTAATCTTGCCGTGTCATTGGGTGCGATGGAAAAAGGTGTAACCGTTGAAGAAAACGTCAATGCATATGGCACTTTTGCCAATTCAGGAGAATTCATCGATGCTTATATGATCGATAAAATCGTTTCGAAGGATGGCAAAGTCATCTATCAGCATAAAGTGAAACCAGTGGATGTTTTCTCTCCGCAAGCCGCTTACCTGACGCTCGATATGATGCGTGATGTCGTAAACAGCGGGACGGCGGCCTCGGTCAGGAACCGCCTTGCCTTCTCAAGCGATTGGGCAGGTAAAACCGGTACTTCACAAAACTATTGGGATGCCTGGTTTGTAGCCAGCAACCCGAATGTATCGTTCGGGACATGGCTCGGTTATGACAAGCCGAAATCCTTGCAAGGGACTTATAATGGACTTGAATATAATAAACGTAATTTATATTATTGGGCAGATCTGATCAATGCCGCATATAAAGTCGACCCTAAACTCGTCGACCCCGATAAGCGATTCGAAATGCCTGGCGGAATTGTCAGCCGTTCCTTCTGTGGCGTTTCAGGACTGCTTCCTTCAAGCTCATGCCAAAAGGCCGGGCTTGTCAAATCGGATTTATTCATCGCCAAGTATGCTCCATCCAGGGCGGATGATAGTTTCATAGATGGACAATATGTATCAGTTGGCAGCAAACGCTACGCAGCCCTTCCGCAAACACCTGGCGAATTCAAAAGCGGCGGGTTCATGTTGAATCCAGATTCCTTTGCAGATATCGGGTTGAGATATGTCGTTGACCCGGGATCCGTGATTCCCGGAGCCGAAAAATCAGGAAATGTCGTCGGGGCGACAGCGAAATTGAATGATAATGGCAAAGCACCAGATCCCCTATCCATAGCGATCAGCAACGGTAAGATTACATGGGGCTTGCATCATGAAGGAGATGTCGTCGGTTATCGTGTCTATAAAGACGGCAAAAAAGTGGCGAGCATCAATGCTGGGGAGAATCTTGTTTACAAAGTCGGCTCTGGCGGATCTTATTACGTAACGGCCGTCGACATTGTCGGTAAAGAATCAGCCCCTTCCCAACATGTTGAAAGCGGCGCTAAAAAGACAAGTTCCAAAGAGGATTCCACGAAAAATAAAGATGATCGCGGAAAAGATAAAATAGTTAACGAAGGTAAAAAAACAGACTCAAAAGAAGAGAACGGTCCAGACAAAAATACAGATACAGATAAACAACCGGAAAAAGATATACAACCAGAAAAAGAAACGGAAACGGATAAAGAAAAAGATCCGGTTCAAGACAAAGATCAAAACAAAGAGAATACAGATAAAGAAATTCAAGGGAACGACAAAGATCAAGGCACAGTCAATGATCAAGAGCAAGAAACGGATAAAGCCGAAGATGAGGAAGAATGACGCTCTTGAACTAAAACAGGCTGTCGGGTAACCCCGACAGCCTGTTTCCTTATAATCTCCCAAAAAGGCATCCATGAAAGTGACAATGGATGCCTTTTTCATTTTCAATGATCAGTATGACTCAGTTTCTCAATCCTCCATCGATGATAAATCACCGGTTGGCAAATCAAGTTCCCAAGCTTTCAAGACACGGCGCATGATTTTACCGCTTCTTGTTTTAGGAAGTTTATCCCTGAATTCAATTTCACGAGGTGCTGCATGTGCTGCTAAACCATGCTTCACAAATGTTCGAATATCCTCAATCAACTCATCGTTCGCATCGTATCCGTCACGAAGGGCGATAAACGCTTTGATAATCTCCCCCCGAACCGGATCCGGCTTACCGATGACCCCCGCTTCAGCTACAGCTGGATGCTCGACCAACTTGCTTTCCACTTCGAAAGGTCCGACCCTCTCCCCTGCCGTCATGATGACATCATCAACACGGCCTTGGAACCAGAAATAACCATCTTCATCCATGTATGCGGAATCTCCGGAAACATACCAATCACCTGGCATAAAGTAAGATTCATATTTCGCTTCATTCTTCCAGACGGTCTTCATCATCGAAGGCCAGCCTTTCTTGATGGCAAGGTTCCCCATTCTATGCGGCGGAAGCTCGTTGCCTTGATCATCCACTATTGCCGCTTTTACGCCAGGAATCGGTTTACCCATCGAACCCGGTTTGATTTCCAGGCAAGGATAATTGCAGATGACCTGAGCCCCGGTCTCCGTCATCCACCATGTATCATGGATCCGATGATTGAATACCTTCATTCCCCAGCGCACCACTTCCGGGTTCAACGGTTCACCGACACTTAAAATATGGCGGAGAGTGCTTAAATCGAACCGCTTAACGATCTCGTCACCCGCGCCCATCAGCATCCTGAAGGCAGTCGGTGCACTATACCATACCGTGACACCAAAGTCCTCCAAGGTCTTGTACCAGGATTCAGGCTTGAAACGCCCGCCTACAATGACATTCGAGGTTCCTGTCAGCCAAGGTCCAAAAATCCCGTAAGACGTCCCTGTCACCCAACCAGGATCCGCTGTGCACCAATACACATCCTCATCCTGCAAATCAAGGACCCATCTTGCCGTTTGATAATGCTGGATCATCGCATTATGAACATGAAGCACCCCTTTTGGTTTTCCTGTGGAACCGGAGGTATAGTGAAGAATCAGACCGTCATTCCGATCGACCCATTCAATGTCGAATTTTTTGTCGGCTTCTTTTAATTTCTTATTGAAGTGATGGTACTTTCCTTCTTCTTTTATATTTTCCCCCACCAGGAAAATATGCTTCAAATGGGGTAATTCATCCACTGGAACGCGCGGCAAAAGTTCAGGTGTCGTCACAATCACACTTGCCTCACTATCTTCAAGACGATCCCTTATGGCGCCTTCCATGAAGGCTTCGAACAACGGCCCTACGACCGCCCCCGTTTTAATCGCACCCAACAATGCAAAATACAGCTCCGGGGAGCGAGGCATGAAAATGAAAACACGATCACCTTTTTCCACATTGGCAATGTTCTTGAATACATTGGCCGCTTGGTTCGTATAATCTTTCATTTCCTTGAATGTATACTTTTCATTTCTTTTATCGTCTTTGTAATAAAGGGCCACTTTATTCTTTTTGTATGTTTCGACATGGCGGTCAATGGCTTCATACGCAAGATTCACTTTACCGGTTTCAGACCAGGAGAATTCCTTTTCCGTCTCAGACCAGTCAAACTTATTGTATTTTTCATCATAATTCTTTAAATTAAAATTACCTTCCACTACTGGTAACGCTTTCACATTCATACGACAAACTCCCCCTTCATTCGGCTCTATATTTTTATTATAGTATAAGAATCGAATTATCTCAATTTTTAAAATATTGATCGCTTCCATATTAGGGAAATCCCTTCTTGGTGAATGTTGAAAGTTACTGGTATATGGTTATGGTCAAGGTGCATCCATATAATAGCCGGGAAAGAAGGGGGGACTTTAACAAAAGCGCCTTGAACTTTCTGAATTATGCCCCTTGTTTTCATGTATAATTTATGTAAGCTTTCCATTCGGTTTAAAAGCGATGCTTCGGAATGCGAGAGTGTAAGATTACTATATAACAAGGGTGGTGAAAGAATGGAATATAGTAAGACCTTTTACACTAAGGAACTGCAGACATTAAGCGGAACGCTCATCATCGAGGGACCGTTAAGCGGAGAAAAAATGTCCGCTTATGAGTTTCACGAAGACTTGGTCGCCTTTCGCCCCCCTGCTTTGCAGCATAAAGCGTTAATAGAAATAGCAGACTTGCCTGAGGGCAGGATCTTCATCGCCCGTGAAAATGAAACAATCGTGGGGTATGTAACTTACTTATATCCCGATCCCTTGGAGCGCTGGTCTGAAATCAAGATGGAGGACCTGATTGAGCTTGGTGCAATCGAGGTCATCCCTAAATACCGTGGTGCCTCGGTCGGGAAGAACCTGATCCGCCTTTCAATGGAAGACGATTCGGTTGAAGACTTCATCATCATCACCACTGAATACTATTGGCATTGGGATTTGAAAGGGACAGGGCTGAATATTTGGGACTATCGCAAGGTCATGGAAAAAATGATGAGTGCAGGTGGCTTGGTCTACTTTGCAACAGATGATCCTGAAATCAGTTCCCACCCGGCAAACTGCCTGATGGCCCGAATTGGCAAAAGAGTCCCGCCGGAATCCATCCAGAAGTTCGACCAATTGCGTTTTATGAATCGGTTTATGTATTAAAGAGGAGAGGAAGAGGAGGAAGGAAAATGATTGTTGAAACAATAATGAATGAGGATATCATCACCCTCACTCCAACGGATACCATCCATAGCGCTGTCTTGATCATTAGGGAGAAACGAATTCGCCATATACCCATTGTCGATGACAGCTTTCAACTTGTGGGATTAGTCAGCGACCGTGATATTCGGGATGCTGCCCCTTCTATTTTCCGTACCGAAGAATACAAAAATGATTTACAAAAACCATTATCAAGCATCATGAAAACGGAAATAATCACAGGGCACCCGCTTGATTTCGTGGAAGAAATCGGGGCTGTTTTTTGTGCTAACAATATCAGCTGCCTTCCAATCGTAAAGGGCAGGAAGTTAGTGGGCATCATAACCGGTACTGATTTACTTCATTCATACGTTGAGTTGACAGGAGTCAATCAGCCCGGTTCCCAAATCGAAATCAGAATCCCGGATAAGGCAGGTTCCCTTCATGATATTGCCCATATTTTCAAAAGGCGCAATACGAATATCCTGAGCACCCTTGTTTATCCTGAAAAAAATGGAACCGATTATAAAATTCTTGTAATTCGTGTACAGACGATGAATCCATTTATGGTGGTGGAGGATTTGAAGAAAGAAGGCTATACCGTTTTATGGCCTAGTCTACCGGGGATTTCACATGAATGATACATCCCTTTTCGTCTATTCGGATGAACTCCTTACCTACAAATTCAACGATGAGCATCCATTCAATCAAAAACGCCTTAAACTCACGCTTGATTTATTAAAAAAACACCATGCCATCAATGATGATCAAATTATCAAGCCCAGAATGGCTACAGATGCAGAATTGGAACTGATCCATGATCACCATTATGTAAACGCTGTCAGATCAGCGGGCCAGGGAAAGCTCCCCCCTGAAAAGGCAGGAAATTATGGACTGGGAACAGAGGATACCCCTATCTTCCCCAATATGCACGAAGCAAGCGCCTTGCTTGTTGGCGGTACCTTGACGGCTGTGGATGCCGTCATGACCGGTCAGTCCCTGCACGCACTTAATCTTGGCGGTGGCCTGCATCACGGTTTCCGCGGGAAAGCCTCGGGCTTTTGCATTTACAATGATAGTTCGGTCGCAATTAAATACCTGCAAAAGAAATATGGTGCGCGTGTCTTGTATGTCGATACCGATGCACATCATGGTGACGGAGTCCAATGGTCATTTTATGATGATCCCGATGTATGCACCTTATCCATTCATGAAACGGGGCGCTATTTATTTCCCGGCACCGGCACGATTAACGAGCGGGGCCAGGGAAAAGGCTACGGCTATTCATTCAACATCCCGGTCGATGCGTTCACTGAAGATGAATCCTGGCTCGAATGCTATAGGGCTTCCTTTAAAGAAGTCATTGAATACTTCAAACCGGATGTCATATTAACGCAAAACGGAGCCGATTCCCATTATTACGATCCGCTCACCCATTTATCTGCCACCATGAAGATTTTTAGGGAAATACCAAAGTTGGCCCATGAAATGGCCCATAAGTATTGCGAAGGACGGTGGATTGCAGTAGGAGGCGGCGGATATGATATATGGCGCGTCGTACCGAGGGCATGGGCAAGGATCTGGCTTGAAATGACGGATAATGACATTTCAGGTCCCCTATCAAAGGAATGGCTCGATAGCTGGCAGCCTGAGTCCCCTGTTCCCCTACCGGCTGAATGGGATGACATGGAGGATATATACGAACCCATTCCGAGAAAGCCTGAAATTACCGAGAAGAATGCCCTTACGCTTGAAAAGGTCCTTTATCCCATCAGGTCTTCCAAGCAAACATCGAAAAGCAATGAACAAAGTTAACCAAAAGATCGTTGAAAAACGATCTTTTTTGTTCGGTCATCATTTGAGAAACAAAAAGAGAGTGCCCCTCGGGACACTCTCCAAACCAGTTTATTTCGTTGATTGACGGTTTTCAATCCGATGCGGCAGGATCACCTTTTCAAGACCTTCCTCCACTTGTTCTTTATTCATCAACTTTGTAAGAAGCCTCATCGCAACCGCACCAATATCATATAAAGGTTGAACGATCGTCGTGATTTGCGGACGCACCATCAATGTCAATCTCGTATTATCGAAGCTGATCACTTCAAAGTCTTCCGGCACATTATACCCCTTGTCCTGCGCGGCATGGACAATACCAAGCGCCATTTCATCAGCACCGGCGATGAATGCCGTCGGCCTGTCTTCAACTTCCAGGTACTTTTCAAAAGATTCAATTCCTGAATCATATGTATAATCACCTTCAACAATATACCTTTCATCAAATGAAAGACCAGCTTCTTTCAATCCTCGTTTATATCCAGTCAGTTTCATTTCATTAATCAGCGCGGAAGGGTTTCCGCTTACAAAAGCGATATGCTTGTGGCCTTTATCAGCAAAGAAAGTCACTGCGTCAAATGCCGCCGCCTCATAATCAATATTAACAGATGGAACTTGCCCGCTTTCATCTACCGAACCTGCCAGAACGATCGGAACCGGTGAATTCGTAAACTCTTTGACATGCTCATCAGAAATGTTGCCGCCCATGAATACGATGCCATCCACTTGTTTTCCAAGCATCGTATTCAGCAAATGGAATTCCTTATCTATATTCTCATCAGAACTGCTTAGAATGATATTGTATTTATACATGGTCGCTATATCTTCTATGCCCCGTGCCAATTCGGCAAAAAAGATGCTCGAGATATCCGGGATGATGACCCCGACAGTAGTCGTTTTCTTTGAGGCAAGTCCCCTTGCCACTGCATTCGGTCGGTACCCTAACTTTTCAATCACATCGGAAACTTTCTTCCTTGTTGCAGGCTTTACATTTGGATTCCCGTTAACTACGCGGGAAACGGTGGCCATGGAAACATTCGCCTCACGTGCCACATCATAAATGGTTATATTATTCATTCATCCATTCCTCCATTTCTTTCATTTTCCCCATAAAAGACCCGAATTATTTCGGAAAAAAATCTTTTATGCGTTTTTCTCTATAAGGAAGATTATTTTAGGAACGATCTGCCTAACAAAAAAACAGTCCTACTCTCTTCTCAGTCAAATATTCAATACCCTATTCAAGTATAAAATTCACATAGATATCACTTTATGTATGACTCAATCTTCCGAACAGTTCTCATTCTTGTTATTTATCATACGATAGTCGAATCTTTCCTGCAATCCAATAGTGCTTATTTCGAAGGTTTTTCTATAAAAACTAGTATTTTACCATTAAAAAAAGCCCTTGCCAAGTTGGTAAGGGCCGTAAGTAGATCAATTCAAGACATTCTTAGCTTAAACAGTTACCCAGTTCAAGCGTTTAATTTCATCGTAGAATTCATCAAATTGTTTGAAGTCCATTTGCTGTGCAGAATCCGATAGAGCAACGGAAGGATCCGGATGCACTTCAGCCATAACACCGTCAGCACCGATTGCAAGAGCCGCTTTAGCCGTAGGAAGCAATAGATCGCGACGTCCAGTTGAATGCGTTACATCAACCATGACCGGTAAATGTGTTTCTTGTTTTAAAATCGGTACAGCAGAGATATCAAGTGTATTTCTTGTTGCTTTTTCGTAAGTGCGGATACCGCGTTCACAAAGGATGATGTTGCCATTGCCCTGCGACATGATGTATTCCGCTGCATGAATGAACTCTTCAATCGTTGCAGCCAGTCCGCGTTTTAACAGAACTGGTTTATTTACTGCACCTGCCGCTTTTAGCAAGTCGAAATTCTGCATGTTCCGCGCCCCGATTTGGATGACATCGATATGATCGATCGCCGCTTCAATATCATTGGCACTCACGATTTCACTGATGACAGCCAAGCCGTATTCATCAGCAACGCGTTTAAGTATTTGTAAACCTTCCAAACCAAGCCCTTGGAAGTCATATGGAGATGTACGTGGCTTAAAGGCACCGCCGCGCATCAATTTCAAACCTTTAGCTTTAATGACTTCCGCCACCGCAGCTGTCTGCTCATAAGATTCAACGGCACATGGTCCGAAAACGAAGCTAGGGATCCCGTTACCTACCAATTCACCCTTGATGTCGATGATCGTGTCTTCAGCTTTTTGTTTTCTTGATACAAGAAGCGTCTTCTTCTGATCATCCTTTTGCAGCTCCAAGCCCAATTTAAAGATTTCTTTGAAAATATGTTTAATCGAACCAAGATCAAGCGGTCCTTGATTATTGGCTTCGATAAGATCCAGCATTGTTCTTTCACGGACCGGATCGTAACGGTTTACACCTTGTTTTTCTTTAACGCGACCAATTTCCTGTACAAGTTCAGCACGTTGATTAATAAGATGTAATAACTGAAGGTTCACATCATCCAGTTGATTACGAAGTCCATCAAGCTCTTTGTTGCTCATTACAAATCCATCCCTTCGTTTTTTAAAATAGAAATCGGTTCAGCGGATTCAAACTAAAAAAATCCCATCCGGATCCTCGAACATCCACCCCGATTGTTTTATCAATGAAAAATTTAGAATATTTCATGTATGATTAAATCAATTATAAATGAAGTGTCCATAAATGTCACTATATTTTTCTTTAATAATTAAACGCTTTTAAGCATTAAAGTTATAAATACTTAAAACTAGGTGCCGCTCATGCCAGAAAAACGATTACACAGAATATTGAAACACAATCCGTTGTAGGAATTATATTGGAAATAGAACAGGAAAGCTATCATTTAATTGATCATTTTTCACAAGAACATAGAAAAGTTTAAATTTTCTGCCACTCGTCCGAAGCCGAGAAATGTTTAAAGAGTCTTTACGGAAGGGCCTTCCTAGAAAAGGTTTCCCCAGGATTAACATCCTTAGGCCCGCCAATCAATGGAATAATAAAAGGCCGGAACCCTTACCAAAGGGATCCGGCCTTCCATTCATTCTGTAATGGCCTTGCTCAATGAATCATATGTAATCCGCCAATGAGATTCATTCCACACAGGTTTTCCACCTTTAAAAAGGATGGCCTGAGGTGATTGATGTTTGACATCAAAAGTTTCTGCCACATAATTGGATAGTGGACGAGCTTCCTGGACGGCCAAATAGGCCGTTTTAAGCTGTTCGTTCCCTAAGATGTACCTCTCATATTGTTCAAATGCTTCAGCACTTACAGGGCATGTTACGCTATGCTTGAAAAGCAGGAATGTATCCTCTTTTAGAAGCTCATTGAATTGTTCTTCTGTTTCGATTTTGCTCATGACCATATAGCAGTCTCCTTTCCTTGTCATATAAATTTTACCATCAAAAAGGCGATGAAGCCATCGAAGCACTTCACCGCCTTATTCTTCGTCCCTTAATGACTCTTCATTCCCATTAAAGGAATCCAAGGAGTTTAATTCTTTAGTTTACTTTCCGTTTCATCGAATGCCTTTTTCGCTTCATCAAGTTTTAATTTTGCCGCATTCTTGTTTCCGCTTGTAGGATCTGCAGGATTATTTTCCGAATCATTGCTGTTAGCAAAGTTCGTTTCGACGGATACGATAGGTGCATCTGTAGTTCCGGTTACATCAATATCCTTATTGCTTGAATTCGTTGTATCATCAGCAGCGTCGCCGTTTTCTTTTCCTGTTTTCAGGCTCTTCACTTTGTTGACGATATTCGAAGATTTATTGGAAACGATTTCCGTGACGGAGTTTGTTTTTTCCTTTGCAGTATCAGCAAGGACTGTACCTTTTTCCATCGCCGTTTGTCTTAATCTTTCTGTTTTCTCGGAAATGTTTCTAGCTTGTTCGTTGAAGTCATTCCTTAATTCCTTGCCTGTTTTCGGAGCCATGAACAAAGCAGTAGCCGCTCCGATCATCCCGCCGATCAAGGCGCCAATCATAAAGTCCTTAGAATTGATCGAGTCGCGTTCGTCCTCATATGATTTCTGATAGTCCTTTGTCGGAAATTCTTTTTGAGTCATAATACATTCCCCTTTCAATTTTCGGTTCATTTTTATTTAACTAGATTTTATGATCTAGAACGTAAAAACCTTTTTTTAGGTAAGTTATCTGTTTCCAGCGCTTCCCTTTCTAACTCTGCCCTTTCAGTCGGGGTCGGGGCTGCCTGTTTGCTTCTGGACTTCCATTTGTCTCTGATCTCCATGGCTACATTGCTCCATTGTACAATTTGTGAGATTCTTTCTTGATTATTATCAATCTCAGCCTGCACTTTATGGGAAACCTTTTGGATGGAAGAATTAAAGCTGGAGATGGATGTACCTACATCCTTCACCGCATCCACCACCGTGTTCAGGTTTTCTGACTTTTGCTGCAAATCTTCAGCCAACGTATTCGTTTTATGTAATAACTGAGTAGTTTCGAGCGTTATGCCCTGCATTTGGCTCTCTAGTCCTGTCAGCGTCCGGGCCACACTGTCCAGGGTAGTTTGAAGTGATGTCAGTACCTTCGTTAGAAAAATAACGAGTACCAAAAAAGCTATCGCTGCAACAGCAGCACTTACGTATAAAATAATCTCCATTGGAACACCTCCGAAAAAAATCGACTTATTTAATAGCTGTTAGATATTAATTACCCCTTCCCTATCATTATAAACTTATTTATTTTTTCAATATACCCTATCAAACCCTAATCTGGAAATATTGTTGTCCGCATCCAGTTCCTCCGTGAAATTCATGGGTGACACTTATGGCAGGAAATCGGGTATGATAGAAAAGATAAGTCGAATTTAAACAATGGAGGTATTTTTTATGAAAGATCCCAGAATTGGTACATTGGCCAAAAACTTAATCAATTATTCCGTGAAGCTTCAAAAAGGTGAAAAAATCTTGATCGAAAACTTTGGATTGCAGCGTGAACTTGTTAACGCACTTGTGAATGAAGCCTATGCAGCAGGTGGTTACCCATTCGTCCTGTTAAAGGATCACCAAGTGGACCGTGCCTTGCTGATGGGTGCCAAAGAAGAACAGTACAAGATGATGGGTGAGTTTGAAGCCAACGTAATGAAGCAGATGGATGCTTATATCGGGCTTCGTGCCGGGGATAATATCAATGAACAATCCGATGTCCCTTCAGAGAAGATGGCGATTCATGGACAGACAGTCGGTAAAGTACATAGAAATATCCGCGTGCCAAAAACAAAATGGGTCGTACTTCGCTACCCGACAAATTCCATGGCCCAATTGGCCAAAATGAGCACAGAAGCATTCGAAGACTTTTATTTCGAAGTCTGCAACCTCGACTATGGCAAAATGAGCGCAGCAATGGACAACCTTGTTGAATTGATGGATAAAACGGATAAGGTCCGCTTAACTGGGCCCGGTACGGACCTAACCTTCTCCATCAAAGACATTAAAGCCATCAAATGTGCGGGTGAGCTGAACATTCCTGACGGTGAAGTATATACGGCTCCAGTTAAAGATTCCATCAATGGAGTGATTTCGTATAATACTCCTTCCCCATATCAGGGTTTTACTTTTGAAAACGTGAAGTTGACATTCAAGGATGGAAAAATCGTTGAAGCGGTTGCGAATGATACGGAACGCATCAACAAAATTTTTGATACTGATGAAGGCGCACGATATGTCGGTGAATTTGCAATTGGTGTAAATCCTTATATTCTACACCCGATGCAAGATATCCTCTTTGATGAAAAAATTGATGGAAGTTTTCATTTCACTCCAGGACAATGCTATGATGATGCCTTTAACGGAAACCATTCAGACATTCACTGGGACCTGGTCAATATCCAGCGGCCTGAATATGGCGGCGGGGAAATCCATTTTGATGACGTCTTGATACGTAAGGACGGACGTTTCGTTTTACCGGAACTGGAAAATTTAAATCCGGAAAATTTAAAATAACCCAATAAAAAAAACGACCGATCCGCTACAACGGATGGTCGTTTTTTTTATTTTACCTGCAGTGAATGCTCATAGGCTGCCTGGAATTTTTGAATGTCCCCCGCACCCATGAATAACACGACACTGTTATCATGGTTTTGCAATATAGATGTTGTGTTCTCCGTAATCAGTTCGGCACCTGGAATCTTATCTTGAAGGTCTTCAATCGATAACTTTCCTTGATGTTCACGAGCAGATCCAAAAATTTCACATAAGTATACTTTGTCGGCCAAATTCAAGCTGTCGGCGAATTCATCCAGGAATGCCTGCGTTCTCGAGAAAGTATGCGGCTGGAATACAGCAACAACTTCACGCTCTGGATATTTCTGACGCGCCGAGTCCACAGTTGCAGAGATCTCGGTCGGATGGTGTGCATAATCATCAATGATGATCTGACTTCCGATTTCCTTTTCGGAGAACCGGCGTTTAACTCCGCCAAAAGTCCGCAATTGGGCTTTCACAGCTTCCGTATCCAAGTTTTCATATTTACAAAGTGCAATGACACCAAGTGCATTCAACACATTATGCTTTCCAAAAGTAGGAATAGTGAATGTATCATAGTAATTGTTCCTTACATGCACATCAAAAGTCGTGCCATCCGGAGTGACGGAAACATTTTTCGCTTGAAAATCATTTCCTTCTGCAAATCCGTAAAAAATAACCGGTACTTTCGCCTGAATATGTGGTAAATGCTCATCATCCCCGCACGCAATGATGCCTTTGTTGACTTGAAGGGCCATCGTTTGGAAAGCCTCGAACACGTCTTCGACATTAGCGTAATAATCTGGATGATCAAAATCGATATTTGTCATGATTGCATAATCCGGATAATAGGAAAGGAAATGACGGCGATATTCACATGCTTCGAAAACGAAGTAATCAGAATTCACGATTCCTTTACCCGTTCCATCCCCAATCAGGAAGGATGTCGGTTTAGCGCCCCCCATTACATGGGCAAGTAAGCCGGTCGTCGATGTTTTACCATGCGCTCCCGTAACCGCCACGCTGATGAAGTTTTTCATGAAATCACCTAGGAAACGGTGATAACGGATAATCGGCAAATCAAGTTCTTTTGCCTTCAAGATTTCCGGATGACTATCCGGAAACGCATTTCCTGCAATGATGGTCATTCCAGGTTGAATATTTTCCTCGTTGAAAGGAAGGATTTTAATCCCGGCTTTTTCTAATGCCAATTGTGTAAAAAATTCTTTTTCGTAATCGGAACCCTGCACTTCAATATTCATATCATGCAGTATTTGTGCAAGAGCACTCATACCCGACCCTTTAATTCCCACAAAATGGTAAGCAGTCATAAAGCGAACCTCCACCAATCGTCTACCTGTATGACAGTATATGACGTCATCTTTTATTTGTTTTTCCATTACGAGACTTGTTAGTAACGCAATTTCTTCATAGGTTTTCGAACTTTTATTTTCAATCATTCATCAACAAAAAACTATTATATCACTTTTTTATTCATTCATCCATGTCAGGGGGATGCCAATTTATCAAATCATTGGCTTTTCCCTCAATTAAGGTGATAAAAAAGGGTTTTCACCCTTTCACATTATATACAATTTCCTTTTATTAGGTTCTCTTAATTAACATGTAAAAATTCCAGCTCTTCTTGCGTAATCAATACATCCCTGGGCCTTGAGCCCCTGGATTCGGAAACAACCCCCTGTTGCTCCATCATTTCTATTAGACGCGATGCACGGTTATATCCGACACGGAAACGCCGTTGGACGCTCGATGCAGATGCGGCCTGCTGGCTCACGACAAATTCACATGCCTCGAAAAACAGTTCATCCGCTTCTTCCGTGACCTGGGCCCTGTTCAGCAAGTCTTCCTGTTCAAACAGGTATTTCGGCTGCTGCTCCCGTTTAACATGGTTGACCACTTGATCAATCTCTTCATCACTCACGAAAGTCCCTTGCAGGCGCACCGTTTTTGAAGAGCCGTTTTCAGCGAATAACATATCTCCTCTTCCCAAAAGTTTTTCTGCACCGCCGCTATCGATGATTGTACGGGAGTCCACTTGTGAAGAAACCGAAAAAGCAATCCTTGTCGGGATATTTGCCTTGATCAATCCAGTTATGACATCGACTGAAGGTCTTTGAGTGGCTACAATCAAATGGATGCCGCAGGCACGGGCCTTTTGAGCAATCCGGCAAATCGCTTCCTCTACATCAGCCGGGGACATCATCATTAGATCCGCAAGCTCATCGATGATCACCAGGATATACGGCAGCTTGCTTGAATATTGACCAGCTTTTTCCGCTTGTTCATTAAAGCGGGTGATATCACGTACACCGGCATGTACAAACAATTCATAACGCCGTTCCATCTCCTCTACAGCCCATTTCAACGCAGCCGTAGCGGCTTTTACATCGGTTATGACTGGACTGACCAAATGCGGGATCCGGTTATACGGGGCGAGCTCGACCATTTTCGGATCGATCAACAGTAATTTAAGCTCCTGCGGCGTCGCTTTATACAGCAAGCTGACCAGCATGGTGTTGATACAGACACTTTTCCCCGATCCCGTTTGCCCGGCTATCAAACCATGCGGCATCTTTCTCAAATCCGTGATGATCGGCTGACCGGATATATCGAGGCCTAAAGCCACGGCAAGCGGTGATTCATGCTCTTGAAACTCAGTACTTTCCAAAACCTCACGCAAAAATACCGGTTTGCTTTTCCTGTTCGGAATCTCGATGCCGATTGTATGTTTACCCGGAATGGGCGCTTCCATCCTCATATCCTGGGCAGCAAGACTTAATTTGATGTCATCCATCAGGTTCGTCACTTTATTCACCTTCACTCCCGGCTCCGGATGCACCTCGAAACGAGTGACTGCCGGTCCTTGGGTGACATTGACGACCTTTGCACGGACATTGAAATTTTTCAATGTCTGATCAAGTAATACAGTCTGTTCCCCGAGCCACTCATCATCATGCACAGCATAAGTGGGAGGTGTCAGCAATTCGATATTCGGAAACACATAGTATGGATTATCATCCGCTTCCACGGAACCAAAAACTTCAAGGGCATTGCCCTGGCCACTTTCCGCTGTCTCTGTTAAAACTGCCTCTTGATACCCATCTCCAGAAATGGGGGATTCCTGTTCTAGAGGGGGCTTAGGGTCGGAACCAATAATAGATTCACCTGTATTTTCAGGCTCGCCGGCGGTTTCGGTGTTCAAAAAGGCAGGTGTAATGTCCCGAGTCTCCTCTTTCGGCATTACTCTGCCTTCCTCCGGTTTCCGCTCGGGAATGGCGGATGGTTCCGCTTGTCCTGCCTCCGTTTGGGCAGCATCATCCATTGCTCGTTTATCAGCTGAAACTACTGCCCTTTCCGGATTAAGGCTTTTTTTTTCCGGCATCATTTTATTCATGAAGCCATTTTTTTCCCGATCTTGCTTAAGCATCATCACATTAAATGGAATATGTTTTTTCGGACTTTTAGGCTGCACTTCAGGTATTGCCTCAGATGAGTCACTTTCAGGCATTGTCCCTTGACTTACGGATGATTGATTTGATTGTACAGCAGCCTCCCCATGAACCGATATCACTTCAGGCCGTGTGTCGTCCGCCTGTTCCATGATGGATACGGCGACTTCGCGTCCAAAATCGACTTGGTCCTGTTCAATAGCCTCTTTTTCTACCTTAGGCTCCATTATGTTAGGCTCGCTTACCGTTTCTTCTGGCAATGACTCAATGGAATTTCTACGAAAGAAAGCGGGTATCTCCGTATCTTCCCTTTTTTTTTCCGCTTGTTCCGGTATAAGAATGGCGGGTTTTGCTGTCATTTCCTCATGTGACGCATCTTTTGAGATTTCAGGGATCGATACCGGAATCTCGATAGCGGGTTCTTCTTTTTTAAAGATGGGCATTTTGCTTTCCAATTCATATTCGACAATTTCTTCAGAAGGGACTATTTTTTTTTCCGGACGACGGAACCCGTAAATGGGTGATGGGATTTCCGTTGGGCGGAATGGAGTATTTGACGGGACTATTTTTGAATTTTCCTCCCGGTCAAGGCTTCTCCGTTTTGGTTCAGGATCCCTTACAGGCCTTCTCGTTGTTGTTTCTTTAGTCACATTCTTCCCCTGTTTGGGTTCGTTGTCTTCCCTGTTTCTTTCCCTAGGTTTTCTTTTATTCTGCTCCCGGTCTGGAATGAGCGGAAACTTGAACTGGCCTTTTGGATATTGAAACAGGATTTTCGTATCCGGGTCTGGCGTCTGGGACATTTTTTCCACTTTTTGATTGTAAACCTTTATTTCTTCTTTCTTTGACTTCGTAAGCTTCGAAAAATCCATTTTCCTCAATGTCTCTTCATCAAGCGGTTCATCTATAATAATCTCTTCGATTTCAATAATTTCCTCTGCTTGGAACCATTTTTTCATCTTATTTAGCCATTTCAAAACTATCACTCTTTCTACATCTGTAGTTATGTAACTAATTCTACCAGTTATTTTAAAAATATCGAGAAAATTTAAGCTAAATTGGGATTAGTATCTACTTTTTTATCGCATTCTTGCTACCTTAACGTATTTCGCAGAACTCCTACCCTATTAAACCCCTTCTGCAATGGGTTTAAACCTATCATCACCAAATAACATTAGCCCCTAGTCTACTATTTAAATAAAACACAGCTGTTAAATCGCGTTTACAAAGAGATTAAGTTTTCATGCTGACTTGAAAACAGACTGGCCAATTCATTGCATCATCCTTCATGAAACCTCCGGCAGAATCCTATTGCCTGTCGCAACCCATAAAACACCGTTCGTTAATACCGAACGGTGTTTTGTGGGTTTCTCCGTTTTTTTTGCAAACGAAGACCAAAGGACTAGTTCCATTCATAAAATCGGCAAACAACCTGGGCCACTGATTTGGAAGCGATCAAAAGGGCATCTTCATCAATGTCGAATGTAGGATGGTGATTGAAATATGCCTTCTCCACCCCTTTCGGTTTACAGCCAATGTAAAAGAAGCAGCCTGGTATCTTTTCTGCATAATACGAAAAATCTTCTGAACCTGAAAAAACCGGAAATCCGACTACCTTCTTAATTTCTTTGTCATTCATGCTTTCCAGGCTATTTTTCACGAATTCAGTCAGTTCAGGGTCATTGTATAGCGGAGGATAATCGGGCACATATGTAAGTTCGCACTGATCATCGAATGGTTTTCCATATTTTCAAAATATTTCAATTATATTATCACCGATTAAAAAATAAATATCAACTACAAGAGAGTTATAAACTCTATCAAACTTTAAAAGGACCGCTGCCAGATGCTGACACGGTCCTTTTGTGATTCCCTATATTATTATTGTTCACGCTTTTTGTTTTTACCCATAATGAAGATGGGCTCCAACTCATTTTCTTCGTAAAGGAATGATAGAGCCGTAATCGGAACATGACCGCTGGCAAAGAAGCTCATCGCCATTTGCGCCAGAATATCATAGCCCGTATCATTCTTCACATCGGCAATGATGATGACATCCTGATGGGGAATGGCCACAGCCATGGTTCCCTCGACCTTGTCCTTCATTTCCCGAAGCCATGATTCATTCAGGATCCTGCTGGCATCATATCCATCATTCGTGTTCAAAAAATAAAATGCATTACCTGCAACGATATCCGACTTCATTTCAGTGGAGAGCGAACGGGCATTAAATAGGGCAATTTCTCTGATCCTGTCACCCTGCCAGTTTTCCCGTTGAATCATCTTTTCATCTATAAGACGGTAGGTTTTACCTAAATCAAGGGCATAAAAAATCCGGGTTTCAGCTGTATGCTCATCGAATAAAAACGGATTTCCGTCTTCCGATTCCATTGGAAAGGAGGTCGAGCGGATGACTGGGAAAATGAATTTCTCCTTGCCTTCCATGCTGTGTTCTCCCCCCATCACATTCAGGGCCTCTTCCACGTAATAAATAATTTCATCGATGGCCTTTTCCTGTACGTTTTCATAGTTAGCAAGTACAGGAGGCAACTCGATGGTGATCCCTTTCCCGGTCTTCACATTTTCCACCCGTAACGTATCTTGCTTGCTATCGAATTTGAATGTCCGACCCTCATCTTTTAAACGTTCCTTCAAAATATTTTTCAGCTTCGTGCTGTCCATTTTCATGACTGACCCTCCTCTTCATTGAAAAATCCCCAGCGAGAAGGGGATTTTGATTATAGTGATTGAATGAATTCCTCAATTTGTTCTTGCGTTTTGCGATCCTTGCTCACGAATCTGCCTAGCTCTTTACCATTATCATAGGCGATGAAACTTGGTATGCCGAATACATCATTAGCCGCACACACATCGATGAATTCATCACGGTCCACATAAATGAATGTAAAATCAGGAAATTTCGTTTCTATCTCCGGCATTATCGGTTCGATTACACGGCAATCTCCACACCATGTAGCGGAAAAAAGAAAGATATGTTTGCCTTCATTTTTCAATGCATCATATTGCTCGACGGTTTGTAACTTATCCATTTGAATATTCCTCCTGCTCTAAATGACACCTTAATTTTCATAATCCCATCATACCAGACTCTCCCCGAATCAACCATTAATACGGATCGGTTGAAAGGCAGGGGTCAGCTTATCTCTGGGGCACGGATGAAACGATTTCCATCATTTGTTTTGCATCGGTTTTTAATTGGTCTTTATCCGTTTCCGTTGTCAGTTTCACCCCGCCGATCCCCACTGCAAGCTCATACTTTTCTTTCGGTATTTCTTTAATTGAAATAAAGCCGAATTTATCATCAGTTTGAAAAGAATGCAGCACTTCAAATTGATCCTCTTGTTCCTTAATCGCCAAATATAACACGGAACTGTCTTCTTTTTCATTTGGATTGACAAATAATATATAAATCTGATCACCTTTTTGTAAAATCAAGTTATTATCATGTTCTTCCACTACTTTAAAATCCTTGGGCAGATGGACCTGAATTAGCCCTGCCTCTTGATTGGGCTGTTTTTCATCGTCACGAAAAGCCACTTCAGCAGCCTTCATTGCCTTTTCGGTTTGTCTCTCGATCCCTGAGCAGCCTACGATCAAACTGCTTATCAACAGGATAACAAGGAAATTCTTATTCGATAAAGCCATCGTCATTCCTCCAGCCGTCTCTTTTACTATCTTATGGATAATATTATCCTTATTTATGGAATTCATCCATTTTCTTAAAAACATGGTACAATGAAAGCAATTTTAATATCGAGGAGGAAAACAATGAAGTTAACCGTTTATCTTGCTGGGGAAATCCATTCAAATTGGAGAAATGAGTTGAGAGATAAGGCCGCTGCACTGAAGCTTCCATTAGAATTCGTCAGCCCGATGGAAAATCATGAACGCTCCGATAATATCGGTGAAGATGTCCTCGGTGAACAGCCGAATCCTATCCTGAAGGATGCAGCCGCTTCCCAAATCAATAATTTGCGGACAGGTCTTTTGATGAAAAAAGCCGATCTTGTCGTCGCTCTGTTTGGCGAGAAATATAAGCAGTGGAATACTGCCATGGACGCAAGCACCGCCATTTCCCTGGGGAAACCGCTTATTTTGATTCGCCCGGAAACCCATCACCATGCCTTAAAGGAATTATCGGAAAAGGCGAGTGTCACAGTCGAATCCGTGAACCAAGCCATGAAGGTGCTTTCCTATATTTTTGAAGACGGGCTGTAAATCTCCCTGCCCTTAACCAGCACAAAAATGAAGGGCTGATCATTCATATTTACAAATAAAAAAGCTTGCAGGGGCAAATTAGATGCCTAACCCCCTGCAAGCGAATAACGAATGTTTTGATGGTTGAATACTATCCCTTTTTAATCGGAATCCAAATTTCGGAGTAATAGTCAGGGTTTGAAGCATCCGCATTGTCGTATACTTCCAATTCAGGAGTTCCGGCATGTTCATGACCGCTCGTAGGGAACCATTCGGAAAAAATCCGCTTCCAAGCTTGTTGCATGCTATCAGGCATTGGTCCGTGAACTTCAAATACAACCCACTTGGAAGCCGGTATCGTAAGGGTCGAAAACTCTTCAGGCACTTTCCCGGCATACTCTGCACCTATCCAATAATCCATCGTTTCACTTTTTTCCACATTACGCTTATCGACACATACACCAAGCAAACCATTTATTTGGCCATTGTTCAACTTCGCTAACCTATCTCCTGTTCCATTCGAATTGACTTTCTCCCACAACTTTGGAATCCCAATCAAATTCTCTTCATTAACCAAGGAAAACTCTTGCTTGATTCCTATCAATTGAAAGGAATCCCTTTCAAGGATATTGTATTTCATCGGTTTTGCCCCTTTCAGAATGACCTGTATCATCAGGCGTTCATAGAATTTCAGCTTCCCCATATACTTTCGCGCTTCGCTTGGAGATACCCCATGCTGCCTTCGAAAAGCTTTTAAGAATGCCTCGGGGGTGTCATAGCCGTACTTGTAGGCTAAATCAATGACCTTGCCATTTGTGGATGATATCTCCTGGGCAGCTAAAGTCAGTCTTCGGCGCCGGATATATTCACCAATGGAAATATCCGTTAAAATGGTGAAGGTCCGTTGAAAATGAAAAGCCGAAGCATTCGCCTGCCTGGAAATGCTCTCGATCGTAAGGTCCTCCAATAAGTGCTCTTCGATATAGTCGATGGCCTTTTGGATTGACTCTACCCACCCCATATTCGCTCACCCCTTGTCACTATAGTACCAAGACCGCTCAATAAAACCCTGTCTTATTCTGCTCAGTTTTGGCAGTGTTCGTTTCCATTCGAAGACGCCTTTCCATGACAGTGATTCATAAATCGTGCTTTCTCATTTTCAGCTTATATTCGTGTTGACCGGCTAGCATCCTCATGATATGAAGGAACATTTCTCCCCTCGTGATTCGCTCATTTGTAAATACGCCGATCGCCCCTTCCTTTTTGCTAATATTCTCTTGCTTTGTGAAGGCGTCCATCACCGGGCCCAACTCTTCACCGTCCAGCACCTTCCCGGCAACGATTTCCGGAACCGGGATTCTCGCTCCGGCAGCTACAAAAACCTCACCGCCCCTCGTGGCCATTGCACCCCAATTACACAGAAACAGGGCTTGTCCCATTTTCACGACACCGCCTTCAAGTCCGATGCCCATATCGGCATCACTGTGAATCAAGCAATTCCGGGCACGTGTCATGGCCCCCTCCATCGTTTCCTCATCTGAAAAAGGCTGTTCCGGAACCCCGCTCTCCACTTGAAGCGAAATGATTTCAGCATCTTCATATACACCAAGCACGGCACTTACTTTCGCCGGATTCTTGCTGCCTACTGCTATTTTCAATATAATTACCTTCCTTCTATGTAAAAAAAGCTGTTGGAAAAGGATACATGACTGCATCCCTTTCCATTTCAGCTTCCTCCATCAACCGTTTTTTATCAAGGTTTCGAATGTCGTTTTATCACAGGAACGAACCAATTTCCCTATCAGTTCACGGGCAGCGGCATAATCATCAATATGAATCATGGATGCATGTGTATGAATATAGCGGGAACAAATGCCGATCACCCCGCTTGGAATGCCTTCGTTTGCAATATGGACTTGCCCTGCATCCGTGCCGCCCTGGGAAACGAAATATTGATACGGAATCTCATTCGACTCGGCCGTATCAAGGATGAATTCCCTCATGCCGCGATGCGTAACCATCGAACGATCAAAAATGCGGAGCAGTGCCCCTTTTCCCAACTGGCCAAATTCACTTTTACTGCCGGACATATCGTTCGCCGGACTTGCATCCAAAGCAAAGAAAAGATCCGGTTTGATCATATGTGCTGCAGTTTGCGCACCTCGTAATCCCACTTCCTCCTGGACGGTTGCCCCGGAATATAAGACATTCGGCAGCGTTTCACCTTTTAAATCTTTTAACAATTCAATCGCAAGTCCGCAGCCATAACGATTATCCCACGCTTTTGCGAGGATTTTCTTCTCATTGGCCATCGGCGTGAATGGACAAATCGGTACAATTTGCTGACCGGGCTTAATACCGATTCTCTTCACATCTTCCTTATCATCTGCCCCAATATCAATCAGCATATTTTTGATATCCATTGGTTTTGAGCGTTGCGACTCATCAAGCAAATGGGGCGGAATGGAACCGATGACACCAATGACCGGACCGTTATCGGTTATGATCTCGACTCTTTGGGCCAAAAGCACTTGGCTCCACCAGCCTCCTAGGGTCTGAAAGCGAATCATTCCATTTTCTGTTACAGATGTGACCATGAATCCCACTTCATCCATGTGCCCGGCAACCAGGACGGTCGGCCCATCATCATTGCCTCTTTTCACGCCAAATATTCCGCCGAGGCGATCTTGGACGATTTCGTCCGAATACTTTTGCAACTCACTCTTCATGAAACTCCGAACTGCATGTTCATTTCCCGAGGCTCCCGGTAATTCCGTCAATGTTTTAAAAAGCTCCAAAGTCTCATGATTCATTTTTCTACCCCTAACTATGTATTGTTTCTTTCTATTTTACAAAACTTAGCATCATGTTACACTAGAAAGTTCTAATTTATCAGTTTATGGGTAAAATTTCAAATTATTAGTCAAATAAAGCGTTCTTCTGTATACTAGAAGAAGTGATTTTATAAAATGCAATGGAGGAGAAATCAATGAATTGGAAAACGTTTTTACTAGGTACTGCAGCCGGGTTTGCTGCTGGCTATGCAGCAAAACAATTATTGGATCAATCAAGTAAACCTTCTCCCGATAAAGTCTTGGCCCAAGTGAAGGAAACAGTCAAAAAGGACGGAAATATATATGGCTCATGGATCTTGATGAAGCCGGAGAACTATACAAAAAACGATTTGGACTATGAAGTGTACAAAGGCGGGATCACCAGAAATACAGAAGGGAAACGCGAGCAATTCGAATTTGTTGCAGATGCTTCGACAGGAACGATATTGGAGCTTAATGCACAAAATGATTGAAACAAAAAAAGGAGGGCCGTCAGATGACGTCCTCCTTTCGCTTTCCTTTTAACGCTTCCGTTTCAATTCGGCTAGTATCTCCTTACCCGTTGCATCCCATTTGATGGCACAGTATTGGGCATCATGGTAAAAGCTATACCAGGACCCATTTTCCAGTCCGGATTTCATCCACTTTTCCTTCGCCTCGATGGAAGTCATGGGATAATCATCATAAGCGAGGACCCAGAGGACATTCGCATGCGCGTGCGTCGGCATGATATCTGCCATGTGGATCAATCTATCCCCGCCATCTTCTATGATGATGATCGCATGTCCATCACTATGCCCCCCGGTATGGATCATTTTAATGCCGGCCGCAATTTCCTGTTCCCCTTCAAAAGGACGTACAAGAGAAGCGACAGCCTCCCAGTTTTCTGACCAATATGTACTTTTTGAACGAATATTCGGGTTTTTCATTTCCGCCCATTCCGTTTTGGTCGTGATGATTTCTGCACGCTCGAAAACAGGCACCCAAGTTTCACCTTCACGTTTCGTCAACCCGCAGGCATGATCGAAATGCAGATGGGTCATTAAAATGTAATCGATATCATTTGGCTGAATCCCAAGTCTGCCAAGATCTTCGACAAGATTGGATTCCTCCGTCACCCCAAAATTCCGTTTCTGCTGGTCATTCATCTTTCCATTGCCAATGCCGGAATCTATAAGCATATTCAATCCATTAGCCTGTACCAAAATCGGATCCGTACGTAACTCGATTTGGTTATTTTCGTTAACGGGATACTTCTTGGACCAAAGCGGTTTCGGTACAACACCGAACATCGCACCGCCATCCAAGTGTGTCACACCGCCATTCAACCATGTTAATTTTATTTCCCCTATTTGCATCGTTTCCATTTTACCCCTCCTCTGCCTTTAGTTTAACACCCGCTTCCATATATTGAAATTGATAACGATCAAGTCATCCCCGTGTATCATAAACAAACAAAAAAACCAGATGCTGTGCACCTGGTTTCTGATCGTTGATTATTGGAACATTGCTTCCAATCGGTATATCCGATTGCCTTTACTCGAGAACTTTTCTTCATATTCAGTCATGATGTTGCCTTCAAAACTGCTGTTATGCAAATCAAGGCTTACAAATTTCAAGAGCATGCCGTATTCGGAAATACTTTTCAAGGAAGATTCGAATAACCCTTGATTATCCGTCTTGAAGTGAATCTCGCCTTTGTCTGGCAGGATGCCTTCATATACTTCGAGGAAGGTCTTATATGTTAACCGGCGTTTTGCATGACGTGATTTCGGCCATGGATCAGAGAAATTCAAGTAGACGCGATCCACGTCACCTTTTGCAAAATAGTCCCCTAAGTTCGCTGCGTCAACATTCAACAGCTTTAAATTTGGAACATCCGCTTCAATCAGCAAGTCCAATGCAGCGACAATGACGCTTCCATATACTTCAATTCCAATGAAATTCACATCAGGATGGGCCTTTGCCATTTCTGTGATGAAACGGCCTTTTCCCGTACCCACTTCAATATATAACGGATTATCGTTTCCGAAAACTTCATGCCATTTACCTTTATGGCTCACTGGCTGCTGAATTACATATTGTGGAAAATCATTCAAACGGTCTTCAGCCCAAGGTTTATTTCTTAAACGCATGATGACACCCCTATTTATAATATAATCGTTCAAACCATAACACGAGTGTATGGATTCCTGCAAGTTGATTTTTTCAGGAAACACCCACTGGTCAAATAAAAAAACTGCCGGCCATCCAGGCGACAGTCACTGTAGTTTTCATGTATAAAACTTTCAGCAAAACACACCATAAATAAGTGAAGGGCAGGCGGGCACCACCTGGGAATCCCTTGAATCCATGTTTAAGAAAGGAGAGGCATTATATGCCGCTTTCCCATGAACACCAAATGTCACTATTGAAAGATATATTGACCAACCATCAAACAGACTGCTGCGGATCCGTTTCTGAATGTGAACAGGTTGAAAGGCTCGTCAAATCCTTAATGATCAATATGGAAATTGACAGCAATGTGAAAACGATACTGACGGAGATTTACGAATACAGTCAGACGGGCATCGGTACCGCCGATTTAGATGCACATATTTCAACCCACCAGAACGACCTGTCCCAGTGGGTGGATGATATAGATCAATTCTGATCAGCTGACCATCAATAAAGCTTCCAGTTTTTGCAGTAATTCATTTCTTTCCTCGTACCGCGTCCTGCGATGATGCCATTGGATGGAAAGCACAAGTTGTGAAACCGTGTGCCATTTCATCCTCATCTCCAGGCCTGCGTCAAGCTTCTTGCCGTAACGGGCAAGCCATTGATTCCATTCTTCCCTCGGGACATATGAATAAAGGAGTATGCCGAGGTCAATGGCCGGATCGCCTATGACCGCTCCGTCCCAATCAATCAGGAACAATCCGTCCGTTTCTGTCATGAGCCAATTATTGTGGTTCACATCACAATGACAGACGACTTTTTCGTCGCATTCAATCAACAGGAGATTGTTCTGTAAAAAATGGATGGCCTGTTTGATAATCGGAATGTCCGTAACATCCGAAGATAACCCGGTTTCTATGTCTGTAAGTATACTTTCAGGTCGTAAAGGGGATTTCCCAAGCCTTTTGAGCATGCTTAACAAAGGATCGGATTGATGAATTTTTTGAAGCAGCTTTGCGACTCTTATATTGTTCATTTCCTGCTGAGATAGCTCCCTGCCTTCCATCCAATGCTGGGCCGTAATTACATCCCCATTTTCCAGGCGTTTTGTCCACATTAACTTTGGAACAATGCCCTCAGCTGAAAGAACAGCTAAAAATGGCGATGAATTTCGTTTAAGGAAGAGCTTCTGCCCCTCTTTCTCGGCAATAAAGGCTTCTCCCGTAGCTCCTCCAGCAGGGGATATATCCCACTCCTGACCTAATAAATGTTCCAACTGGTTCACCTTCGATTTCCTCGCTTAATCATACAAATGTGGGTACGTTTCACCTAGTGTATGTATTACCACTACTTTGAGTCCATGTTTTATAAAAAATCCGCCTGCTGGCGAAGCTGCATATATACTTGCATCGGGATGATACCCGCAATTAAAAACATCCTCATTTTAGAGAAATAAAAAAATAGCTATTGAGCAATTAAACAATAGCCATAAATTAAATTTTAGTTGAAAAACGGTTTCTTCGTCAAGTACTATAAAACGATTATACGCATAAAACAAAAACAAATAAATCATTTCATATTTTTGTATCGGTTATCCGCCTGTAACATGACGCGCAATTTCTCTTTCAGAACCACTGCAGCTACTTCGTTCCTACCAACAATTTCCCCATCAGACTGGATTTTCACTGACCCTTCATTCTTCATTTTTATCTTTTTACCGGAGAAAGAATCAACATTTTTAATGTTCAGGTGACCGCCCCATAAAACGGTGATGAAGACGGTCAATAATTTCAACAAAGGAATATCATGGACCGCAATCACGTTCAAACTGCCATCATCCACCTTCGACATCGGTGAAATTTTCATCCCGCCGCCAAAATAGGACTGGTTCGCAATAACGATGAACCAAACCTTTTTCAAAAAATGCCGGTCACCATCAATGATCAATTCCATGCAGCCGGGCCTGTAAGTCACTATCTTTTTTATAAAAATGAACAGATAAATTAATTTACCCGCTCTGATAAAATTAAACCATTTTTTCAGAGGGGAACGGTCCGCTTCATCGGAAATTTCAGCATCAATGCCCATTCCCAGGCTGTTCACGAAATACCCCATCTTGCCATTCGTCTCGAACTGTCCAATATCAATGGCACTAAAGGCATTCTCCTGAAATAAAGAAAGTGCTTCTTCCACACTCTCGGTTTTTTGAATGCCCCTTACATAATCATTGCCGGATCCAGCCGCAAGGGAGCCGATGATAGCGTGAGGGAAACCAATGGCGCCATTTATCATTTCATTGATCGTGCCATCACCCCCGACAGCGATCATCCGGGTATCCTGCTTCGTCCCTGATAGGATCTCCTTCGTCATTCTTAGCGCATGCCCTTTTTCCCGTGTAAAAAACACCTCATGGGGAACAGCTTTTGATTGCAGTATTTTCTCGGCTTTTTTCCAAACCTTCAAACTCTCTCCATTTCCTGCCATTGGATTGACAATGAAATACACCGTTTCTTTAAGGTGCGGCATGCTGATTTCCATCCGTTTGGTTATACTCCGCTTCCCATTCAGGTCGCAGGCTGGATGTAGTTTGGCAATGTTCAAGCAAAGCCTGTGCCCCTTTTAACTGCTGTGCCTTGAGCGGAGACGATATGGCCCGCATCCTTTCGAACCATTCCGGGAAGGTCCGTTTATCCAATAACGTAATATCATAAGGGGCTTCGGGATAATCGACATATCCATTCCGGGATAAAATCACCTTTTTAATCGGCATGTTCACTCCATATAACTCAAATAACTGGGAGACGATGTTCGTCATCCGATTTGCACCAAGCAAAGGATTGAGCACCTTTTTATCAGGATGCTTATGATGCCTGCGGACCCAGAATCGTTCACTTGACCCGATGAAAGCAGCGTCTTCTTCCGCTTCCAGAAACGTGATGCACCAAGCATCAACTGGGGTCAATAAAATGACTTCGACCTCAACAGGCGCATTTTTCAAAAGAAAGATAGGTTTATATAATACGAGAAACGTATCCGGAAAACGCTGCAGAAAAAAGCGGAGCCTCTCATCCAAAAAGAATGATTGGTCCACAAATGACTTTTCACGAAGCGTCGAACTTCCCCATTTCATTTGAAAACGAAGCAATTGATTTAAAAAATTTTGCTTTAATTCATCGAGACTGGCCGGCCGGAACGGAAACCTTAATGAAAAAACATTAGGATCTTCAATCCGGTTCGGCATCGGCAGTTCTTCCGCCCCTGACTCCTGTTTACCTGTCCGGAGGAATATGCCTTTCACCCTTTTAAACAGGCGCTTCGAATCTTCCTGAGGAGGATCAAATTTGACCTGTGTTTCACTTTCAGTATGTTCACTATACAACCGATCTAGCTCGCCCGCATTATAAGCAGCCTTCAATTTATCCCATTGCTGTTTTTTCAACCGCGCAAATTGTGTAGGATAACGATAAATATCCTGCTCATACCGGGAAATATAATCTTGCATCTTTATGAGCTGTGCCATGCGACCACCACCCATCTCTCTATTTTTGGAGGTTTATCGTGAAAATCTTCTCGTATGAAGGGGAAGCTCCAAGATGTGTTTGATATAACGCAACCTGGTCTGCTTCAAAATGCTTATCCTGCACATTCGCCATCTGGCGAACGCCCTCCAGCGAAAAGGGATTATCCCCCTCGAATTTTCTTGCCAGTGTAATATGAGGCTTAAACGGCTTTTTATCAAGTTCAAAACCCGCCTCGATACAGGAATTATAGACTTTCCTTTGAATGGCAAAAAGCCTTTCTTGCTGCTTGACGCCTGCCCATAGAATCCTTGGACTATCACTCTTGCCGAAACCGCCGATATCGCCCAGTTCCAAGCCGAATGAGGCCTCATTGGCAAGCTCGCTTCCCACACGCCCCAAAGCATCTTCTTTCAATGTATCGGGAGCATTGCCCAAAAATGCCATCGTAATATGATAATCGGCTGGATGCAGCCATTTCTTAAATGGAAAGTCTGGCTTTAGTTGTTCCGTAACAGCATTTATATAGGCCTTAATATCATCAGGCAATACTAAAGCAAAGAAAAAATGAGTATTCATGTTCATTTCCATTCCTTCCTGTTTTCCCTTTAATTTTACCATAATTCCCATTGCCTATACCTTTTCCTGGGCTTCCTAATAAATACTCCCTCCTCAGGAATATCGCTAATCTACCATCCTATGAACAAAGCCCCTGACGGATCATGCGCAGGTCCGGAATGTATTTTTCAGGCTGGGTAGATTAACGAAAAAAACAGCAAAAAAGGACCAAAAATCGGTCCTGAATACTGGAGGCAAAAGGAGTACTATCCAAAGTTGATTGGAGCGGGTGTTCGAGACTCCCGGACCGCCCGCGGAAAGCGAGTGCCTGGAGGGGAAATCAACGGTCAATTTTAAAAATCTGACTCAATTATTATCGAGTTTCAATACTAAAGGACCAAAAATCGGTCCTTCCCTGCCATTCCCATGTTAGCTGAACAGTGTTTCGTAAAGCAGGAACAAGTTCAGCCCAATGATAAGTACAGCTATAAGCCAAGCGATGCTCGAGGTGATTTTATGGTTGACCAGGCTGCCCATGATTTTTTTATTGCTTGTAAACATGATCAATGGCACTAAGGCAAACGCGATGCCAAACGAGAGTACAATTTGGCTCATCACAAGCGCTTTGGATGGATTCACTCCCCATAATATTATGAGCAGGGGCGGGACGGTAGTAATGACCCTTCTTATATAAATCGGAATATGTCTTTTAATGAACCCTTGCATGACAACATCACCTGTCATTACACCAACGGATGAGCTCGATAAACCGGCAAATAATAATCCTATTCCGAAGAACATCGCGACTGATGGTCCAAGCATGGCCCCGAATTGTTGATAGGCAACATCCAAGTCCTCCACTAGTGCTCCATTCTTATGAAATAGGGCAGCTGAAACGATGACCATGGCGGCATTGATCGCACCTGCAATCAACATGGCGATGACAATGTCAATTAGCTCAAAACGATAAATCCTTTTTCTTTCCATATCGTTCACTCCGACTATCCTTCTTTGAGTCAAAGAGGAATGAAGGTATATCGCATGTGGCATAACGGTGGCTCCAAGCATACCGGCCGATAGTAAAATGCTGTCCACTCCCTCGAATTTTGGAGTGAATAGTCCTAAAACAACGGCCGAAGTGTCAGGTTTTGCATAAAAAACTTGAGCGCCAAAAGCTATCACAACGACAAATATCATGACCGTAATCAGGGCTTCGAATGTTCGATAACCCCTGCGCTGGATTTCCAGAATGGCAAAGGAACCAATCGCTGCAATGATTGCCGATGTGATTAACGGTAAGTCAAATAATAAATAAATCCCAAGTGCGGCTCCTATGAATTCAGCCAGGTCGGTTGCCATTATAACGGCTTCAGCCTGAATCCATAATAAGAAAGATGTTTTTTTCGAAAATTTTTCCCTGCATAGCTCCGGAAGGTTCTTTCCAGTGGCTATCCCCAACTTAGCTGATAGAGATTGGATTAGCACAGCCATTAAATTGGAGGCAAAGATAACCCATAATAACGTATAGCCATATTTAGATCCGGCTGTAATATTGGTCGCATAATTCCCTGGATCAATATAGGCAACAGCTGCTATGAAGGCAGGCCCTAGATAGGGAAGCAGTTTTTTTATTCCTCTCGAAGAAGATTGATGCAACACATCGGACATATCTATGTCAACTCCTTTTTATACGCAACTTAAATTGTTGCGACAGGTAAACTTTTTAGGTTATTAGCAAGTATATTCCTGGTTCTTGAAAATGTCAAAACAAAAAGGGAGGATTGCATATCGATGTAATTAATGTGATCGGGGATTCGGGGAAGGCCATCTCGCTTCCGGCTAACAGATAAAAAACCCCTTTGCCATTAGTGGCAAAGGGGCGTTACTTTATTTAATGGAACCGCATTGCTTCTCGATTTCCTCGGAAAACAGTTTCTGCAGTCTTTGAGTTATCGGACCGGGTTCCCCGGCTGCAATCGATTGGCCATCGATATTTATAATTGGTGTCACTTCGACGCTAGTGCTTGTATAAAGAACTTCATCGGCTGCCATCATGTCCTCGACCGTAAAGGCTTCTTCGACATAGGGAATCCCATGATCAGCGCAAAGCTTCAGCATCACCTGACGGGTAATTCCATTCAGGATCAAGTTTGTGGCCGGATGCGTTTTAAGTTGCCCATCCACCACGAGTGATACATTTGACGAACTACCCTCCGTCACCGTACCATCACGATGCTGGATCGCTTCATCACAGCCGGCTTCCATCGCTTGCTGTTTAGCCATTATATTTCCCAGTAGATTTAAACTCTTGATATTACAGCGCAGCCAGCGTATATCTTCGGTGGTAACAGCATTGACCCCTGGCTTCATTTTGCCTGTATAAGGCATTTCCTTTGTATAGGCGACAAAGACCGGTTCCACCTCTGCAGTTGGAAAAGAGTGTGTACGCGCAGATACTCCCCTTGTCAGCTGCATATAGACGATACCGTCCTTCAGTTGATTTTCAGCGATCAGCTCTTTCATGCGGGTTTTGATTTCCGCTATGGCAAAGGGAACTTTCATCTGAATCAACTTCGCACTGTCCATCAGCCGGTTCAGATGCATATCCTCCGTAAATAATTCGCCATTATAAACGCGGATGACTTCATAGACACCATCACCGAATTGATATCCCCTGTCTTCTATATCTACCTTTACTTCGGACCTGCTTTTAAGGTCGCCGTTAAAAATGATTTTTCCCATGTCTTTCTCCCTCTTTGCCTCTTATTTAGCCAATTCATGAATGGCACGTGCATAAATGGACGTAGCCTTAAGCATATCCTCGATATCAATATATTCATCTTTCTGATGCGCAATGTCTTCGCTGCCAGGGAAAAGCGGGCCAAATGCAACGCCTTCTTTCAATGAACGGGCATATGTTCCGCCGCCAATCGAAAGAAGCTCGGCTTTATCACCTGTCTCCGCTTCATACACTTCCTGCAACGTCTTGATCAAGAAGCTTTCACTGTCCACATAATGGGGAGTTGAATGCGAATTGGTCTTCACTTTCAAATTATATGCCGCAAGCCTTTCTTCCAGCGCCGCCTTTTGCTGTTCCCACTCAAACGTGACCGGATAACGCATGCTGAAACCGATCGAGCTGTCGCCTTGTTTAGAATAATTGAAAACGCCGGCATTGATCGTCAATTCTCCTGTTTGCTCATCCGAATAAGCCACACCTAAATTATTTCCGCGGGAATCTTCGAACAAACGATCCTTGATGAAAGTGAAGTAGGCTTTCGCATGCGGATCAAGAGTGAGATCAGCTAAAAATACGGCTAAATGCAGACCTGCATTTTTTCCGTTGTTCGGTTCCATCGCGTGTGCCGAGACACCATTCATTTCAAGCAGCACTTGATTTTTTTGCGGAACGGCTTGGCCCCCCAATGAGTACTTTTGCAAATAATCCTGATAGTTTGCCGCCACTTCAGCAGGTTTGTCCGTTTCCACAATAGCCGTCGCAAAATCCGGAACCATATTCGTCCTTCGGCCTGAAGAAAACTCGATGACATTCACGTCTGAGTTCGTGCCATTTCCTGCATCGGCAGGATGGATAACCGAGAAATCCCAGATTCCTTTTTCCGCACTGATAATCGGGAAGTCAGCATCTGGTGCGAAGCCGATCGAAGGCATTTCCTCCACTTCAAAGTACCGGTCAACGCAGCGCCAGTTCGATTCTTCATCGGTTCCAATGATCATCCTCACACGTTTGTTCAAAGGTTCTCCTAGCTCCCGGACCAGCTTCATCGCATGATAGGCAGCCATCGTCGGCCCTTTATCATCGATTGCCCCACGGGCATATATGCGGCCATTGCGGATTTCAGCGCCAAACGGATCCGAACTCCAGCCATCTCCCTCAGGTACCACGTCGACATGGCATAATATCCCGATTAACTCCTCGCCTTCCCCCATTTCGATATGTCCAGCGACATTATCGACATTTTTCACAGTAAAACCGTCTTTTTCGCCTAATTGAAGCATGAAATCAAGCGCTTCCTTCACCCCTTTACCGAGTGGGGCCTCCTCTGTCGGATGTTCTTCATCAAGTACACTTTTTATTTTCAATAAGTTTTGTGTGTCCAGCAATAAATCCATTTTCCGTTTTTCAACTTCTTCTCGCCAATTCAATTCACTCAAAATATGACAACTCCTCTTTTATATATATTTTTCATTTTATCACTTTTACTACCACATTCGCCAAGCCTTGCTACCTATTCTTCGTATTCCCGCATTATTGCTAACATCAAACTACCGATAAAATCCTTACAAAAGTAAAAAAACACCCTCTTTTATTAAAAAGAGGATGATTTCATTAGACTATCGTCATTCATTAACTCTGTTACTTTTCTGTTCAGTCTTGGGATATATAATGCTAAAAACAAAGAACGTCCTAAACTGAAAGCCAGGAATGCAAGCCATAAACCATGATTGCCATGATTGCTTACTGCTGCGAATTGGACTATTAAAAAAGCCATCAGTGCCAGAAGCATCGAGTTCCTTACTGGAACGGCTTCAGTCGCACCGGTAAACACTCCATAAAAAATAAGTCCGATAAAGGCACTGAATGGGAATAGGACTATCCAAAGTCCATATTCATGGGCCAATTCGATGACGCCGGGAATGTCCGTGAATAAGAGAATGACCTCATCGCTGAAAATATAGTAAGATGCGGCAAGTATGATTGAGGCATACAAGCCCCACCGCGCCGAGAGTGAGAGTGTTTTTTTATAAAGGTTTATATCTCTCGAACCAATCGCCTTCCCGACCAGAAGACTTGACGCGTTCGCGAAGCCATCAAAGCAATAGGCCATCAGATAATGGATTTGAATGAGTACGGCATTGGCCGCCAGGGTCTCTGTCCCGAAAGTCGCTCCCTTGGCCGTAAAAAGATTGAAAACCGTGATCAGGCAAATGGTCCTGATGAATAAATCCCTGTTGACCACCATCATTTTTTTCAGGGAAGCCCGATCGAACCCCTCCCGGATTGAAAAAGAATCCGGTACGTTAACCGCTTTCCGGATGACCCACAAGCCGAGTAAAAAAGCGGAAATCTCTGATATCAGTGTAGCGGCAGCAACCCCTGATACAGACCATGAAAAAACATTAACGAAAACGAGGCATAAGATTATATTCATCACGTTCATGAAAACTTGAATGAACAAAGACGTTTTTATCCTCGATTTCCCCATTAACCAGCCTAAGATGACATAATTCAATAGAGCAAATGGCGCGCCCCATATCCTGATGCCGAAATAATCTGCGGCAAAGGCGGAAACATCCGATTCCGGACCGATTGCGCCTAACGATACATTCAAAATGGGCTTTTGTATCACGATAAAAAGCAGACCGATGATCGCTGCAATGAAAAAAGGCCGAATCAAGGCCATCAGGGTTTGCTTTTCATCCCTTGCCCCTTCCGCTTGTGCAGCAAAAGCAGATGTACTGACCCGAAGAAAACCAAAAAGCCAATACATCGTATTAAAAATTATGGTTCCGACAGCCACCCCGCCAATATAAGCGGGATCACTCAACTTTCCAACCACAGCCGTATCGACCGCACCGAGCAAGGGCGTACTCATCGTCGAAATCGTAAGCGGGATGGCCAAGGAAAGATATACTCTGTTATTCATAAAATGATGACCTCCTATGTACATAAAAGTTCTGAAAAGTTAGAATCGGAATGCCGTTATAAAAAATTGTATTCAAAGTACAAAAATATTGCAGTATTTAATTTTAATCACTAGAATTGTACATATGGTGCTCCCCAACATGCATGAGATGCCACTACAAGATTACTTGTGGAACGTTTCAAATAGAACGGGTAAAACCCATTTTAAATCTGGATCATTTACGTATCAAAATTTGAAGATTGAAAGATTGATATCGCTTTCAACCCGCAGGGGTTATGGGAAGTACATTTTTATCCAGCAAGAAAAAGGCATTTCCCAAGCCGGAAAATAAAATACTTGACGGATTCTTGAAGGAGTTTTTAGTATTGCTCGTTGATAATATACCTTTTGAACTATGCTTGAATATATATTCATCGTTATAACAACTAATTAGGAGTGATCATGATGGGAAGATTGACTGATAAAGTAGCCATTATCACTGGCGGAGCATCTGGTATGGGCAGGGAAATGGTAGACCTATTCACAAAAGAAGGAGCACAAGTCATTGCTGCCGATATCAATGAAAAAGCTGTAGCTGCCGTGAATGAACTCGATAACGTCCATGGTACTGTACTTGATGTATCTTCAGACGAAAGCTGGAAAAAGGTGACGGATGAAGTTATCGCTAAATTTGGCCAAATCGACATTTTGGTAAACAATGCCGGTATCTCAACGGAAAAAGGCATTAACGATACGACATTGGCCGATTGGCAGCTAATGTTAGGCATCAATGGATTTGGACCATTCCTTGGAATGAAACACGTTGTTCCTCACATGGCTAAAGAAGGTAAAGGCGCAGTTGTAAACATTTCTTCCTTTACAGCTCAAATCGGAATGGGCTTAAACTCTTATTCAGCTTCAAAAGGTGCCGTCCGTGCTATTTCCAAGGCTGCCGCAACGCAATATGGCCGCATGGGCGTCCGTGTCAATGCCGTATTCCCTGGTATCATCGAAACACCGATGACTCAAAAATTAGAAGAATCAAAAGAGTTAGTGAACCAAATGATCAAGGCCACTCCATTACAACGTTTGGGTCAGCCGGCGGATATTGCAAATGCCGTGCTTTATCTAGCATCCGATGAAGCTTCATACGTAACTGGTGCCGAGCTTGTCATCGACGGCGGATACTCCGCTCAATAATTAAAGCAGAAATGGAAAATCCCGTTTCTAATACTCAGAAACGGGATTTTCTGATTCAATAAAGAAATTTTGTAAGTTGTAATGAGTTAAGTTAACACACCGATGAAATAGCCAAAAGTCGTAAATACCAAACACCAGCTGAATGCCCCTGCTCCTGCAAAGATAAAATACTTTCGTTTCCCCATTCCATTCATACCGGAAATGTAACTGGCGAAGTGACGGACTCCTGGAATGAAATAGGCGATGATAATCGTCCATGGACCGTATTTATTGAACCATTTCTCCAATTTTTCCAACCTCGCGGGGGTCATTTTGATCCACTTACCATGCTTCCTCAAAAAAGGCTTCCCCACCTTTTTTCCGATGAAATAACTGACAAGCATCCCGGATATCGAGCCAAGGAAACTGACAAGGAACGCTCCCTGGACATTCAAAACGGAAATGGATGACAAATAGCCGACAAAAGTCATCATGAACTCATCAGGTACCGGCAAGCCAATAATCCCAATCGCCAACAATCCATATATCGCAAAATAACCATAGTTTGATATTAAATCTTTTACTATATCCATCTAAAGTACTCCATCTCAGCACCCTTTATTAAAGTAATCCATTTTCTTATGCGGGCCTGGGTAACGTGATTACTTCTTTTTAATAGGATAACCTAATTTAACCCAAATGAGTTGATTTTCAAAAAAAAAAATAGAAAAAAAAGAAGAAAGGACACGTTTTTTGTTGAAATACCTGTATGGCAGTTTCCTCATTAAGGATGAAAATCGGCAATAATAAAAGCGGACTCGATACCCGAGTCCGCTTCTTCTTATTTCACAATCTTTATTTCATTGATCGGCCAATACACTAGATTCGCCTTGCCCACGATTTCATCGACGGAAATCGTGCCAATTTCACGGCTATCCAAACTATTTTGGCGATTGTCCCCCATAAGGAACAACTGGCCTTCCGGCACTGTCATGCTGCCTGTAATATCTTCGAGCTTGAAGGATTCAGTCAGCGGCACTCCTGATGGCATCTGATTCTTATATTTGTCCAAGTATGGTTCTTCATAAGCTTTCCCATTAATATAAAGCGTATCGTCTTTATATTCAATATGGTCACCTGGCAGACCGATAACCCTTTTTATATAATCTTTATCTACCGTTGCATGAAAAACGACAATATCAAACCGGTCTATATTATCGATATTCGTTCCAAACTTGGTAAGAACAATTCTTTCGTGGTCTTGCAGAGTCGGCATCATTGACTCACCGTCCACGACAATCGGTGCAAAAATATACGTTCGAATTAAAAAAGCTAGAATGACTGCAATCAATATCGCTTTTATCCATGAAAAAACTTCTTTTCTTTTTTCCAATCGAAGTCCCTCTCTCTGTTTTTTATTCATGCCATTATAACATAATCCTTTCATGATCACGTCATACAAATACCCACATTTTACACATTGTCATTTACTTCCATTTTTCATACTGGATTTCCATGCTTTCCAACTCTATTTCCCTGCGCTGCATTTTAGTTGGCAAATCGCATTATATGTACGGACTTTCTCATTTATTTCACCCATTCGTTTCATTAATTCGGATTCAGTTCCATTCATTTTTTTCAATCGAACCAATTCGGCTAGCTCTTCGCGAATTTCTTTTTGCCATTTTATCCAAAGCGGAAGGAAGCCGGCATCCTTGGCCTTCGTCAAGAAGTTGTCATATATATTTCCCGACAGCGCCGACTCCGGAAGCGGTTTACCAAAGCCAGGATTATTCTTCAGCCCGCCTTCCCTTTCATATTCCTTGAAAATCTGATCCATCAGTTCACATGCCCGTGTTCTTTGCCCATAAACAATCCCCTTTCAGATCACTTATCATTACATGTTTTTACAATTATAACATTTTTATCAATACCCACTCCACCCTTGGGGATACTTTCTACTATTATATATGCCTATCTTTCAGCCAAACACATTCAGGCATCAAAAAATAATGAAAGTGAAGTCCATGGAAGCCTCCATTTTACGAACAAATGATTCGCCAGCACGAGTTGATCTAAAGTAATCATTTCAAGTTGATATCGCTGATTAGAATGATGTTTCGAAAACATCCTCATCACCTCAAGTTTTAATAGTTCTATATTAAAACAAAAAAGACTGTAGGCAAAAGGAGTCCTATCTGAAATATTAAACATAGTTGATTGGAACGGAAGGTGCGAGACTCCTGCGGGAATAGCGAGTCTAAGGGAGACCCCACAGGCGCAAGTGCGCCGAGGAGGCTCCCGGACCGCCCGCGGAAAGCGAGTGCCTGAAGTGGAAATCAACGTCCAAATTTGTACAAGCCAAAAAAAAATGTAGACAAACTCGATTTTCATCGAGTTTGTCTACATTCTGAAAGGATTTCCCTATTCAGGGAATCCTTTTTGGTCTTCTATTTAACGGTGATTTCCCTTTTTACTACCGCCTTGTTCTTCGATTTATCCGTAACTGTGTAAGTCAATGTATAGGTGCCTTTTTTCTTCGTATTCACAGTCCCTGTTATTTTGATCTTACTTGTTAAGCTTCCATCAAGATTATCTTTTGCGGATACACCTGATTTAGGATTGAATGTCGAGTTATAGGCAATGGTTTTGCTCTTAGCACCGGAAATGATAGGCTTTGTGCTGTCTACCGTGATCTTTCTTGTGACTGTTGCAGTATTTTTCGATGAATCAGTGATTGTATACTTTAATGTATACGTACCTTTTTTCTTTGTATTCACCGTACCTGTCACCTTTATTTTACTCGTCATGTTGCCATCCAGGTTATCTTTGGCAGATACGCCCGCTTTAGGGCTGAATGTCGAATAATAGCCAACGGTTTTACTATTGGCTCCCAAGATGACTGGCTTGGTGCCATCTATCGTGATCTTTCTTGTGACTGTCGCTGCATTTTTCGATGAATCTGTGACCGTATACTTCAATATATAGGTCCCCTTTTTCTTCGTATTGACTGTACCCGTCACTTTGATTTTACTAGTCAAATTTCCATCGGCATTATCCTTCGCACTCACGTTTGTTTTTGGATTGAATGAAGAATTAAGTTTGATGGTTTTGTTCCCGGCACCTGAAATCACAGGCTTGACTTGATCATAAACGGTTATTTTCCTTGTGACCTTGGAAACATTCCCAGCTTTGTCAGCTACCGTATAAGTCAAATTATAGGTGCCCACTTTCTTGGTATCGACCTTGCCTTCAACTCGGATGACATGTTAAGTCACCATCTTTATCATCCTTCGCCTTTACGCCGGTTTTAGGATTGAAAGTGGAGTTGAATGGAATCGATTTACCGGCAGCCCCAGAAATCACAGGTTATTCGTATCCTAGATAGGTGCGACAATCGATAGCCTATTGGATAGGTAAGCCGATGAAACATACCCCTTAATCTTCCCGTCTTCCGTTTGTACGGGATAAAAAACAAATTTATTTCCTTTAGATTCGTGATAGTTAAAATTCCCTGTGATGATCAAGCTTGTATTTGGCGGAACAGATACTGCACCTGCCGTAGTGCTTATTTCTTTCCTGATATTCGCGCTTGATGTCGTCACCACTTTGTCTCCAGCCTTGAACCAATAAACAGAGTCATGTGTTTGCTCTGTCAGTGTGTATACAAGATTTGTAAAGATGATATTTTCCGTGCTGTCCCGATCATATTGAAAGTCAGAAGTTTTGAATGGATATTTTGCCAGTTTTGTATCATTCAAATAACTTTGGTTTTCTATCTCAGCAAAAACTTCCTCTTGGTAGGCATTCGTATTTCTTTGCCCGTTTTCCTGGTAAAGAGGACTGTTAACTGGTTTTGTCCCATTGTATGCCATGACAGGGAAATACCAGTTTTCGATGACCCTTCGTCCTGCATCTTTGATCTTGGGCAAATCCCTTCTTAAATACATGCCACTCAGGACCTCGACACCTGCCCCGATATTGTAGACTATATCATTTTCCAGCTTTTTCTGGTCATACCCACTTTTATTGGTAAGCTGCATTAGACCGATACCGCCATCGCCGGATATAATCGGTTTACCGTCCTCATTAAATTGCCTCCAATCCCCGTTTTCCTGCGTAGCCACCGCTTTTACCACTTCAGGGGGGATTTCAGCCTCTATTGCCGCATTCGTCAGTAAGCAGTTGATCTGCTTATGGGAAGGATTTTCATTGGGTTGAATCTCACCGAATGATGAACACGCATTGGTTATTCCAGACTCCGCAAAAGCGTGTCCATTGAACAAACCGAGTGTTAAACAGGTCAGTGCCCCAACCTTCATTAAGGGTATCTTCATCGATCGAACTCCAGTCTATTTATATTTAAATCTATAATAATAGTAACATGATAGACTGGTGATTGCAGGTATAATAAGGTATTTCCCCCTGAAATATCCTTACAGCATAAAAGGAGCTTACCCGCATTATCGGGAAAGCTCCTTTGTTTTCAAATCTCAAAACTATGTATGCTGCCGGATCATTCGATCACTTCCACCGTTTCCCTCGGCTTCCTTACAAGGCACATGATACCCGGTATGATGAAGAAGATAAGCGGCCAAACATGAAAAATCGTCAGAATGCCCGTAATGATCAATAAGATTCCGGCTCCCTTCGCCTTGCCGCCCTTTAATAGAAAGATAGCGATCAAACCGCCTGCCAAGGCAATGAACAGAGATATGATCCCAGCCCATAATAAGCCCATGAAAAATTTGACTGACATATCTATCTCAGATGAGGAAAACTCCTGAGAATCTGTCATTAATGAGTTGTCAACCATTTCTTTCAAATCGATACTGTTGAGATAGACGGCCGCTATGATCGTCACGATTAAAAAAATCGCGGCGATTATCACACCTATGATACTTAATGCGTATTCCCATGTCCGTTTCATTTACTTCGCCTCCCTGGAAAAGTCACGTATATATAATACCCAATCTGTGAAGGAATAAAAGACTTTTATTCCTTACTCCTCAAAATTGAGTGTAAATGTGGTGAATTCGTCCAAATCCTTTAACGCCCCCCTGCCTTGCCTTCATTCATCCTTCTTTTTCAATCGTTCGTGTAATTCATCTCTTTTATTATCCAGGTTATTCATTTTTGTCATATGTTTTATAAAGAACGGACCGCCTTCACAACCATAACGAATAACAGAACAAGTAGGGCAAGGTAGAATAATTGTCATAAAACATCGCCAATATTAAACATGAAGTCACCTTCTGTCTTTGAATGAACCGGCCAATAAAAGCAGTAAGTGAGGGCTTTTCGTACTCCGTGATGTTCCGTAATTAAATGATAACACGATTGGCCCTAACACTGAACGCCAATAATATTAATAGAAGGTGAATAACAAAGCCCCCCAAAGGAAATAGACTCTGTTTTTATCAGAGCCTAAAAAACATTCCTATTCACGATCAAATCCACCAATTGTTCGACAGACGGTTCTTTCGGCATCATATCAGATGTAAATCCATAGTCTTGAAGTCTATTGCCGGTACTTTCCCCGATCACCCCGATGGAGGCTTGTTTTAGCAGCGCTTCAACATCCACGTTTGCCTTGTCCCCATATTGCATCAGCATATCGACTGAATGCCGGTTTGAAAATAATACCGTTTCTACAGCTTTCCCATCAAGCATTCTCGGAAAGATTTCAAGGAATCTTTCATCGACAAATTTAGCGATTGATTGAATATAGTCTCCGTCCCCATGTGCCGGATCTCTAAGATCCCTTTTTCGATCTCCAACAACTAACAGTGTTCCGGCTTCCGGCATCCCGGATTTGAGCTCGGCCGTCAGACCCCGTTGCTGCAAAGCCTTTTTCGATTTCCTTGATAACACATATAGTTTAGAAGAAATCCGGCGGAAATCAATAGCTTGTTCAGTGAGTGAATCCAAGAATCCATGGACACTTTCAGGCGAAGTGAAGAGAATTCGATCATATGAAAGAAAAGCGAGCAGCTGACTTTCTTCTATTTTCACTTTTTCCGCATTCCATTTAGGAAACTCGATGACTTCGCCGCCAAGTTCATACAGGGCTTCCGCCAAAGCACTCTTTGCCGTCCCAGTCCGGGCCACTAAAAACCGTTGTCCATAAAGCGGCTTCCTTTCGAACCATTGCAGTTTTCCCCTTAGTGAAATGATATCCCCGACCAAGGTGATTGCAGGATTGCCAAGCGACCTTTCACTTACCCGTTCGACGATATCATCCAAGGTCCCCTCGACACTTTCCTGTCTTCCATAAGTGCCCCATTGAATGACGAGTGCCGGTGTATTCCCCGGCTTTCCATGATTGATCAAATTTTTGCGGATAGACGGAAGGTTGGCCACACCCATATAAAAGGCAACCGTATCTATACTCACAAGCCCATTCCAATCTATATCCTTCTTCGTTTGGTCATGGCCCGTCACCATCGCAAAGGAACGTCCGTAATCCCGATGTGTGACGGGAACTCCTGCGTACATGGATGCAGCAATGCTGGACGTAACCCCCGGAATGACTTCGAATGGGATTCCCTTATCTTTCAACGATTCCGCTTCCTCCCCGACTCTTCCAAAAACGGCAGGATCACCGCCTTTCAAACGGACGACCCGATGCCCTTCCAGTGCTTTGGAAACAAGCAGCTCATTGATTTCCCCTTGGCTGATGCCAGTAGTATAAGGTGTCTTGCCACAATATATCAATTCACAATCGAAGGCGGCAGCCTCCAACAGCTTGGGATTCAGCAATCTATCATATAAAATGACATCCGCTTTTTCAATCGCTTTTTGGCCTTTTACGGTAATCAGGCCTTCATCACCCGGACCTGCACCAACAAAATAAACCTTGCCCTTGGTCATGCCGCACTCACCCCTATCTGCTTGCCATTCCCTGATAATATTTCACCAGCTCCACCATTGCACTGCCCATCCGTTGATCTTCAGGATATATGACCCGCTCAATCCCTTCATCGATCACCACCTGCGCCGTTACCTTTCCGACCGCAAGAGCAATTACATCTGATGCAAACAGGCCGACTATCTTATCCTCCACACCTTGTTCACGGACAAATCTCATTAAATTTCGCGGCTGGGGTGCACTCGTGAACACAACCGAATCGATTTTGCCTTCAAGGATTTCTTGGATCAGCTGCTGCATCGTTTCTTTTTCAGGCGCTATATGTTCATATGGCAGGATTTCTTTATGTTCCACTTTTTGTTCATCCAGCCAATTCATCAAAAGAGGCGCCGGATCGCCGTGAAGCTGCAAAGCGACCTTTACACCTCCAGGCAGATGGCCTTCCAGATTGCGAACAAGCCCTGCCGTACTGCCATCATCATCACGGATTAATGGCTGCAGGCCAAGCTTTTTCAGCATATTAACCGTTTTATAGCCCCTAGCTGCAATTTTCATAGACTGCAAAGCCTCTTTGAAACGCTCTCCCGCTTCCATCTTCACTGCCGTTTTATATAATAATTCCGTCCCCACTCCCGTCGTGAGAATGATCCAATCGAACTCCCCTGCCATCAAACGGGTGACATCCTCTTCCAAATGGGAATCATCAAGGAAAACCGTCCCCTGTGCCGGGCGAACAAGCGGGACTCCCCCAAGATTTTGAACGATTTTACTAAGTTCTTCCGTCTTCCGCGCCCCCAATAAAGCAACGGTCCTGCCATTAAGCTTACTCATCCATGTCCCTCCTATATGTACATTCAATTAAATCCATCTCACCCATTATACAAATTTTCAGTCTATGAAACTATAAAAAACGGATTCCATATCAAAAACAACGCTTTTTCGTTCTTTTAGCTTATATAAATTCAGTGGAAAGATGAATTAGCAGCATTTTGCTTTTCATAAGTCCCGCCCTCATGAGTTTGGAGCAAATACTCGTGAGTTTTGGGCTTTTACTCGTGAGTTTAGAGCAAATACTCGTGAGTTTAGAGCAAATACTCGTGAGTTTTGGATTTTTACTCGTGAGTTTCCAAAAAAGCAAAACATGGCCTGCTTCAATTCCCTCATCTTATCTTTTCAGTCAATATAAAAAAGCTGCCTTCAGGACAGCGATTTTCACGATTTAACATTTAACCTTTTGTTAATTCTTATTTATCGCCCTTTGGGCAATATGCTCCAGTTCTTTTTTTACAAAAACATCATATTGAGTGGTTTCATGGCGATTCTGAAAGTTTTCAGTGCCTAAGTTCATAGGCGTTTTCGTTTTGAAGGGTATCCCTTCCCTTTCCAATTTCGCAACCGCCTTATAATAATTTTCATTCCCGAATGCTGTATAAATACATGTCCAATATTTATAGGAAATCAGTTTGACAATTACTATACACGCAATCACGAGGACTAGTATGCCAATCATTATATACATCCTTTAACTCCCTTTCATTTCGGACTTTTTTTGGAAAAGCCATCCTGTACACTATATTCTTTGCCATACATGACATTTCCTTTTCAAGTAAAAAAAGGAGACCCCAGTTTGGGGTCTCCTTCTTCATCTTCTATTTTTCCTTTACGTTACAAGAACCATCCGTACAAGCGTCGCCTGTTGCTGGATCATTCACGATCGTAAGCGGATTTTCCTCAGCCCATACTTTTTTTAGCGTATCGAGGAATGCTTCCGTTGGCTGGGCGCCGGAGATTCCATATTTGCGATTAATGACGAAGAATGGGACGCCTGTAATGCCAAGCAGGCTTCCTTCTTGCTCATTTCCCCTAACCTCTGCCGTGAATGCCGTTCCTGCCAGCATGGACTCCGTCTCGGACTTTTCAATGCCAACCTCTTCTGCCAAACTTGCCAATGTAGCGTGATCGCCAATATGTTTGCCTTCCGTAAAGTAAGCTTTAAATAGGCGTTCATTCATTTCTTTCTCTTTACCTTTTGATTCAGCAAAGTGCATCAAGCGGTGGGCATCGAACGAATTCGTTAAGACGACTTTGTCCAAGTGATAATCGAGTCCCAATTCTTTAGCCTGTTGAGTCAGGTTTTGGCTGTTCGCTTCCACCTGCGCTTGAGACATGCCGTATTTCTTGGCCAGCATTTCATTTTGAGTCATATTGATATCCCGCTCAGCCTCTGGGTTCAACTCAAAACTGCGAAATGAGACCTCCACCTGATCTTTATTTTCAAACTGCTTTAACGCCTCTTCGAACCGACGCTTACCTATATAACAGAACGGACATTGATAATCCGACCAAATTTCCACCTTCATGTAAATACCTCCTCGTTTTAAATGCAATCGCATTAAGCACATTATATAATCCTGGGTATCCTCTTGCAAGGATATTAGCCCAGACACTCATTTTCAAAATTGGTGAAGTCGACTTTTTTCATGAATTCTTCCAATGTATAGCCCTTTAGCAGGCGCAATGTTTCCTTTTCGGCTTCGTTCATGATTTCCTCCAAAGCCGTATCCAGCTGCTTCCCGACCTCTCCGCATTCGCTCGTTTCCATACAAACAAGACATTCCGGCCGTACCGCTTGATACACATCCGCCAAAGTAAGCTGAGAGGCAGGCACCTTCAGACTATAACCGCCTTCCCTTCCTTCCTTTGTTTCGACGATCCCCTCAGCTGCAAGCTGTGCCATCACCCTTCTTAAAAAAGTGGCGTGTGACTTCACCTTTAAGGCGATTGCCGAACTTGTCAGGAGCTTTTCGCTTTGTGCAAGCCAAACCAAAGAGTGAATGGCAATGGCAAAGCGCGGCGGACCAATTTGATTGTTTCGATTACTTGAAGACAAAATTATCCCCCCTTACACTCTTATCCATGGTAAGGCCATTATACTATGTTACGTGCTCCCGAACAAATGGCGCCATTTCTCGATTTTCCGCCCGCAGCGCACGATTTTCCAGCCGTTTCCGGGTTCGGCAAAATAATATATCCTTTCGGCACAAAAACCCGGCAAAACATCCTTTTGCCGGGTTTTTCAATACTACTGAATGATTTGTACATTTTCATATAAATAAGCTTCTTCCGGGGCCTTTATTTTCTTCGATTCTTTTAAATCGATCACCGGTACGGGTTCCCCTTTATAGCTTCCTTTTTTTAATGTCCCTGTAATCGTATACCAATCATTCGTCTTCATTCCTTCCACGTTCCCGTTGACCATATATCCATATAACGTCGCATCGACCACACAGCAGGACATGGAGAGGCGGGAGATGGCCATTTGTTTTTTCGTGAATGTATCCTCACGGTATATGAACCCCGAAATCTCTATCTCCTTCCCTTTGATCGTATCGAGGTTGTTCAGCAAATCATCCAGCACTTCAAAATAATTATCATCGGTTACGGAGATTTTCTCCCCATTCGCATGTTTCCCGGAATCATATGAACTTACCATCTGTGCCTGCTGCTTTGCCATCCCCCTTTTCGCCAGCGCTTCCCCGCTTAAAGTAAAATCGGTCAGGATGAAGCCCAGAAGAATCGGAAGGAAGAACAAACCATATTTCAGGACCGAAGACTCCCCATTCGATCCGCAATCACAATGTTGTTCACTTTGTTTTTGTTTTTTCATTCGGAGAAGGCTGATCACTAAAAAAGCGAAAAGTGCCGCCAATGCATATGGAACCATTTTGGGTGCGATCAATTTCGTTAAATATCCTGAAACATACAATTTAAAGATCATGAGACCCAATCCCAGCAGCAGCAATCCTTCAAGTCTTTGGATAAAAAAACGTTTCATCAGAAGCCCCCCTTACTGATCAATCCTCCTGCAATCAGGCAGAGGCTGAAGACGACTGCGAAAATAAGCAGGACATACGTGACGACGAAGCTCCGTTTAAAACAAGACATCATGATCAAAACATTTTTCAGATCCAGCATGGGGCCAAATACAAGGAATCCCAGTATGGAGCCTGGCAGAAAACTATGGGAAAAGGAGGCCGCAACGAAGGCATCAGCTGATGAACAGAGTGAAAGCACAAACGCAATTCCCATCATCAACGCCGTGCCTTTTATTGGCGCCTGACCAATATCGGCCATTACGGACCGATCCATGAACACCTGAAATACACTGGCAAACAAGGCTCCGATGATAAAGTATCGGCCGACCATAAAAAACTCCTGTGAAGTATGATCAATGAAGTTTGTCCATTTACTGGACTGACTATCATGTACATGCCCTTGCACCAGTTCCAGCTTGTCCTCTTTCACCACATCTTTAGTGCTGAATATATGAATGAATAAACCTGCGATTATGGCCGTCAGGACACAAAGAATGATTCTTCCATATAAAATGGACGGATTATTTTGGAACGCATAATATGTTGAGCCGAACACGATGACATTCAATATCGGGGCTGTTACAAGCAAGACCACACCTGCATGGACCGGGACACCCTTTTGAATCAATCTCCGGACGACCGGGATGATTGCACATTCGCAAACCGGAATGATCAGCGCCGCCGCAATCGCAGCAAAAATGGCCGTCAGGGGTCTTTTGGGTATCATCCGCTGAATGATTTCTTCACTGATAAACAACTGGATGAATGATGAAGCAATGGCCCCCAGGAACAGGAAAGGAATCGATTCTAAAAACAATCCCAAAAACACGACGAGCACTGAGTGAAGCATCGGGTAGTCCGAGAAATCAATTGCTTTGGGAACGAACACATCGCCTAGAAAAAAGAATGCCAGCAGCAAAAACAGCAGAATCAATAACAGCAAATTTCCCGCGTAGCGTTTCAAAAGCATATTTAACCACCTCGCAAATCATAATTATTACGATTTAAGTTTGGATTCGGTCTAGTATATGCTTTTGATAGGGTGAAAAGAACAAGAAAAAAGAGAATGGAAGACTTCACCACCCTCATTGATTCCTTCGATATAGATCCCTGCTCTTATAACCTTCTCCTAAAATCGTTTTCATTTCCTGGCGCCGTTTCACTTGTGTCGCCACTTGTTTTGCACTATACACATAACGGGCCCAATCCTTGCGATACCCTGGCGTAAGTGATTGATAGAACGCAAGCAAATCAGGGGAATCCTGCAAATCTTTCTCAATTTCAGAAATCATGCCGATATAATCATCTACCGATTGGCTTGCTTTGGCAGAGGGACGGTTTCTATTTTTTGAGTCTTCTTTAAGTCCGACTACCGTAAAGACATCATCCAACCCAACCATACGCGCAAACTTCAGGTCACTCGAGCCAACATACCCTTCATCATCCGCACCAAGGCCCTGCATCAGATCATCACGATGAATATATGTAGCATATTCTTTATTCCCCTTCTTGGGGTACGCCAAAAAAATATAGCCGTTTTTACTTAAATGATTTTTATCGATCACCTTATCCACGATTCTCTTTAAAGAATCCATATCCAATACAAAGGCAAATATAAGATCATAGGCACTTTCATTAAGCTTTGTATCGTAATCCGGCAGCTCTGCTAAATAATCCGCCCCGGCTGGCTGATTCAGGACTGCCACCCGTTCATATTTATGTAAATTCAGTTTTTCAACTATTGTTTTAGCCATTGCATTCACCATCCAATCCTGGTTGATTTTTTCTACCTTCAGTTTATAAGCTTCCCATTGCGTTAGCAACTTTTCTCTAGATAGTATAAAAATCCAAAATTCGATGTGGAAACCTTCCGTATCTTTTCATATAATCATTTCTAGGAAAATATTAACTGTGCTATAATTCAGATATAATAATTTCCAATGTCCAGCATCTATAGATTCTTTTCCCTTTGAATGCCAGCTTCATTTTTCGGTTCATTAGCGGAGGCCCTAGGCGCAATATTCTAAGTAGGCATAAACTCAACTTTTTTGCATAGGCATGATAGGGTATCAAAGCTCCAGAAAAAATGCAGTCCCTGGAAATATAGACTTGACTCCAGATTTGCATTTCTTCCCAAAATTATGAATACCAGTGAAAAATGTCTTTTCGTTGTACTATAAGAGATATCTTTTAACACTCTTCATTAAATAGAAACCATGCTTCAAAACATAGTGTCGCACTCCTTCAATCATCATGAATCCACTTTAAATCAGGTGTTTTTCCCGTAGTTTTTATGCATTCTTTATGCAATCAGATATCCCTTTTTTTCCTATTTCAAAAAATTCAGTGATGCTTTCATATGTGGGTGTCACAAAAGGGGAGTTCTCATGAATTATATCGAGTATGATTTGCTATTTGAATCAAGAAAACAGTTAATTGAGGAAATTACGGAGTTGGATGAAAAAACGCTCCACCATAAGCCTGTGCCTGAAGTATGGAACATCGCCCAAATTTGCCATCATTTATATCTTACGGAACAGGTTTTTACAGAAGTTATAGCAAATGGCATTCGGGAAAGGGATTTTAATAATATCATTCAAAAAAACATTTACTTCGTTACTGATAGAACAAGGAAATTCTCATCCCCTGAGGCCATTTCACCCTCTTCAGCCCCATTTCAATTATCGAGCCTCATGGATTTGCTGGCAGAATCAAGGGATCGATTATTACAGGTTCTTTATGATATGGATTCAGATATCCTGTTAAATAGAAAGAAAGCCAAACATCCCCTGTTCGGGGACCTCTCATTGGATCAATGGATTGAGTTATTATCCTTACATGAACAAAGGCATATCAAACAGATTCAAGAAATAAAGACCGCCCTTATATAAGCCTTTCATGACAAATTAAATAATCAGCCGGAGACTTTTCAAACAAAGAGACCACGACATTTTGTGGTCTTTTTTCATGCATGCTATGAAACGATCGTGACTGTCGGGAGCTGCACCAAGTTGATAGATTGGCAGAGCCCATATTTCCCTAGCCAGCATTCTAGTATCAAGATGATACTTTTAGTTTCCTTTTGATTTGTGTTGCAAAGATTTCAAGACAGATTGCGACGATCAGGATAAAATATGTTTTAGTTTCAAGCTAACATCTTCAATGTATCTTGCTGCCAAGTGAACGTACGTTAAGAAAGAGTAAATCTTTGTATGAAATTTGTTAAAGCCGGGCCTCGCTATTCAAATTTCGTGCTTTACTCGTGAATTCGGAGCATTTACTCGTGAGTTCCGTGCCTTTACTCGTGAAATCGGGGCATTTACTCGTGAATTTCGTACTTTTACTCGTGAATTCAGAGCATTTACTAGTGAATTCGATCGATATCTGGAATAGAAGTTTTTATATAACATATGTGAAACAATCGCTCCGATAGATTTTGACCGTATGCTCAAGGGCTTGATTACTCCGCTTATCCCGGCATAATGATTCCACTTGCAAAAGTGGAATCGAACTTGAACACTGCAAAATATCCCGTTCGAAAAGAGTGGGAAAAATCGCATTCAGCGTGCTCCTGCTGGATCCGAACTCTACAAAGCCGCGCTGCCGATAATATTGAAACATGGAGGTTATATCCGGACCGTCCTTTTCTATTTCAGGAAAAGTTGATTTTGTTATAAAAGATGTATGAAGAATCGGGAAGTCGTCTATTAACCTAAGCCTGCCAATTTTAAAGACCTTATTTTCCGCCAACAAAAATCCCCCTTTACATATAATTCCCTTGTTACTGTCAGTGTAATGAGAAAATATGAAGCTATCATGATTTTCTTGTAAAAATTACCAGATCGCAAGGAAGCACTTATTTTATCGATCTTTTTCCATACAAGACCCTGTATGTTCAGTCTTTCAAATTCCCAATCCAGCATGTAAGCATGCCGCTTTCACAGAAAATTCCTGGTTTCATAGATCGATATTTTTCAATACCACATCATTAATGGCCATGCTTTTTTTCCTTACTTTCAAAGCATTCACACATTCCGTTCCAGGGCTCATACTGCCAAGCCGAATCGGCTTTTCCCCATAATCCCCATGAAAATCGGAACCTCCTGTTTTAATGAGATTATATTGATCTGCATATGAAATCGCTCTTTCCTCTTCTGCATGACCATGATGCGGGTTAAGAACTTCAATCCCTTCAAGCCCTGCTTTTACAAGATCAGGGATAATTTCGAAGCTCCCGTATTGTCCAGGGTGAGCAAGGACCGGGACGCCTCCGGCAGCACGAATCGCCTTCACAGCCAGTATGGCATCAACATACTCCATAGGAATAAAGGCAATGCCCGGCTCTTCCCCATTTTGGCCGCGGCTGAAGATTTTCTTATACAAATCTCCATAGATAGAATCCGTATACCCCGATTCCCGAAGCGCCAGCATAATATGTTGTTTATAAACACCGGTTCCTCCCCTGAATTTAGATACCTGATCCCAAGTAATTCGATATCCTGCATGAATCAGCCGTTCCACCATTTTTTCAGAAGCTGCATTCCTCTTTTCAATCAGTGGATTACATAAATCCTCAAGGGCCTTATGACCAGGCTCGACAAAATAGCCCAAAATATGTACACGCCTTCCTCTTGCAAAGTCATAACCGGAAACTTCGATACCAGGGATGATTTCAATACCTATTTCCTTACCCCGTTCCGCCATCTCTTGCAATCTCATTGTTGTATCGTGATTCGTAATCGCTAAATGGCCAATTCTCTCCCTTTTTGCAACCTCCAATAGTTCTTCAAAAGAACTGGAACCATCTGAAACGTTCGTATGACAATGTAATTCAACCTTCATGCCAATCCCCCATTCTTATTCGTTACCCATTTTCATTTTAACTTAGTGCCATGTCGGTCAACGTTAAGATGATGTAAAAAAACGTAAAGGTGTAAAAGTCGTCCTGATTGGTGAAAATACTTAAGTATTTCAAGCTGCAGACAAAAAAACTTCCAGTTGATTTCAGAAACCCGCTCCCTTTCCGCCGACTGTATGCCAAGCCTCATCAAAGCAAGCGCCTTTGGTGTCTTGGCTAGCCAGTTATTCGGCAGGAGTGTCGCATATTTCTTCCATCCATTAAGGAGTACAGGAGAAAAAACATGAAAGATAAACTAGTCTTAAATAGGGTTCGGAATAAGACGAGCCAGCATTTTTTTAAGTTGATTGGAACGGAAGGTGCGGGACTCTGCGGGAAAAGCGTGGCATGGGAGACCCCGCAGGCGTGCCGAGGAGGCTCCCGCCCGCCCGCGGAAAGCGAGTGCCTGGAGTGGAAATCAACGTTCCATATTACAAACCACAAAAAAGCTGTCGGCAAACAATTATTAGCTAGTTTGTAGACAAAGAAGACCTATCTTTTTACAAAAAGTTGATTGGAACGGAAGGTACGAGACTCCTGCGGGAAAAACGTGTCCAGGGGAGACCCCGCAGGCGCGCCGAGGAGGCTCCCGCCCGCCCGCGGAAAGCGAGTGCCTGAAGTGGAAATCAACGTTCCCATTTTACAAACGCACTTTGTAGACAAAAGGGTTCTATCTAAATAAAAACAAAGTTGATTGGAACGGAAGGTACGAGACTCCTGCGGGAAAAGCGCGGCATGGGAGACCCCGCAGGCGCGCCGAGGAGGCTCCCGCCCGCCCGCGGAAAGCGAGTGCCTGAAGTGGAAATCAACGTTCCAAAGTAACATGTTCATTCGTCCTTTTCAGCTCCCTACCCTGTTACGGATTTCCCATTAAGTTGAAATAAAATCAGAACAAAACCAATAAAATTTTTGACTTACTGTCAAAAATGATGTACATTACCTAATGGGCGAACAATTTTTATTAAAAAAGACAAAAATATTCGTATATAGAGGTGCATAACATGGAAAACGTGTTTGATTATGAAGATATTCAATTAATTCCTGCAAAATGTGTAGTAAATAGCCGTTCTGAGTGTGATACATCCGTTACTTTAGGTAAACATACATTCAAGTTACCTGTAGTACCTGCCAATATGCAAACGATCATTGATGAAAAGATTGCCATTTACTTGGCTGAAAACGGTTACTTTTATGTAATGCATCGTTTTGAGCCAGAAAAACGACTGACCTTCATTAAAGACATGCATTCAAAAGAATTGATTGCTTCCATCAGTGTCGGCGTTAAAGAAGAAGAATACGGATTCATCGAACAATTATCGAATGACAACATTGTGCCTGAATACATTACGATAGATATAGCGCACGGACATTCCAATGCCGTGATAAAAATGATACAGCATATTAAAAAACATTTACCTGAAAGTTTTGTCATTGCAGGAAATGTGGGAACTCCTGAAGCGGTACGTGAATTGGAACATGCCGGTGCGGATGCTACAAAGGTGGGCATTGGACCAGGGAAAGTATGCATCACTAAAATCAAGACTGGATTTGGAACGGGCGGCTGGCAATTAGCTGCACTTCGCTGGTGTGCAAAAGCGGCAAGCAAGCCAATCATCGCTGACGGCGGCATTCGCACGAACGGTGATATTGCCAAATCAGTTAGATTTGGAGCTTCAATGGTCATGATCGGTTCACTATTTGCCGGACATGAAGAATCTCCAGGTCAAACGATCGAGAAAGATGGAAAGGCCTTTAAAGAATACTTTGGTTCAGCTTCGGAATTCCAAAAAGGTGAAAAGAAAAACGTTGAAGGCAAAAAGATGTTTGTCGAGCACAAAGGATCTTTGGAAGATACGTTGAAGGAAATGGAACAAGACCTTCAGTCATCCATTTCATATGCAGGCGGTACCAAGTTGGAAGCCATCCGGAATGTGGATTATGTGGTCGTTAAGAATTCAATCTTTAACGGTGACAAAGTTTATTAAGAAGTAATCTAAAAAAACGGCCTAATCAATGGATTAGGCCGTTTTTTATCATTACACCTTTTTAACAAATTGGGATTTTAATTTCATTGCACCAAAACCATCTATCTTACAATCAATATCATGATCTCCATCAACTAGACGGATGCTTTTGACTTTAGTGCCCATTTTTAAGAAGGATGAGCTCCCTTTCACTTTAAGGTCCTTGATTACCGTAACGGTATCACCGTCGTTCAAGGCATTTCCATTAGCATCTTTGATAACCTTCTTTTGATCACCATTTTCCGTTTCCGCTTCCACTGTCCATTCATGGGCGCATTCCGGGCAAACTAAAAGACTGCCGTCTTCGTATGTATATTCTGAATCACATGCAGGGCAATTAGGAAAATCAGGCATAAATTCACTTCCTCCATTCATTATGCCAATTTTAATATAATAATGGTTTACACACAACCAGTAGTTTATTACCTCCCTTGTCCCTCCCTTCCTCTAGAACCTATAAAGGTTTTACTATATACTTTTAAGAAAAAGCTGGAAAGTGCGGTGAACCCTTTGTTTAAACTTCTATTGATAGAAGATGATACAACGTTATTCAATGAAATTAAAGATAGATTGGCGCAATGGTCTTATGATATTTACGGAATCGGCGATTTTAGTAAAGTGGTTCAGGAATTCACGGACATAAAACCTGATTTGGTCATCATTGATATCCAGTTGCCGAAGTTTGACGGATTTCATTGGTGCAGAATGATCCGGGCCCATTCCAATGTTCCCATCATCTTTTTATCATCACGTGATCATCCTACGGACATGGTGATGTCCATGCAGCTTGGAGCTGATGATTTTATCCAGAAGCCTTTTCATTTCGATGTACTCATCGCGAAGATACAGGCCACCCTTCGCCGTGTCTATAATTACAATACGGAAAAGATCGAATTGAAAACGTGGTGCGGCGCCACCGTGGATTACGAGAAGAACACGGTTTCGGCCGAGACGGGCACAATCGAATTGACGAAAAATGAAATTTTCATCTTGAAAAAGCTAATTGAACAGAAAAACAAGATCGTAAGCCGCGAGGAATTGATCAACAGCTTATGGGATGACAAACGTTTCATAAGCGATAACACCCTTACAGTGAATGTGAACCGTTTACGAAAGAGGTTGGATGAACTGGGTCTAGGGCATTTTATCGAAACGAAGGTCGGACAGGGCTATATCGCCGTGGAAGTGGCAAATGCATGATCGGAAAATATCTCGTGGAAAGGTTCAGCTGGATCACATTCTACATACTTCTTCATCTATTCATTATCTTTGTCGCCTATCTTGATTCGGCCATTCCGTTAAGGCCCATACTGTATATTGTTTTTTTATCATTGCTCATGTTCAGTATGTTTTTGATTTTCCGCTATAAAAAGGAAACCTACTTTTATAAAAGTTTAGAAGCACGGGAAGACAACCTGGATATAACGAATATTGCCGAACCAGAGAGCCCTTTCGAAAAAATCATAGAAAACAGCATCTTTAACCAAACCGAATTATTGAAGAAATCCGCAGCAATCGGTCAAATGACTTTAGAGCAGGAGAAGGATGAATTATTATCTTGGATTCATGAAGTGAAGACACCATTGACGGCGATGCATTTAATGATTGACCGCTTGGATGATGGATTGCTGAAATCACACTTGACTTATGAGTGGCTGCGCATTCATCTTCTTCTTGATCAGCAGCTCCATCAAAGGCGCATGCCTTTCATCGAAAATGATTTGTATATAGAGAAAACCGATTTGGAAACAATAATCTTTGATGAGATTAAAACCCTGCGGTCATGGTGCATTCAAAAAGGAATCGGCTTCGAGATACAATTGGACGTATCCGAAGTGCTTAGTGATGCCAAGTGGCTGGCCTTCATCATGAGGCAGCTCTTGACCAACTCCATTAAATATAGTGAAAACTCAGATATCATGATATATAGCCATGAGCGAGCCGGACAAACGGTTCTGGAAGTGCAGGATTCCGGACGGGGCATTGACCCAAAGGATATATCCCGCATATTTGATAAAGGATTTACATCCACGACAAATCATCGTGACAGTGCGGCAACCGGCATGGGTCTATATTTAACCAAGAATGCGGCCGAGTCCCTATTCATCTCCATTGATGTGAAATCAGAGCTTGGAACCGGGACGACCGTTACCTTGACCTTCCCAAAAAGAAATGATTTCGTGAATATCACAAGCATGTGACAAAAGTGTCACATGCTTTTATTCTTTGTTCGTCCAAACGAAGGAAAAGAAATACATGGCCTTTTATAATGAGGATATAGAAAAAAAGGAGTGTATCCAAATGAATATATTAGAAGCGAAAAAAATCCATAAAAGCTATGGTAATAAATTCAATAAACAAGAAGTATTAAAGGGTCTTGATATAAGCATACAAAAAGGTGAATTCGTAAGTATCATGGGTGCTTCCGGTTCAGGAAAAACGACTTTGCTGAATGTCCTTTCCTCGATCGATAAAATCAGCAACGGCACCATTACGATCGATGGTAAAGAGATTTCAGGGATGAAAGAAAAGAATTTGGCCGAATTCCGTAAGAACCACTTGGGCTTCATTTTCCAGGAATATAACCTATTGGACACATTGACTGTCAAAGAAAATATCCTCTTGCCCTTATCCATTACAAAAACGCCCAATAATGAAGCGGCACAAAAGTTTGATAGCGTGGCGAAGGAACTGGGCATATATGAAGTGAAGGATAAATACCCAAATGAAATTTCTGGTGGTCAAAAACAGCGTACGTCTGCAGCGCGGGCTTTCATCCATGATCCAAGCATCATTTTTGCGGATGAACCGACTGGGGCGCTTGACTCCAAATCAGCTTCCGATTTACTGAACAAACTGAGCGAAATGAATAAAAAGCACAAAGCGACCATCATCATGGTAACCCATGATCCCGTGGCCGCCAGTTATTGCAGCCGAGTCATTTTCATTAAAGACGGACAAATCTATACCCAATTGAATAAAGGTGAACAATCCAGACAAACCTTCTTCAAGGACATCATGAAAACACAAGGTGTATTGGGAGGGGTTCAAAATGAGCATTAATCAACTCATCTTGCGAAATTTGAAGAAGAATCTGAAGAACTATTATCTGTATGTGTTTGCCCTGGTCTTCAGCGCTTCCCTGTACTTTGCTTTCGTCACCTTGCAATATGACCCAGCGCTGGATGAAGCGGAGGGTACGGTGAAAGGGGCCGCCTCCATCAAGGCAGCATCGATCCTGCTTGTTGCAATAGTTTCCATATTCCTTTTATATGCCAATAGCATTTTCATTAAAAGACGCAGTAAAGAAATTGGCTTATTCCAATTGATAGGCATGACGAAGAACAGGATATTCCGTATCCTGAGTGTGGAAAACCTGATCCTTTATTTCTGTTCCGTATTCCTGGGAATCTTTGTAGGGTTTGCCGCTTCAAAATTGATCATCATGATCCTATTTAAAATAATGGGTGTCCAGGCAATCGCGACTCTTAACTTTTCTTTTCTGCCGCTAGTGCAAACCTTGCTCGTTTTTAGCGCCATCTATCTTTTAATCATGTTGATGAATTATGCCTTCATTAAAAAGCAAACCATTCTATCATTATTTAGAGTGACTTCCATGACGGAAGGAAAAGTGAAAAAAGTTTCTATGGTCGAAATGATCATCGGGATATTCGGGATCGCCCTGATCATTGCTGGCTATGTCATTTCATCCAAATTATTCGATGGAGCATTTACACAGATGACCGAGCTTTTCATGGCCATGATCGTCATTCTGGCAACCGTCATCATCGGTACCTACCTATTCTATAAAGGATCCGTAAGCTTCATCTTTAATATCGTCCGTAAAAAGAAAAATGGCTATTTGAACATCAATGAAGTATTGTCCCTTTCATCCATTATGTTCCGGATGAAATCAAATGCGATATTATTGACGATCATCACGACCGTTTCCGCTTTGGCAATCGGTTTATTATCATTAAGCTATATCTCCTACTACTCAGCGGAGAAAATGGCACAAAGCAGTATCCCTACCGATTTTTCGATGACGGATATGGGAGATGCGGATAAATTCAAAGAGGCTTTATCAGACAGTAAAATTGATTATGACGCAAAGGTGATTGACGTCATTCAGGTGGATGTCAATGTAAAGGAAATAATGGAAACGAGCCTCGAAGGAGTGAACTTCGATTCGGACATCATGACCGTTCCCGTCATCAGTGATGAATCGGTTAAAGGAATCAACCTAGCTGAAGATGAGACCCTTTTCAGCGGATACAGTAGTATGATGGAGAAGGTCATATCCTTGAAGGATTCCGGAAAGATTGAACTGAAGGGCAAGAATGAAGTAATTCCGCAAACATATATAGGTTTGAATGATGATACCTTCCTGTCCTATTACTTCACGAGTGGCGGATTGCCCGTTGCGATTGTAGACCAAACGATATTCGACCGTTTGAAAAAGGATATCGACCCGAAAATCCAAAAAGTATCATCCGTTAATATCGGCATTGATGTGAAGGATGAAGCTGAACTTGAAAAAGCGAATGATCTATTCAAAAGGATGAGTTTCAAAGAAGAACATGTGAATGATTCCCAATTGGAAATGTTCAACACCCAGAAGAAGAATATGGGCCTTATCATGTTCATCGTCGGCTTCTTGGGATTAACCTTCCTCATTACCTCCGGCTGCATCCTGTATTTCAAGCAAATGGATGAAAGTGAAGGGGAAAAATCCAATTATACGATTTTAAGAAAACTAGGATTCACGCGTGGTGACTTACTAAGAGGAATCCAAGCAAAACAAGTTTTCAATTTCGGTATTCCTTTAGTCGTCGGACTGCTTCACAGTTATTTTGCAGTCCAATCAGGTTGGTTCTTGTTCGGGACCGAAGTTTGGACACCGATGATCATCGTCATGGCATTATACACGGCATTGTATTCGATCTTCGGAATCCTATCCGTATTTCATTACAAGAAGGTCATTAAAGAATCTCTATAATTTCGAAGATACTAAAAGCTCCAGGGCCAATGATGCCTTGGAGCTTTTATACTGTAGAAAAATCCGGAGAAAAGTCAGTTCGCCTAAAATTTTTCTAAAAAAACATTCCAGTTGATTGGAACGGTGGGTACGAGACTCCTGCGGGAAAAGCGTGTCCAAGGGAGATCCCGCAGGCGCAAAGAGCGCCGAGGGCGGACCCCCGCGGAAAGCGAGTGCCTGGAGTAGAAATCAACGTTCAAATTGTACAAACCTTCAATGAAGTTCAAGCTGCTTTCAGAAATCCGCTCCCTTTAAAGTACCCCAGCCGGTTTCATCATTTCCTTGATCAATTCCCTGTTGCGCTTTTTAAAGATTTCATTATGGGAAGAAACCATCCCCACACCGTGAGCATCAGGCTGGATAAATTGCTTTGCCTTGTTTACGGCATTTGCAGCATCTTGAAAAGTGCCTGCTATCAGGTTCAATTTACCTTCATGCTTAAGGATATCACCGGCTGCGTATATTCCATCCATCGAGGATTCACTTGCAGGAGTACCTTCAATATAATAGTTGTCGGCAATGGCAATATCGACTTTACTATTTTGAAGCAGCGATGTATCACGCTCATAACCATGATTGATGATGACTTCATCGATCGGCAAGTAAGAAACTTCTCCCGTTGCGTGATTCGTCAGTTCAACATGTTCAATTGATTGATGATCATCGCAGGCGATCAATTTTGTAATCGTCGTATTCAAGAAACAAATAGCAGAGCTTTCCATCAATTGTCTTGCTTGTGATTCATGTCCTGCTAAACTATCTTTCCTGTATGTCAGGTACACCTTTTTGGCGATGGGCTCTAATTCATTTGCCCAGTCTATGGCAGAATTCCCGCCGCCTGAAATGATCACCGTCTTATCCTTGAAACGATTGAAAGACTTGACAGTATAGTTTAAATTGGAGACTTCAAACCTTTCTGCCCCGTCTATTTCCAACTTTTGTGGATTCAGGATTCCGCCCCCAACCGCGACAATGATCGTCTTGGAAAAGTGCACTTGACCTGAAGCCGTATGTAAAACGAAGATGCCTTCTTCATTACGTGTGATTGATTCCACTTTCTCATTCAGGACGACTGTTGGATTGAATGTTAAACCTTGCTCCACTAGCTGCTCAATTAATTTTTCCCCAGTAGTCGGTGTCAGACCTCCAACATCCCAAATCATCTTCTCTGGATAGACATGAATTTTCCCGCCCAGCCGTGGCTGGTATTCAATCAGTTTAACTTTCATTTCTCTAAGTCCGCTATAAAAAGTGGAGTAAAGGCCTGCTGGCCCTCCCCCAATAACCGTTACATCAAATAAATCCAGCTGTTCCATCTACGTCCACTCCCCGGTAACCAAGTGTGATTGATTATCATTCTCATTTAATCGTACACTCTTTTCTCACTTTTTACAATATGGATTTATTAAAAAACTCTGTTCATTTTAAAAATCAACAGAGTTTTTTATTTCCAATCACGAAAACTTACCATTCATTAAGTACTCATGGATGGTAAATAGAGTATTACCATTAGAATGAAAAATCAGGTAGAAAATGAAGTTCTGGTGGGACATTGATGAATATTATTCCTAAATTATTTTTATCCTCTGTCTTTACATTATTATGACTGCTACGAAATACTCCTACATGTAAGTATCTTTATGCGTTTAAACATATCACAGCAGCCGTTATCTCAAAATTGCGTATTAGATTTATTTCTGTAGTGTAATATGGTTGGCGGTTGATAACTACTTCGTCGGTACTCCCACTTGCTTTATGAGTTGATATGCTTTCAAAGCCATTTCAACGTTTAATCTGTGCTCAGGATTATCAAAATCAAAATCAAGAATCTTTTTTATCTTTTCCAGCCGATGATAGAGTGTTTGTCTTACAACATGTAATTTTTGAGCAGTAAGCTTCTTTGAGCGATCAAGCTCAAAGTATTTTGCTAAAGTCAGAAGCAATTCCGTTCCATATTCCTTATCATAGGATATTAAAGGAGAGAGATAGTCTTCAATAAAATGTGCTGTATCTTGATCATGCTGAATTAATTGTATCAATCGAAAGATGCCAAGGTCTTCGTAAAAGGCACTTGTCGAAAACGTACGATAATTTAAAGCTAACTGCGCTTCTCGATAACCAGTATGAGCATCCAAAAGTAACTGGTATTGTCGCCCAACGCCTATACGGATTTGGCAAGATTCACCTTCTTTAACATATAGCAACGCATTGATCACTTTCAAGAAGCGTGCCTTAGAAGAATCGGCAGTTCCAAGATCAATAGCTAATACAATAATCTGATTTCTTACTGATGTGATATAGGGTGTAAAAGAATATTTTGCGAACCCAGACCGAATTTTTAAAGAATAATGATAAATAGCGGATTCATTTTCTTCATCCGATAAACCTAATGAAGACGGATGAAAAACATCTTCGATATCAACTATCGCCATTCGATAATGTATAGAAGCGCGCTTCGATTTTAAAGAAATAAATCCTCTTGCCTGTTCCTCATTATTGATGCGTCTATTAAGTAAATCATTTAGCCATGTAGATTCTAAACGTAATCGTTTTTCATCCAAATAATGTTTGCGCAATAAGTCTTGTGAGATTGCTAGAGAAGCACGATCAAGGATCAGGAAATCAAATTCATCCGATTCACGATCTAAAACCATAACAAGGTACGCCCAGATTTGATCCATTGCTCCGATCGGTTGGAGAAGAATGGTATGGTTTAATGCCTTCCATTCAACGGGCGAATCATTTGTAATTCGGTCATGCCAGTGTTCTTTATCCTCATAAATCGTGTGAAGCAGTTTTTCCATAAATTCATTTTTCAATCCTGGAATCGAAAAAGGTGTTCCTTCTATAGGCAGATAGATTATTGGTGCTTCTGTCTTCTGTTGCAACAATTTTAAAATATTTGATAACCCATGAGTAGTGAGTGACAATGAATGGAACTTTCTTGAAATCGAATCTAATGTAACCAACTTCTCATGATGAGCATTAATGATAAACGAATGTAGATCCTGTGCTATTTCGACGAAATTTATGAATTCTTTGAAAATAATAATTGGAAAGTTATACTCATTTGCCATCTCGATCATTTCTTTAGGGACCTTTTCGAAGTGGTGTCCAAGTTCTATACATAAACATGAAGCGTTGCGTTCAATAAGATTTAACAAAAATGAAGTATTAGAGGAGTCTCTCCATTCAAACCCAAATCCGGTGGAGAGTATCAGTTCCCCTCCCTGAAAGATGGTATCATCAAAAAACGGAATTTCAAGGACATGTGTCCATTTGACTTGACGGTGCAACCCGTTTGCCCCCGCAACTACCTCCGTCTTTGAAAAGAGTGAGCGCTTAAGAACATCTTGTACTGTAAGCATATGTACCTCCTCATTTTATAATGGTTAGCTGTATCATCTTATTATAACTATACTAGAAAGTCTAAGCCCATAAAATATGGTACTCTATCTCTGTTTAACCCCAAGTAATGCGTTCTTTTACGTGCTTTGTTGAAAACCTTAATCAACCTGATAATCTATCATAATTCTCACCATATTTCATCAGTTATATGTGTGCAGTACTGAAACTTAAAATGACCAATAGATAACAATGGAAAAATTATAATTTTTCCCCAATGCTATATTCCTAAAGGTTCAAGAGAACCAAAAGTGCTTGGTTAAAAAAAAACTAATATAAATTTAACCTCGTGTCTAATGAAAGGGTTATCATTTCCCTGTAAGATTTTAGAATGTTCAATAAATTAAATGCAATTAAAAAGGAGAATGAACAATGATAGTAGGAGTTCCTAAAGAATTAAAAACTGCAGAGACTAGAGTGGGATTAAATCCAACATGGGTAAAAAAATTAACAGCTTACGGTCATGAAGTACTAATACAAAGCATGGCAGGTGAAGCTAGTGGTTTTTGTGATGAGAAATATGTTTTGGCTGGAGCAAAAATAGTAAACACGATTGACGAAATTTATGAGAAGGCAGAATTTGTTGTTAAAGTGAAGGAACTTCAACCCTATGAATACGGCCTTCTTAAAGAAGATCAAATGATAATGGCATGGTTTCATTTGGCGGAAGATGTGAATCATGAAATGACACAGGCATTACTAGATAAAAAAGCAATTTCATTATCAATGGAATTAATCGTTTTACCTGACGGGACAAGACCTACGATTAAACCAATGAGTGAAATTGCAGGAACATTAGCAATGCTTGAAGCAGTCAAATATGCTCAATATGGTTATGGCGGAAAAGGTATACTTCTCCGGAAACTGGCCGGTTTACCGTCGAGCAATGTACTCATACTTGGTGGTGGCAATGCTGGACTCAATACTGCTCAAGTTGCTGTGGGTCTTGGATTGAATGTAACAATCATGGAAGCATCAATGAAACGCATTGATTATTTGAACAATCAGTTGCCACAGGTGGACATTTTGGGTTGGGATAAAGATATGATGTTTGAAGAACTTATTCAAAGTGATGTTTTAATTAATACAATTTATCCGATGCCAGGGGTAACCGAGCCTCTCATTACACGAGGGATGGTCAGTAAGATGAAACCTAATTCTATTATTATTGATATTGCAGGAACGGGTATAATTGAAACCTCACGTTATACGACTTTAGAGGATCCAGTTTACTACGAACAAGAAGTCCTACATTACTGTGTCCCGAATATGCCGGCTCTATGTCCACAAACCTCGACAAACATGATGCTGATGACAACCGGCCCATATATTATGAACATTGCGAATAATGGTTTGAAAGAGGTTGTAGAAAATGATGTAATAGTAAGAAATTGTATCAGCACTTTGAACGGTGAAATTGTTCATCACGAAGTTGGGATCAATCATAACATGCCTTATACAGATATAAAAACGGAGTTACTATTGTCAAAATAATAAAGCGGCCATAGAGTCATCTCATATTCTACGTTTCATTTCGATTGATTAGAAATCAGTGTTGAACAAGTCGCTACTAAAGAAATTCCAGGAGTCAGTAAAGATGCAGGCGAGAAGATTTTTGCAGGAATTATCTTTGTTATTCTACAGACGGAATTCCTTACGAGGAATGGAGAAACAAGACAACAAATTCATGGATAATTCAAAGTAGGCTCCCTAGCATCTTTCTGACTTTTTTATGATTTCTAGAAATCACCTATTAAAAAAGATGTAATAATATTGATCCTATTTCTTGTAAAAAGTTAAATCAGGTAAAAGAGGAGAGTATTTTACATGTCAAATTTAAGTAAAACGGATAGAACACTGACACTCATTCCAGTTGTATTGTTTGGTTTTTCATTTATGGGGTTAACCACAGCTTTTACTACGTATGGTATTGCGGCCAATATTTCCCACGGTACGGTTCCGGGAGCGATGATAGTTGCTCTAGTGGTAATGATGTTTACTGCCTACAGTTATGGGAAAATGGCAATTGCGTTTCCATCTTCAGGTTCTGCATATGTTTATACGCAAAAGTCGCTCAATCCCTCTGTTGGATTTCTTGTCGGATGGGTGATCTTAATGGATTATTTATTTATGCCCATGGTGAATTATTTAGTATTTGGTATTTTTTTCTCAGCAGCCTTTCCAACAATTCCAAGTTACATCTGGATTTTAGGTATGCTGATCCTCGTCACTTTTATTAATATTAAAGGATTGAAGATTGCCACAAATGTAAACGCATTCATAACGATTTTTGCTTTTCTTTTTATCGTTATCTTTATAGGTTTTTCTATTAAGGAAATTCTTATGGGAGAAAGCACGGCAACTCTTTTATCTCTTGAGCCATTCTATAATTCGAAAGAACCCTTTTCTTATACAATAGCTGGAGCAGCATTATTATGCTTTTGTTTCCTTGGGTTCGAATCAGTTACAGCGTTTGCGGAAGAGACAGTGAACCCTAAGAAAACAATTCCCCGAGCTGTTATTTTAATTACTCTTGGTGGTGGTTTAATTTTTACAAGTGTTTCATATTTCTCGTATCTTGTATGGCCAGAGTATAACACATTTAATAATCCTGATTCAGCTGCCTACGAAATTATTAAACTTGTTGGTGGAAAGACTATGTACTCAGTATATCTTGCGCTTTATGCATTAGCTGTATTGGGTAGTGCCATGTCGTCCCAGGCAAGTGCATCACGAGTCCTCTATACGATGGGGCGAGATGGACAGTTTCCTAAAAAGTTCTTTGGCAGCCTGCATCCGAGATATAAAACACCCGTAAATAATATACTGATCATTAGTTTTGTCTCTTTGCTTGCTTTATTTTTAAGTTTAGATCTTGTAGCATCATTTATTAATTTCGGGGCTTTTCTAGCGTACACTTGTGTTAATATTTCCGTAATTGCTCATTATTATATTAGAAATAGAGAACGTTCGGTAAAAGGAACTGTCTTATATTTATTTATTCCTATTATTGGAGCTTCTCTTGATATTTTACTTCTTGTGAATCTTGATGCGCACTCAAAAGTACTTGGAGTAAGTTGGTTAATAATAGGCTTCATTTATTTACTTGTATTGACAAAAGGACTTAAAAAACAGCCGCCAGTATTGAAAATCGAAGAAAATTATAGTGTAGATTTAAAATAAAGTCACGCTGTTTATAAAAAAGATGAAGGCTCTTTTCGTAAAGATTGTTGTTTTTAAAACGAAACTATTTAAGGTTGATTGGAGCGGAAGTGCGAGACTCCTGCGGGAGCAGCGGGACAGGTGAGACCCCACAGGCGTTTACGCCGAGGAGGCTCACCGCCCGCACCAAGGAAAGCGAGCATCTGGAGGGGAAATCAACCACAACTCACTACCTGGTAAATAGCAACAAAGTATGTGAACACAGCCAAGATGAAAAACGGTTTAGACACAAACTATTGTCGGTATGAGAACTACAGGTCATTACTGGATTAATCTATCGAATGGTTATCTAATGAAAAGATTGATGTCGTAAGTCTATCCTCACATTGTAAAAAGAATAAAGAGAATAGAGGTAATAACCAGTCCAAAAGTGAAAAAGTGCAGCCATCCTTCATCCCTACTCAAGGATGAAAGACGCTGCACTTTCTTCGCACTGAATGCTAGTTTGAACGAGGTCTTTTCCCGTCCGATATAAGAAGATTGATATGATCTATGAGTTCAGGTAGTTCCTCCATCGTTTTGATGGTGAAGTCTGCCCCGTTTTTCAAAAAGATATCTGCCGTTTTAGAGATGAGATCTTGTTTATCTCTTTCTGGCAAACTTGTATACTCATCTAAACTCAATCCCATCTCAGAGCTTCCGACAATGACTCCGACCGTCCATACCCCAGCATTCACTCCCTCTTGCATGTCGGAAATGGTATCGCCTACCTTCACTACCTTCCATGATGCCGCTAATTTCAATTTTTCCATATTCCGATAGATCATGTAAGGGTATGGCCTTCCAATCGAATGGGTTGCATCCGGGGTTACATGGAAATCGGGCCCATACCCTTTTTTCAAAGCATTTGCTGTGACGACCTCCATCATTGTATCTGTATATCCCGTTGTCGACCCAATCTTCAGGCCGCGATTCCTTAATGCTTCCACTGTCTCGATAACCCCTGGAATGGGACCTGTATAATCCGCCAATGACATCATCAGCGCCGGTTCGAATTCAGCATATAGTTTTTCAACGTCTTCCTCATTGAATGGCCTTCCGTATTGCTCCTCCCATAACAAAGATATCCTTGGCATGGTCAGCATCGCACGAATATGGTCGATTTTCAGCATGCCCATCGGAGCTCTGGCTTCCTCCATCGTCACGTCCAGTCCAGCATTCTTAAAAATATCCACAAAAACATTCACTGGTGCAAAACATCCAAAATCCACTGCTGTTCCAGCCCAATCCAAAATGATTCCTTCTACCTTATTCATACTGTCACCACTTTCATATATTTTTCTACGATCCTGCCTAGTTCCTCGATATCTTCTTCATGGATTTCGCCAATATTGCCGATCCGGAATGTATCTATGTCAGTCAGCTTTCCGGGGTAAATTACATAGCCCCTCTTTTTGATGAAATTGTAGAAGTCCCCAAAATCAAATGTTTCAGTTGGAAAAAGAAAAGTTGTAATGATAGGCGATTGTTTATCAGGTGAGATGTATGCATGGATGCCCAATTTCCCCATCAGCTCCCTCAGCCTGTCATTATTATTCTTATAGCGGGAGAATCTAGCTGGGATGCCGCCTTCTTCCGTTAATTCTTCCAACGCTTTAGCAAATGCGGCCACTACATGTGTTGGAGAAGTGAAACGCCATTTCCCATCCTTGTCCATCTCTTTCCACTGATCATATAAATCCAAGGACAAACTGCGGGCATTGCCTTCACAAGCCAACAATTTCTCGCGCTTTGCTATGACAAAACCAAAACCGGGGATTCCTTGAATGCATTTATTTGCACTGCTGATCAAATAATCAATTCCGAGTTCAGGCACATTCATCTCCACTCCGCCAAAGCTGCTCATCGCATCAATGATCAAGGATTTCCCTAGTTCGTTTGATATCTTCGAAACCACCTCTATCGGATTTAAAATCCCTGTCGTCGTTTCACAATGAACCATCGCTATATGTGTGATGTCACGATCAGCCAGTAAAATGTTCCGGATTTCAGCTTCCTTTGGATATTCATTGTACTCAACGCCATACTCCACATGATTCAGACCGAGGCACTCCGCCATTTTCACAATCCGTTTTCCATATGCGCCATTCGTAATGATCAGCACTTTATCGGATTTTGAAAGTGCAGTCGTCAGCACAGATTCTACAACAAACGAGCCGCTTCCCTGCATAAGTACAGCCGTATATTCTCCGTTTGCAGCACATGCCAGTTCAAGAAGCTGGGATCTGATTTTTTGTGTGATTTCTTTATAATCATTTTCCCACGTGCAGCGGTCAACAAGCATTTCCTGTTTCACCGTACTTGTAGTGGTCAGCGGTCCAGGCGTCAATAGTTTATAGGTATTCATTTTCTTCACTCCTCACTGTATTCATCATTGTGCTGATTTAAAGAACTCTTGATGCTGTTTCAATAATTCAACCGTTAGGGGCTGCTTGAATTTCATAGGGTGGGCCGGTTTATTCTTTTCCGTTACCTTTTCACCTTCATAAAGTGCGACCGGGTAATGTTTCAGCAGTTCTTCTCTAGCATCTTTACTGATCGTTTCTGCCATTTTCATCGCTAAATTTGTTTTAGCTTCATTATCTTTATTCACGACAGCAACGGATTCCGTGTAAGAGAAATTCCCCTCAGCCGGATCGACGAATTTGATCGGTAAACCCGACTCTTTAGCCATCACGGCTTGATAGCGTAAACCAAAACCGGCAGCCACTTCCCCTGCTTGCACTTTATTGATTGGACCTGAACCTGAGCTCTCAAGATGCGGACCGCTATTTGCTATTAAATCATGGAGAACCTTTTTGCCCTCTGCGTCACCGTATTGACTGATTATTGCTTGAACTAACAGCCACCCTGTTGAAGAGTCCAGGATATTAGGAATTGAAACGAACCCTTTATATTCCGGCTTAGTTAAATCCTTAATCGAGGTAGGCATCGGCAGGCCTATTTGTTTAAGCACTTCCGTATTCACAAAAATGGAACCGGTATTTGCCAAAATCGGTGTATAATAGGCTGGTTTTTTTTCCAAGGCTTTTGTACTGAATGACAGGTCCTTGAACATGGAGTGCTGATCCTGTGCGCTCTCGATGAAATAGGAACTCATCGTCACGACATCAGCCTCGATATCATCTCCTTCTGCCAGCAGTTTCCCTCCTAATTCAGAAGTGCCTAATGATTGAAGGACATATTTCCCTTCGTATCCGGCATCTTTCAGGGAAGTCTCCATTGCTGCAGTGGCTTCTTCATCGCCATTTGTATAAATGACCACCTTTTCCTCATCCGCTTTGCCGCTGTTACGGCCCACCAATACAAATACCAAACTTAAAGCAACTAAAGAAAGTAAGGCTATCTTCAACGTTTTAGACATAATATCCCCCTCATTAATGTTTGAATTGTCTTTTTTGATAATGATCACAAAGCAGCTTCACGATTAGGTTTGTAAAAAAGATAAGTAAAGACAGAATGAATATTTCATTGAATTTGGCAAAATGCTGAAGCTCTTTAATTTTGCTGGCCACTAATGTGGTTTGGGCCGTGACCAAAAAGATGATTCCGCTGATCGTCACCATACTATTGATGAAATAGTAGCTGAACATCTCGATCACCGTAGATGCCGAGTTAGGCAAGATGACACGATAGATTGTCCTGATCCAGCTATCCCCCAATAAATTCCCGGTGGTTTCCCAAGCAGGGTTCATTTTGGATAAAGAGTTCTTCGCCATTAAATAGGGTGTCGTAAAGAAGTGGACCATGTTACATAGAATGATGATGGCAAAGGTCCCCTTCCAGCTGCTGCCGTTGAACAGCAGCAAATACGATAAGCCCAACACCATTCCCGGTACTGTATTCGTCAACATCGAAATGACATCCATTGATGATTTCCCTTTAAGGGGCGTCCTGACATTCAAGACCGCCGAGCTAAAGGCGACGAACGTTCCCAGTACGGCCGTCATCAAGGCAACGAATAAGGAGTTTTTATAGACTGCCGTTAAATCGCTCGATTGGAATGTGTCGATAAAATGCTTTAAGGTGAACGAGAGATCGTAAGGGAAACTAGTTAAAAATGGTGCAATGAACATGACTGCAAATACAGAAAACATTCCTATTAAGACCAGCAGCGAAATACCTCCAAAACAGATATCCCTACCTTTGTGCTGCGATAATTCAATATCGCTGAACTTGTCATAATGAAAATTAAGTTTTTCGAGATAGTTTAATAGGAAAACACTGAACACTACCGGAATGAGCATGAGAATGGCAATCACTGCGCCATTATTGAAATCAGGGATTGAACCCAGCATGACTTGATACAGTTGCGTCGCAACGACGGAGTAGGTCCCGCCGACCGAAGCCGGTATCCCAAAGTCGGTGAAGCTCAAGATGAAGGAAAGTACAAAAGCTCCACCTAAAGTTCCTGACAATGGCCGTATGATCGTATTCAAGAAACTTCTTATCGTTCCGTCACCCATTAATTTCGAAACGATGATGAACTTTTTATCCATGTACTTGAAGGAATTATTAATGAGAAGAAAAGCTGATGGCAATGTATAGATTACATAACCTATCAATAATCCATTAAATCCATATATATCGAAGAGATTCCTTCCAAAAATCTTCGTTATGATTCCTTGATTGCCGAAAGAGTAGATGATGGCAAACCCGAATGTGATTGTCGGAAGCAGCATCGGAATAAGGATCCCGGTTTTAATTACACTTTTTAATGGCCTATATAATCGGGTGCAATGGATGGAATAGGCCAGGAAAAAGGCTAAAACAGTTGTAATGACGGCTGTGAGTCCTGAGATTTTCACGCTGTTTCCAAATGACTTCATCAGCTCTGCATTGGAAAGGACTGTTAGATAATTCGAGAGATTGATTCCATCTGCCGTTTCAAAAGAACGGACGAACAACATGCCAAGCGGCAAGAAAAGAAAAGCGGCAAATAGCAGTAAGATAGGTATATAAATGACTCTCATTGCCGGTTTTACATCAGGCATACTTTTCACCGAATAAGTTATAAATATTTTCTCTCTTGATCTCCAGCTGTTTAAGAATGAATTCCTTAACAAAATCATTGGCTGGCTGATTGATGATTTCTTGCGGCGATCCAAATTGAGAAATATTCCCTTGATTAATGATCAAAATCTTATCCGACATCGTCAAAGCCTCTTCCGGGTCATGTGTCACTATGATGGTCGTCAGCTTAAATTCGCGGGCAATGGATTTGATTCGTTCCTTTATCGATTCCTTGATCACACCATCCAAAGCACTCAGCGGCTCATCAAGCAATAGAATTTTCGGCTTCATTACAAGTGTCCTTGCGATCGAAACCCTTTGTTTCTGACCCCCTGATAATTCGCTGATCCCTTTTTTCAAATGCGGCGTTAATTCCAGGAAATCGATGTATTCCTGAAGCTCTTCCTTGGAAACGGATCCCTTCCTGTTCCTCAATCCATAAACGATATTTTCATAGGCATTCAAATGCGGGAAAAGAGCGTAATCCTGGAAAACGATATTAAATCCTCGGTCTTTCATGGGCACGTTACTCAAATCGGTATCATTGAAAATGATTTTTCCATGATTGATACCCGTCAAGCCCAAAATTATATGTAATAAAGTAGTTTTGCCGCTTCCACTTGGTCCTAATAGTGAAACGATCTCCCCCGGTTTAATTTCAAGATTTATATGATCCAAAACTGATTTTCCATCGAATTGCTTGCTAATATTTTGTAGTTTTAGCAAACCGTTCACCTCCTTTAATACACCCTTAGTATAAAAGCCCTTTGTAAACCGAAGTTGGGATTTTTGTAAATACTCTGTAAACATTGAACATATTTTTACTAAATTTATACTAACTTTTGACCAACTAATGATATTTTTATCATTTATATGTTGAATATGTTTGTAGTAAACAGTACACTTAAACTGAATATCAGGAAGATAGATATGAAGAATAGGCGGGTGTAACTTATGCTTCCTCTTGAAAGGCAAAAGAAGATCATCGAGTTATTAACGATTAGGAAAGTGATGAAGATTGCCGAACTTACTGAAGAAATGCAAGTTTCCATCGAAACCATCAGAAGGGATATAAACCTTCTTACAAGGCAAGGAAAAATTGAAAAGATCTATGGCGGCGTTAAGCTGGTTCAATCGAGGTTTGGAGAATCGACGATAGATGAACGGATGTTCAGTCAATTAGAAGAAAAAGAATCCATCGCCCAAAAATGCAGTGAGTATATCGACGATGGGGATTGCATTTATATCGATAGTGGTTCGACAACCTATCAAATCGCTAAATATATAAAACAGAAAAAGAAACTGACCGTAATAACCAGTTCGATCCCTGTTGTAAATGAGCTCATTCATAGCGATATCGAGATATTGATCATAGGCGGGAAAGTCAGGAGAAATGAACAATCCATCGTTGCATTTGATTATTTATTCAACTTCAGTGAATTGAATATTTCAAAAGCATTCATTTGTGCGAGCGGCATAACCGTTGAAAAAGGGATATCCGACTATAATTTAGAAGAAGCGAACACACGAAAAAAAATCATTGATTTATCCCAAGAAGTCTATGTTGCCGCTGACAGCTCCAAGTTCGGGAAAGACGTGACCATCGGGATATCGTCACTGGATAAAATCGATTACATCATTACTGACAATCATCTGCCTAAAGATTTCATCTCTTCGTTTAAAGAGACCGGCACACATTTGATTCTTTCTTAAAAGAAAGAAAAAAACGGAATACTATACAGTAGTATAGTTTCCGTTTTTAGGTTCCAGTTGCAGCTGATTTCAGAAATCCGCTCCCTTTCCGCCGACTGTCTGCCAAGCCTCCTCGACGCAAGCGTCTGTGGGGTCTCGGCTAGCCAGTTTTTCGGCAGGAGTGTCGCAAATTTCTTCAATCCAGAGAGTTTTCATCCTATAAAACAGTAAAAATACGTGAAAGATAACCAAGTTTTGTTTGAAAAATGTGGTAAAAAAACCCTCACTAAATCATCGGGATGAGACCATTCCTAAATAAAAAACTGTGTCCTCCGTCAATGGAGAGTGGCCCGGGCGATTCCCATAAAGTTGAGCCTAGTACCTCAATTAAAATTCCTTTCATGCTGAAGGAGCCATTCCTTTCTCCACAAACCACCCGCATAACCAGTTAATTTCCCATTTGAACCTATTATTCGATGACAAGGAATCACGATGCTTAGCTTATTTCTGCCGTTAGCGCTCCCTACTGCCCTAATGGCTTTTTCATTACCGATTGAAACAGCGATGTCTTTATAGGAACCCGTGTTAGCGTACAGGATTCCCGTTAATGCGTTCCACACGTTTTTTTGGAAGATGGTCCCTTCAAGTGTATAAGGAAATGTAAATTCCCTGCGTTCACCTTTGAAATACTCATCAAGCTGACTAAAGCACTCCGCCAAAACCTGAGGCGTGTGCTCTTGCATAATATTTATCTTTATATCCCTTTCAGAGAACATTATGGAACTGATGGCATCATTCGTTCCTGATATCTCGATAACTCCTATCGGTGATTCATAATCTAGTTTATATAATTCACTCATATAAGGACCTCCATTTCTGTATATGTGGCTTACACTCGATTCTTAAGACTCATGTTGCGATATTCACTTGGAGTACAATTTTTCAAACGGCGAAATACTTTATAAAAGTTTGAAGGGCTTTGGAAACCGACTTCAAGGCAAATCTCAAGATTCGTTCGACTTGTGCTTGTTAGAAGGTATGAAGCTTTATCCACTCTGATTTTTTCCAAATAGGAACGGGGAGTTTCTAATGTTTCCTTTTTGAATAGCCGCTCCAGATAATAGGAACTTACACCGACATGATTGGCAATATCCTTTAATTCCACTTTTTGATTATACTGATTGACCAAGAAAGCGATGATATCTCTTACAAGTCCCATCTTCGGGGAATCATCAACTTCCGGTTGGCATCTTTTGCAAGCACGGAAACCGGCCTTTTCGACTTCATCGATGTCATGATAGAATTTCACATTTATTTTTTTCGGCTTCCTTGACCTGCATGAAGGGCGGCAGTATATTTTAGTTGTCTTTACTGCGGTAAAGAATAATCCGTCATATTTAGGGTCGCAAGCAATGATTTTCTCCCACATTTCTTCAAAAGAAAGATTTATAGCAACAGCCATTATACTCCGCATCCTTTCAGGTTTTACTTCCGATATAAATGTGAGGTGTCACTTAGCTCTACTATTCGTGCTGTATCCCGTTCTAACAATTCAATGGCTTTATCGAACAGGGCATTCCCGAAACTGAGGCGTTTTACGCCTAATTCTTCAAGCTCCTTACCATTCGGCAATCCAGGCAAAGATAATACATTAAGGGGAGCACCTATATTCAAAGTGATTTCTTTTATTTCATCATGTTTCGTTAATCCAGGGATGAATATTCCGCTGGCACCACTTTCCACATACGCCTTTGCCCGCTCTGCCGTTTCCGGGAAAGGATTTTCTTTTTGAAAATAAGTATCTGTTCTGGCATTGATGTAAAAACCTTCATACCCATTATAATCCAACGCTTCCCTTATTTTTAATAGCAGGCTGCAGTGTTGATATATATCTCTAAGACCTTTTTGTTTTTTTAGTGAATCCTCAATATTGATCCCGGCTACACCGGCGTCTGCCGTCCTTAACACATTATCGACAATCTTGTCTGCGGTTTCACCATAGCCTGCTTCAATGTCCGCGGTGACGGGAATTTTCACATTATCCGCAATTAGTTTAATGATACCTAAATGTCTTTCAAAATCATCAATTCGCCATCAGAATACCCCAGGGAGTTGGCAATTCCCCAGCTTGTCGTTCCAATCGCCTTGAATCCTGATTTCTCGAGAATCAAGGCCGATATTAGATCCCAGGCATTCCCCAATATCAACAGGTCCTTCGAAAAGTGTAATTCATTGAATTCCTTAATATTAGTCATTATAGATGCTCCTAAAATTCATTTGTCCCTATTCTAACAATCACCCCAGCTCTAAATCGTCCTCATTCTTGCTCTTATGGTCCATTTCAAATAATGATTGTCCTGGATTCCCATGACAAATAAAAAAAATGCCCTTTCATTCCGGGGCATTTCAGTTTGTATACAAAAGGGTTCTATCTAAAGTTATTACAAAGTTGTTTGGAGCGGGTGTGTGAGACTCCTGCGGGAATAGCGAGTCAAAGGGAGACCCCACAGGTGCAAGTGCGCCGAGGGCGGACCGCCCGCGGAAAGCGAGTGCCCTACGTTCCAATCAACGTCTACTTTGTACAAGCCATAAAAAAACTGAAGGCAATTCCATTATTATCGGGTTTATCTACAGTATGTAAGGTGTATCATGGCACATTCCTATTGTCGACAAAAGAGGTTTCATCTAATGTTAAAACAAAGTTGTTTGGAACGGAAGGTGCGAGACTCCTGCGGGAATAGCGAGTCCAAGGGAGACCCCACAGGCGCAAGTGCGCCGAGGAGGCTCCCGGAACGCCCGCGGAAAGCGAGTGCCTGGAGTGGAAATCAACGTTCAAATTGTACAAACCCCTAAAAAAAATGTAGACAAATTCGATTTTCTTCGAGTTTGACTACAGTCTGAACTGCCCTTTCATTCCGGGGCATTTTCATGATCCAATTGATTAATTTACGAAGAGATATAACTTCCTATGATATTCCTCAAATGCCTGCTGGTCCTTTTCCGTGTAGTCCATCCACTTCACTTTCTTGCATCTTTCCTCTAATCTCTCATTCAGTTCATCTTCTATTTCATTCATGAAACGGATGATTTCCCCATAGGGCATATTGAAATGACGGGCTGCGAGCCTGGGCGGGGAATGCTTTACCAGCAATCTCATGAATTGATCGACCGTGTCCGCCTTCGATGCAAGATAATCTTCTTCGTTCACGATGAATTCATACACTTGTTTTTTGACGCCAGAAAGTCTGGTTACTTCGTCGCGCAATAAAAACTCCATTAATCTATCGTTCATATGGCTCTACCTCGAATTGGTTTATATTTAAATCCTCTTGGATATGTATGAAAATTCTATACTGCCCGATACCTCATTATGACATCGTAACGGCAAGCCATCAAGCAATTCCTCCATCAATACATAAAGCGTAATAATTACGATTTAAAGATCGTTTCAAGTAAAATAATGCATATGCTTTAAAAGTCAACGTTTGTATTGTGTGCATAGTAAGCATTCTTTATTGGCAAAATATGAGCATGAACAAATGGAACAGCTCTTTATTAAATTTGTATAGGCAATGAGAATAATTTTGTTAAAATTTGATATAATAAATGTAATATTTAGTCAATTAGTATCTTTTCCTAGAATTTGCTTTTGCAAAGGGGTAGAATGAAGCTAATGACATCTTATTTTTTCTAATGTTTCCGAGGAGTTATAGGGTGGGTATAGCAAGTACATAGTGACAGCTGGAATGCTGTCCGACATATCGGTTGTTTTCATTTGTTCAAAATAACAATGAAAAGAATAAGGAGTGATTTTTTGAAACCTTCAACAAATCGCATGTTAACCCGTATTAAATCCGTTTATATGTTCATTAGCAATAACGGTACGGTTTCTACTCAAGAGCTTGTAGAAGAATTTGGCATCACTCCTCGAACTGTGCAGCGCGATTTAAATGTCTTAGCATACAATGACCTTGTTCAAAGCCCAAGCCGAGGCCTTTGGACGACAACAAGTAAAAAGGTGAAGATGTCATCGTAAAAAGAACGACCACCCGAACAAGATCGATATGTAAAATACTTTGAGGCGGACAATATTGTCCGCCTCATTTTTTGTGTCCAGCTATCATTCAGCCGGTTGGCCCGCCTTTAACTGTTCAAGCTCCTCCGCCGTCAATTCACGGTATTCACCAAGCTCGAGTTCCTCATCCAGCTGTAAACTCCCCATGGAAAGACGCTTTAGGTAGACGACACGTTTGCCAACGGCCTCAAACATCCGCTTCACCTGATGAAACTTCCCTTCCATGATCGTTAGCTCGATATCCGATGTCAGGCCTGATTTTAAAATGTTCAATTCTCCTGGTTTTGTTTCGTATCCATCATCCAAGGTCACTCCGTTGCGGAATGCCTCGATATCCCGTTCCGTTACTTCGCCATCAATGACCGCAAAATATGTTTTAGGGACATGTTTCTTTGGGGAAAGCAGTTGGTGGGCAAGCTTTCCGTCATTCGTGATCAGCAATAAACCTTCTGTGTCCTTATCCAGACGGCCTACAGGAAATGGCTCGAATACCGAATCTTCCGGCTCCAAGATGTCGATGACCGTTTCTTGGTAGTTATCTTCCGTTGCGGACAACACGCCCGGCGGTTTATTCATCATTAAATAAATGAATTCCCTGTATTCAACCCGTTCACCATGAACCGTCACGTTTTCCGTATCAGGGTCCACTTGTTCCTTCGGATCCTTAATCAGCCTTTCATTAACCTTGACGGCGCCGGATTTCAGGAGCTTTTTCACTTCTTTCCTGCTGCCATAACCAATATTGGATAAAATCTTATCTATTCTCATCGTTTCCTCCTAAAGCCTTTTTCAGTAAAAAGCCTTGCCCACTTTAATGACAGGCAAGGCCAATATATTTTAATCGGGGATTCACCATTCAATACCCTTTTTTTTACACACCAAACTTCCAGCTTACAATCCTAATTTAGCTTTTAACCGATCGATCCGGGCACCGAACAAACGATGGGCAAGTTTGCTTTTCAAGGAAAGAGCCGCATAAACGAGCGCTCCAAAAATTGCACAAACGGCCACGATCAAAATCGCCTGGAAGCGCCCTTCCGTTGTAAGCCATAGCGATAGTAAAATGTTCATGCCCCAGGCAGCCAGTCCCATTATTATTGAAAAAACTGATATTAAAACAGATCTCCTGATGGTAAGGCTGTAACGATATCCAGTAAAGTAGGTAATGACATACAAATTCAGCAGCACGGCAGCCAAGTAGCCGAATGCCGTAGCGTAAACGGATCCTTCCGTTTCAAACAACTTGATCAATGGGATATTCAAGCTCAATTTGATTAAAAAGCCCACAAGCAGGCTGAGCACTGTATATTTTTGCTGATTGATCCCTTGTAATACAGCTGCCGAAACGGAAAAAAGTGCAAACAAGATGGAAACGGGCGCATATGCCTTCAGGACACTGATTCCAAGTGGATCATGGCTGTAAAAGGCACTATAGATTGGATCGGCCAGCACAGACATGCCAACGACTGCTGGAATCGTAATGAACAGCAAAATTTGAAAGGCTTGGTTCAGCTGGCGGTTGAACTCGTTTGAATCCTCGCTTACATATGCCTTCGTCACCGAAGGAAGAAGCGCCATCGAAAACCCGGTTGCAAGCGTCATCGGAATCAAGACAAGCTTCTGGGCATACACATTCAACACCCCTAGTGCATCCTCAGCAACATGCTGCAGCCCGATCGACGACATCGCCTTATTGAAAGACAATAAGTCAGCCAACTGAAACATTGGCATCGCGATTCCGACGAATATGAAAGGAATCGACGAAAGGAATATTTCTTTATAAATCTCCTTCAGGGAAATTTCCATCGTTCCCCTGTCTTTCTTCATCAAGCTGTCCAAATATGGTTTTTGTTTTTTCCAATACCAAAATAACACCACTAAACCGCCGACAGCCCCGACCGTCGCCGCGAAGGTAGCCATTTGGATGGCTCTCACTAACTCTCCGTCAAGGACATTCAAAACAACATACACACCGGCCAGAAGGAACACGATGCGGACAATTTGTTCGACAACCTGGGAAATGGCCGTTGGTTCCATCGCTTCATGCCCTTGAAAGAAGCCGCGGATGATGCTCATGAACGGTACAAAAATCAAGGCGAAGCTGACTGCCCTAATGATCTCCGTGACATCCGCGGCATCTTCCGGCTTGACCCCAAAGACTCCAGTAAACAGCGGGGCCATCGTATAGAGAATCAAAAAAGCGAGAAAACCGGTGATTACCATTAATTTCAGGCTCGATTTAAATAACTTCTCACCGACTGCGTATTCCTCGAGCGCATTATACTTCGAGATGAATTTAGATACTGCAAGCGGCATGCCTGCCGTTGCAAAGCTAATGAAAATGGTATATGGAACGTACCCATATTGATAGAGGGTAGCACCTTTATTCCCAACCATATGTTCAAATGGGATGACATAAAATAAACCAAGAATCTTGGAAATGATCGCTCCCAGCGTTAATATAAAAGCCCCTTTTAAAAACTTAGATGACATCTAATCCCTTCCTGCCTCTGTCAGTTACGTTTCACACGCTCTTTATCTTATCATATTAAAGTATTTTTTCTATAGAAAACTACATTCAAGTTTATCGTTTTCGAAGATAATACACAAACAAATAATTCCTTTTTTTCTACATTCGCAATCTGACGGGCTCTTGCTATATAATGAAGGGACTGAAAATGATAAAGTGGTGATCAATTTGAAATATGATGTAGTGGTAATTGGCGGCGGTCCTTCCGGATTGATGGCAGCAATAGCAGCCGGGGAAAAAGGTGCCCATGTATTGTTAGTGGATAAAGGCGAGAAGCTTGGAAGGAAACTTGCAATCTCGGGCGGCGGACGCTGCAACGTGACGAACAGGCTCTCAATCGATGAAATCATTCAGCATATCCCTGGAAACGGGCGATTTCTATACAGTGCTTTCTCAGAGTTCAATAATGAGGACATTATTCAATTCTTTGAAAAATTGGGCGTCGCTCTAAAAGAAGAGGACCATGGCCGGATGTTTCCTGTCAATGATAAAGCGCAAAGCGTCGTGGATGCCCTTCTGACGCGCCTGTCGAATTTAAAAGTAACGATCTACAAGAACTCTCCAGTTGCGGAAGTTCTCTATGAACATGGAAAAACCAGCGGTGTCCGGTTAAAAGATGGCCAGACCATTGACACGGATGCAGTCGTGATTGCAGTCGGCGGGAAATCAGTTCCCCACACCGGTTCAACCGGAGACGGCTACGCATGGGCTAAAAAGGCAGGGCATACGATTACCGAATTGTTCCCGACTGAAGTTCCCGTACTTAGCCATGAAACATTCATTAAAGATCGAACACTTCAAGGGCTCGCACTTCGCGATGTTTCATTGAGTGTCCTTAACCCAAAGGGCAAGGCCTTGATTACGCATAGAATGGATATGCTCTTCACCCATTTTGGCGTCTCCGGTCCAGCTGTTCTAAGATGCAGCCAATTCGTCGTGAAAGCGATGAAGAAATGGAACCTGTCGGAAGTGACCATGAAACTTGATGCCCTTCCGGACCGAAACAAGGAAGAGGTTTTTCAAGACATCATGAAGGAAATAAAAGCCGAACCGAAAAAAGCCATTAAAAACACCTTAAAAGGTTTAGTTCCTGAACGATACCTTCACTTCCTGCTTGAGCGAAGCGGCATCAACCTTCAAGAGCAAGGGGCGACGATATCAAATGAAAAAATCCGCCGCTTTGCAGAATTATGCAAGGACTTCCAATTCGGGGTGCACGGCACCCAGCCGCTAGAAAAAGCCTTCGTAACGGGCGGCGGCGTATCCGTCAAAGAAATACATCCAAAAGAAATGGCATCCAAACTAATGGACGGACTGTATTTCTGCGGTGAAATTCTGGATATACACGGATACACAGGCGGTTACAATATCACATCGGCATTAGTAACCGGCAGGCTCGCCGGCATGAATGCTGCCATGTCTGCCCGTTCATAATCCGTAAAAGAGGCTGATCCGCTTGGATCAGCCTCTTTTACTGCGATTTCGCAAGCCTATACATCGTGTTCGTTAGGCTTTGATTCTGGTGTAGCTACTCTTGTTTTGGCCTTCACTGTACTTTTTCGACCAAACCCGCGCCCGCTACTACTAGCCCGGCTATGCGTTTAAAATATTTCTGGATGATAGCGATATGCTTCGAGGTCAATGGTATTCCGGCCCGTGAATGTGATGCCTTCACTCTCGAGCATCGCCTTCTGGTGTTCTGCAGCGCCCTCCGCTTTTATGCCGATTTCACCTTTGGCATTGATAACACGGTGCCATGGAAGGTCATGTTTTTTACTGCTAGAATGAAGGATCCTTACGACCTGCCTTGCACCGCGCGGACTTCCGGCGAGCTGTCCTATTTGACCATATGTCATCACTTTACCGGAGGGGATTCGTTGTATGATATGAATGACCCGTTCAGTAAAACTTTCCAAATACCTCGCCCCTTTATTCTATCCGTTTGCAAAAATCGTGATTTTTTCATCGGTAATCAGGATTCCATGATGTTTGATCAAGTTTGTTTTAAGCTCGGCAGGCACTCTGCAGTCATCGTATGCACATACAGAAATCAATCCTCTTTCCTTGATCAATTTGTCGATCCCTTTTTCATATTCACCTATCGCAAAGCTGACTTGATCGTCATGGCCCCATTCAACATGGCCCCAAGTCCGGATGTGCTGATTGCGTTTAGTGTATACATCGATATTTTCCAAGAAATAATCAACCATCGTCGAAGGATGGAAGTCTCCATGAAAACAATAAAAATCAAAATTATTCATAAGATGCACTTGCTCCAATTGCTCCTCATTTAAATGAATCTGCAATTTCTTGTACACGAAAGGAAAGATGCGGTCGTTTTCGACGACCAGGATATGGTCTCCCTGTTGAACACCGGTAATGATGAAAGTTGCCTCATTTTCAATGTATGACTCCAATTCATTAAAACAGTATAAAATATGGCCACCATCCGACTGCTGTATATTTTCTATTAATTGTTTCATTTTATTATCCAAAATGAATCTCTCCTTTAATACACCAGTCCGTACTATGTATTATGTATAACTTTACCCATTATCTCCGTGTTTGTAAAATTCATAGAAGAATATAATCAGTTTTTCCTAATGACATGTTAAGATCTGGAATTTAGTTAAGTCGAATTATGGCTGCTTTCAGTCCACTCTTAAAAAGACCTAGGCAGCCCAATCCGGCAGACTCCGTACTTCATGCATTTTCCCTTAACTCTCTTAAATCACGGGATAATACGGCACATAGCGCGGGTTATAATAATATGGCGGTCTTGGTCCAATAAGCGGCAATTCAAAGGTATTTGGGTTGGAGTCATATAACAACTCCACCTTTTCATCCGATTGTTCGACCAATAACCACTTCACTTCTTCGCTATAATAATATGGCATATAGAGGCCTCCAAAAACTTTTTTCTCCCCTTCAGCATATTCGAGCCGCACGGCAACGAGCCCGTCCCGATACATGTTCTTCATGCACGGCATATGCCTGATCATCATAAAGTAATCCGACTAAATTCTTTATTAGGAGGACCCCTCATGGCAGAAGATAATAAAAAGAAATCATCCGGTAAAAGCTATCCCATGCATCCGAATTATGGGAAGATCACCCGTTATCAAGACGTACCCATCACGGTTCCGGAGCAACGCCAATTTCGCCAACCCGGTGTAGAAAAATTAATGGTGCCCAGGCCCATCATCGAAAATCCCAATTATAGGGGCAGCGGGAAATTAACAGGTAAAGTCGTATTGATAACTGGCGGAGACAGTGGGATTGGCGCTGCGGCTGCCATCGCTTTTGCTAAAGAAGGGGCAGATGTTTCCATCGCTTATTTGGATGAACATGAGGATGCCAATCGGACTAAAACGAGAATTGAAGAGCTTGGGCAACGTTGCTTACTGCTGCCTGGGGACTTAAGGGATAAGCAGCAATGCATCGATATCGTGGAAGACACCTTCGAAACATTTGGAAAGCTCGATATTCTTTGTAACCACGTGGGCATTCAATTTCAGCAATTAAGCTTGCTTGATATTACGGATGAGCAATTCGATGATACCTTTAAAGTGAATATCTATTCCCACTTCTACACGACGCGTGCTGCCCTTCCCCATTTAAAAGCTGGGTCCTCCATCATTAATACATCTTCTGTCGTGACGTTTAATGGGAATAAGCAATTAATTGATTATACGGCGACTAAAGGGGCCAACATCGGTTTTACCCGTGCCTTGGCAAACAGTCTTGTCGATCAAGGCATCCGGGTGAACGCCATTGCGCCAGGAAGGTTTTGGACACCCCTCATCCCGGCAAGTTTCTCGGCAGACGAAGTGACACAAGTCGATAATCCGATGGAGCGTCAAGGCCAGCCATTTGAACTGGCTCCCACCTTTGTCTATCTCGCCTCTGATGATTCCCGTTTTGTGACAGGACAAACACTTCATGTCAATGGCGGGGAAGCGACATCGTCCTAATTTCCACAACGAACATGCCCCCTTCCGAGGAAGTCCAGACGGAAAAAGACTACCTTTGTTTGCCCGTCAGCAAGCAATAGGTAGTCCATTATGATTATAGGGCCAGCCGGCCTTTATTTTTTTTTATAGATGATCATCGCACTGAAACAGTAGATCTGTTCCTCTTCCTCTTCACCTGTTGTGGCGACATTGTATTTGATATCGACGATTTGATTATCACGAATGTCTTCCAGGAAAAAGTTCATTTCATCCTCTAGGTCCTTTTCATGCTCATAATCAAATAATTTCACTTGTATCATCGGCTCTCCCCGCCCTTTTACTATAATGATAGTTATTGTGCAGGATGCCCTTTTCACTTGATTTTTATACTTGATTTTTTAGTGAAGCGGATAATATTTTAACCACTTCATCCCCGACTTCCTCTGTAGAAGCTGCCCCGCCCATATCAGGAGTCAGCACCTTTTTATCGACCATCGCCTGTTCAATCACGTCCAACACTTTCGCCCCCCAAACCTCATGTCCAAAGAAATCGAGAATCTGACTGGCAGACCATATGGCCGCAAGTGGATTGGCGATGCCTTGATGTGCTATATCCGGGGCTGAACCATGAATCGGTTCGAACATCGAAGGATAAATCCGTTCCGGGTTTAAATTGGCACCGGCCGCCAGTCCCATCCCGCCTGCAATGGCAGCACCTAAATCCGTTATGATGTCACCGAACAAATTGGAGGTGACAACGATTTGGAACCGTTCGGGCTGTTTGACAAAATACATGCTTGCCGCATCGACCAGATAGGAATTCGTTTCTACTTCCGGATACTCCTGTCCAATTTCTTCAAAAACCTGATCCCAAAAAACCATTGAATAATTCAATGCGTTCGCCTTGCTTATGCTCGTTAGCGTCCTTCTCGTCTTGCGCGCAAGTTCATAAGCATAACGGATGATCCTCTCGGTTCCCTTTCGTGAAAAGACCCCCGTCTGCAGGACGACTTCTTCCGGCTTGCCTTTAAAAAGCCAATCACCTGCACCGGAATATTCCCCTTCACTGTTTTCACGGATGACAATCATATCGATTTGGTCACGGGTCACGTCTTTTAATGGACAGGGTGCACCTTGAAGCAATTTAACGGGTCGAACATTCACATATTGGTCAAATCCCTTTCTGATCTTCAGCAGAAGTTCACGTAAGGAAATATGGTCCGGGACACCAGGATAACCGACAGCCCCCAGATACACGGCGTCAAACTTCATCAGTTGTTCCAGTCCATCGTCGGGCAGCATTTTGCCGTGCTCAAGGTAATATTCACAGCCCCATGGAAAATAGGTGAACTGGAAAGAAAAATCACCGGCAATGGCCGCCACTTCTTTAAGGACCTTTACACCCTCATTAATCACCTCAGGGCCAATCCCGTCACCCGCAATGACTGCAATTTTATGAACATTCATTCTTCAACTCTCCTTTTTCTATATTTTCTGACTTCAGCACCCTAATTTTAACATAAAACGTTTGCATCCCCGGAAGTGAGGTTCATATAGAAAAAAGAGTCCTTTCATGATGAAAGGACTCTTTGTTTTCACGACTTCAAATATGCACGTTTTTCCGCATATTCACGGCATTGTGAACAAACCATGATCTTTTTTCTTTCTTCATTCAAATAAGCCGTCACATTCCTGGATTTACGCTTACAAAAGTAACAGGCCATTTTGAAGAGCTTCACTTAACGATGACTTCGCCGTCCCATTCAAGCATTCCTCCAACCATGTTTGCCACTTTATATCCTTGTTCCTGAAGATAATGGCATACATTTTCACTGCGGCGTCCTGAACGGCAGATAAAGATATATTCTTTTTCTTTATCAAAATAGTCAAGGTTCGCCGGGATATCATTCATGCGAATATGTTTCGCGCCTTCGATCATTCCCTCTTGCACTTCTTCGTCTTCACGAACATCGACAAGTTCCATCGCTTCTCCTGCCTCAAGCTTAGCTTCCACTTCTTCCGTTGTAATGATTTTGATTTCTTCCATAATTAGCACCTCGAATTATCGTTTGATTTATCTTTTTCATTATAGCAAAATTTCCAGTTAAACATCACGTAATGGATTCGCATATGCAAATTCCCTCATGCACTGAATGAAAAAACGCCAGCGAATATAATATTCGCCGGCGTTTTAAAAATCCGTATCAATGCTTGAATCCCAGTTGATATTGTTTAGGAATCTCCGTTTTTATATTCAAAGCTTTAGATGCTTCAAGTGCCCAATAAGGGTTTCGCAGCATTCCTCTGCCGATGGCGACCAAATCTGCTTCTTCATTGCCAATGATTGAATTTGCTAGAATCGGATCATCTAAACGACCTACAGCAATCACCGGAATATCCAAAGCTTTTTTGATTTCCCTGGCCAACGGAGTTTGATAGCTGGCATGGGTACCAGGTCTTCCGTCTGCTCCAATCGGGCCTTCTCCTCCAGAGCTTACATGGAACATATCGACGCCTGCTTCTTTAAAGACTTGTGAAAATGCAATGCTTTCTTCAATACCATATCCGCCTTCAACGTATTCTTTTGCAGAAATGCGCATGATTAAAGGCATGTCGGCAGGCATTTCGCTTTTCACTGCTTTAATGACTTCCACTCCGAATTTAGTCAGGTCCCTTCCATATTCGTCATCACGTTTATTCGTAAGCGGTGATGTGAATTGGTGGATTAAATACCCGTGTGCACCATGTAATTCGATTACGTCAAATCCTGCTTGAACTGCCCTTCTGGCCGATGCCCGGAATTTATCGACCATTTCCTTCACTTCTTCCGTTTCTAAAGCCCTTGGTGTTTTATACGTTTCATCAAACGCAATGGCTGAAGGTGCCACCGGCGGTTCCGCATCCTCCGCTTTACGGCCTGCATGGGCAATTTGTATCCCGATTTTTGCACCGTATTGATGAACTTCCTTAACGATGTTGGAGAAAGCCCCAATTTGATCGTCGGACCATAATCCAAGATCGCGATTCGAAATGCGCCCATCAGGCTCCACATCGGTCATTTCCACTATAATTAACCCCGTGCCGCCAACTGCCCTGCTTACATAATGTTGCTGGTGCCAGTTCGTTGGTATACCATCTTCCGCTTCGACTGAGTATTGGCACATCGGCGGCATGACGATCCTATTTTTAAGTTCAAGTTCTTTTATGCGATAAGGTGAAAATAAATCATTCATCATTCTTCATCTCCTTTTTATATAATGCATGCACATGCATTTATATCATCCCAGTAATACTGTGTCAACTAATCGGATTCCCCAAGCTTTCAGTGTAAATTCCGGTGCGAAATTCATAAAAAAAGAGAAAGACGGATATCCCGTTCCCCGACTGTGGACAAACTGGAATAATTAAGATTGCCTACATTTTTTTTAAGGGAGTGTAATATGAATGTTGATTTTCACTCCAGGCAATCGCTTTCCGCGGGCGGTCCGGGAGCCTCCTCGGCGCAAGCGCCTGCGGGGTCTCCCTTTGACTCGCTTTTCCCGCAGGAGTCTCGCACCTTACATTCCAATCAACTTTGTGTTAAAAGATATGTCCTCTTTAGTCTATAAACTCAGAAGGATATCTCGTCCCTCTCCTTCCTACTAATTAAAAGTCGAAATTATCAGGATCTGGACCAACACGGTGATTCTGATTCAATCCATCAATTTGGTTCATTTCCTCTTCCGTCAATTCGAAATCGAATACAGTTGAGTTTTCGACAATACGATGTTCTTTAGTTGATTTCGGAATCGTTACAATCCCATTTTGTAAATCCCAGCGTAAAATGACTTGTGCAACAGATTTGCCATGCTTGGTTGCAATAGCTTGTAAAACTTCATTATCAAGAAGTTCACCTTGCATCAAAGGAGACCATGCTTCAAGTTGTATTCCTTGTTCCTTACAGAATGCCTGAACTTCTTTTTGAGTTAAACGCGGATGGCATTCCACTTGATTGACCATCGGCTTCACTTCTGCATCTTCCATCAAATCTTTTAGGTGGTGAATCTGGAAATTGCTCACACCGATCGCTTTCACTTTTCCTTCTTTATATAGAGTTTCCAACGCTCTCCAAGCTTCTTTATATTTTCCTTCCACTGGCCAATGGATAAGATATAAATCCAGGTACTCCAAGCCAAGTTTCTGTAAGCTTTTTTCGTAAGCTGCAATTGTCGATTCATAGCCTAAATCGGCATTCCAGACTTTGGATGTTACGAATAAGTCTTCCCTTGAGATTCCAGCTTCTTTTAAGCCCTCACGAATCCCTTGTCCGACCCCTTCTTCATTTTCATAAATGGCAGCCGTATCGATGCTGCGATAACCTTGTTTAATGGCCACTTTAACTGCATTTACCAGCTCCGGTCCTTCTTCCACCTTAAATACGCCCAATCCGAACCAAGGCATTTTGACGCCGTTATGCAATGTAGTTGTATCTTGTAAGTTTTTCACCATAATACTCTACCTCCAAATGATTGTTTTTTTAGATTGTAATGCGCTTTAAGTATCAGTATCATTACATCCCTTCAGGGAACCTTCCATCATTCACTGAAGGGATGCAATGATACTTTTCATTGATACCCTATACGCATAGCATGCTTTTTCTAAGATGCATCACTTTTTTAATCCTATGCTATTTTGTCCGTTCCCTTGGAACGGTCTTTACTTTCCAGGGCACGGCTCCACGCTGTTAAAATCACTGCTGCAAACACCATGACTCCACCTATCCACGCTGTATGGATCAATCCGATCGAATCCGTTATCACCCCTCCTAAGTAGGCACCAATGGCGATACCCGCATTGAAGGCGGCAATATTGATGGCTGACGCCACGTCCACTGCACTCGGCACGAAACGCTCCGCTAACATGACGACATACACTTGAAGCCCCGGAACATTCATGAATGCAAACAATCCCATTAAAATGATCGTAATTAAACCAGCTACCTTGAACGGTGCCGTGAAAGTCAACACCACAAGTACAATGGCCTGAATAAGAAACATATAGAATAGGGCATTAATAGGATTGCGATTGGCGAATTTCCCGCCAAGGGTATTTCCTATTGCTATGGCTACTCCATATATTAACAAAATCAAGGCCACAGTTCCTTCTTTAAACCCTGTCACTTCCTGAAGTAATGGCGACAGGTACGTGAAGACAACGAATGTACCGCCATACCCTAACGCCGTAATGATGAATACTAGCAGCAAACGCCCATTCGTCACCAATTTGATTTGGTCACGGAAAGTGGTCCGTGCCGCTTTTCTTAAATCCGATGGGACTAGAATGCCGTTTCCAATGAAAGCGATCAAGCCGATTGCCACAATGATGATGAAAGCGAATCTCCAGCCGAATTGCTGACCGATGAAGGTTCCAAAAGGAACTCCGGTCACCGTTGCCACCGTCAGACCTGTAAACATGATGGCGATGGCACTCGCCCTGCGGTTTTCAGGGACCAAATCAGCGGCAATCGTAGCGCCGATTGACATGAAGATACCATGTGCAAGCGCTGAAATGACACGCGCGATCAATAATACACCGACCGTGGTCGCAGAAGCCGCTAATGCATTTCCGATAATGAACACGACCATTATCCAAAGCAATAAAGTCTTACGCGACATATTCGATGTCAGTGATGTCAGGATAGGTGCCCCGAACATGACCCCCAAAGCGTATAAGGACACCGTCAGTCCCGCCGTCGTCACTGTAATGTGTAAATCCTTAGAAATGAGTGGTAATAATCCCACGCTGATGAACTCAGTTGTTCCAATCGCAAAGGCACTGATCGCCAAAGCCAGCAATGCCCATGTACTTCTATTTTTATTTGAAATCATATCCTCTTCTCCTTCTTGTCATTTTGTACTATCATTGAAATTGCCTGAGCAACTTTTTTTATAAATGGTACAGTGGAATTCGGTGTGCAAATGTTATTATGAGATATAATACAAATAAAAAACAGTACGTACTTTAAAGTGATATAGGCACCTTTTAGTACCTATAATGTAAGGAGAGTATGCAAATCATGCAAAAAAAGAAATACAATATATCCGTAGAAGCGACACTTGAAGTAATGGGCGGAAAATGGAAATGCGTGATCCTCTGCCATCTGACCCACGGGAAAAAGCGGACTAGTGAATTGAAGCGCCTTATGCCGAACATCACCCAAAAAATGTTGACCCAACAGTTGAGGGAGTTGGAAAAGGACGAAGTCATCAACCGGATCGTTTACAACCAAGTCCCTCCAAAAGTGGAATATGAACTTAGTGAGTATGGAAAAAGCCTGGAAAGTATCCTATCCGCACTATGTACATGGGGGGAAAACCACATAACAAAGGTGTATGGTGATAAGTTTTCCGTTCTCGAGGAAAGTGTCTTGAATGATCAATTAAAGTAATCCCAAATGAAAAAGATTAGCGCAATGGCTAATCTTTTTTTGTTTATAAAGACTTAACTAATGGCTCTTTTCGTAAAGATTGTTGTTTTTTAAAACGAAACTATTTAAGGTTGATTGGAGCGGAAGTGCGAGACTCCTGCGGGAGCAGCGGGACAGGTGAGACCCCACAGGCGTTTACGCCGAGGAGGCTCACCTCCCGCACCAAGGAAAGCGAGCATCTGGAGGGGAAATCAACCACAACTCACTACCTGGTAAATAGCAACAAAGTATGTGAAAACAGCCTAACTAATAATGAAAACTTCACCTTCGAAAGAGCTACCTGTTTTATTCCCCTCTTTATTTTTGGTATAATATGTAAAGCCAAACATTTAAATTTTTATTTTGTAATCGGCGAAGTATAATAGGGAAACCAAGGAGTGACATATGAAAGTCTTATTAGAATTGTTACGCATCATATTAATATTCGGGATAGCCGGAACAATCATTTCGGCCATTGTAAACGGCATTTATATAAACTTGGGAGTGACTCAGTATGGCTGGCTAGGCTCGATTGCGATACTGCTTTTATTATTCGTCTGGTATAGAAATAAACTTCAGTTCAGTGGCTGGTATTCAGGAAAAGGGAAGGAAAAGCTTCCAAAAATGGTCTCGCAAACACTCATTATGTGTTCACTATTTTTGTTAGGTGTCCCACCTGTTTTAAGTATGCTGCAGACGGTCTTTCATTAATCGGGATTCTATATCCTGGATAGAGCAGGAGTGAACGATTTGCGTAAACTGTTTAATATTGTGGTCCTCATACTCCTACTCTCTGGATTATGGTATGGATATGGTAAAGATATTCAGGAATCTGGATTCAAAGCGGGGGTTAGTGCCTTTGCATCAGATGTTCGTTCATTTATAAACGGGCCCGAGGTTACGACAGCCTTGGAAAAACTGAGTACTGGAGTCAGCAGCCTGATTGGCTCGCTGACGGAAACATTGGATACCGCTTCTGAAAAAGAATCTCAGGAAACGGAAAAAGTGAAAAAACCGGCACTGGAAGCACCTGCTGATGCATCCTTTTCAGTCCGTAATATCGAAATTGGCGACACGAAGGATGATGTAGAAAAAATGGCTGGTAAAGCTAAGCGGAATACGCGGAATGAATATGGCGTGGACTGGTTTGCCTATCACGAAAATTATCAAAACTTCTTCATGGTTGCCTACGATAACAACAATAAAGTTGTTGGTTTATATACGAACCAAGATTTGATTTCCTCAAAGGAAGGCATTAAACGCGGTACACCCAAAGAAACCGTGACGGGGAAAATGGCCGAGCCAGTAACAAAACTGCTTAAAGGAAACGTCTATTATCAGATTCGAAGTGACGGCGGCGAATACGATATGTTCGAAATGGATAATAGCTATGTGACCATTTTTTATGACAAACATGAGAAAAATACAGTCACGGCAATCCAAATCATCGACGCAAAACTCGAAAAGCAAAAGAGCGGCTATTTTGCAGAAGCCGGCCCCGAATTAAAGAAGGGCTTTGAATATCAATTATTCGATTTGACCAATGCATCACGGGTCAATCATGATCTCTCCGTACTAACATGGGATAAACGAGTGAAGGTCACCGCCCAGGATCATAGTGCAGATATGGCCGTGAATCAATACTTCAACCATACAAACCTTGAAGGGGAATCCCCTTTTGACCGGATGGAAGATGACAAAATCAATTTCCGAATGGCGGGGGAAAACCTGGCTGCCGGTCAGAATAGCAGTATCTTTGCCCATGAAGGCCTAATGAATTCCATTGGACACAGGGAAAACAAATTACAGAAAGATTTTGAATCCCTCGGTGTCGGAGTTGCCTTCGATAAGGAAAATAAACCATATTATACAGAGAACTATTTGACTAAATAAGAAAAAGCTGTGCATGGAAAATCCTGCACAGCTTTTTTCAGATGCCCGTTTTAAATCACCAAACGAATAATCCAACGACCATGGCACTTAACAGGGAAACAGCCATCCCGCTAACCAACAGCTTCCAAACATTCCTTCCGATAATGTTCGATTTCTCATCATTGAGGATGGAATTGAACGTTCCGTAGATCATGCCCACTGTACTGAAGTTGGCAAAAGACGTCAAATAAGTGACAGCCACGGCTACTGTATGCGGAGGCAGTGTACTGACTTTATCCTTTAAATCGAGCAAGGCAACGAACTCATTCGTGGCAAGCTTGATTCCCATCAATTGAGCGACATACATGGCATCATGTCCAGTTAATCCTAGCAGGAATGCAAATGGACTAAAAATGACAGAGAAAATCTTTTGAATGGTCAATCCATCCACGAAGAAGCCGAAAATGCCGTTTACGCTAGCCGTCAACGCCACATAGCCGATAACCATTGCCATGATGACGAAGACCATTTTGGCCCCAACCAACATACTGTTGGAAATGGTGGAAAAGAAATCTTTACGTTCCTCTTTAGAAGGTACATAAACGACGTCTTCTTCTTTACTGACACCGACGGGATTCAGCATATTAGCTATCAGCAAGGCATTTAAGCAGTTCAAAGGTATCGCTACAAAAACATAGGTTGCCGGTACCATGGACAGGTAGGCTCCAATGATTGAACCGCTGATGCTGCTCATGCTCATGATTCCAAATGTCAAAAGACGCTGATCCTTAATCGCACTAAGTTGAAGGCGGATTACGGCAAGTGCCTCGGTATTTCCGAGGAACATCATTTGAATCGAAAAGAAACTCTCAAGTTTCGGCAAACCGGATACTTTTGAAATGAGCCATCCCACTTTATCAATGATCCACGTAAGTATACCGAAATACGATAAAACATCAAAAAACGTGATAATGAAGATAATCGGCATCAATGCGCTGAAAAAGAAATCCACTTGTTCATTTGCCATAAGCGAAGGAAAGACAAAAGAAATCCCTTCATTCGCACATCCAATCAACCAGGTGAAGAATGAAGCGATCAGATTGATGACCCATGCCCCTATTTTTGTCGATAACATGAACCAAGTGATAAGCAATTCAAGAACCAGCAAGGTAAGAATGGCTTTCCACTTAACGTTCCTTTTATTAGGTGAACAAAGGTAAACGATGCCCATAACAACTAAAACACCTAGTATATTCAATAAGAAATACATGCTTTCATCCCCTTTAGCTATATCATTTCCCATTCGTTTTTTTTATATAAAAAGCCCTCACCTTTTTACACCTTCAGCCGCAGCAAGAAAGTGTGAAAAAGTAAGAGCTTTCATCGAAGCATGTTTTTTAGGATCCAGCTTTTTTCAAGCGAACCAACATTAACCTGTTCATCTCTTCTATTTTCATACTTCCTTGTAGTCCGGCATTACGGCTGCCAGGTAGAAACTATCAGACCATTGTCACTGATATTATACAAGGATATTTTTTAAATAAATTTCTCAGGAAAGATATCATTTTAAATCAGTTTATTTTTAATTACAATACATTTTAAAGTTGTTATATTAATATAAATTTTTCGAAAACAGTCTATAAAGTCTCCGAAGGGCCAATGTGGGTAATACTTATGAAGGGGCCGACTAAAACTATAAACGGCCCACTCTAAAGAGGCCCATTACTTCTCATTTATTGGAAATAAGGACGTGAATTTTTGTGGATTTTTTTAGTAGCCAGGAAACTCTTACTGCAATCCAGTGGATTTTAAGAGCCATCATTTCCTTCTTCTTCTTGCTTCTTTCGGTTAAATTGATGGGGCAACGGTCCATTTCGCAGTTAAGATTACTTGATTTCATAATGGCTTTAATTATTGGAAACATTCTTGCCCACCCTTTATCTGATGAACAGTTAGGTTTGAAGGGCTCAATGATTACAACCAGTGTATTTGTCATTTTATATATAATTAGTGTGTTTGCAGGCCTTAAGTGGGGAAAACTCCGAAGGTTTTTTGACTCAGACCCCTTTCCTCTTATCGAAAATGGACAAATCATTTACAAAAGCTTAGCAAGGGCCAGAATCTCCATCGATGTTTTATTATTGGAATTAAGAAAGGAAAAAGTAGAAGATATTCAAAAAGTATCCCTCGCGCTATGGGAACCGGACGGTACCATTTCATTGTTTTTAGATCCCCAATATGAAGCAGTAACCCCAGCAGATATGCACCTGGAAACAAACGCCTTCACTTTTCCTAAAACGATTATTAAAGAGGGAAAGATTGATTCTAAAGAATTGAACCCGGGCGGTAAAGAAGAAGCATGGCTGAAAAACAGAATCAAAATAACATATAATGCCGACGTGAACGACATTTTATTGGCAACTCTTGATAATAACGATACCTTAAAGGTCTTTTTCTACAAATAGATTTGCAGCCAAAATAAAATCCCCTCAAGTATAGTGTAAAGCCTACTTACGACTGTAAGCTTTTTACACGTTCAACTTAAAGGGGATCAAATATATCGCTTATTACTCCGACCAATTCAGTGTATTCAAGAACTTATACACATCTTCATACACCTGTTCACGTTCCTTGCCCAATGTGATAATATGGCCAGACTTTTCATACCAAATCAAGTGTTTATGCTGTGTATCGACTTCATTGAAAATCGCTGTAGCACTCTCCGTATAGTCGGGATCATCCAAACGCCCTTGCAGAACAAGAGTTGGAGATGTAATTAAATCTAAATTTTCACCTGTCTCATTTATAATGTTCAACACATCTTTTAGTTGAGGCATTGGCTCTTCTTCAAGCAGCTTCACTTCTGCAGCAATTTGGTCTGCATCTTTGCCCTCAAACTTCTTATACGCCTGTGCATAATTGAGCAAGCGGTTCTTTTGTCGATCGATACTTTTTCCTTGCGTCGGAGCGCACATTGAAACTACCCCTTTTACAGGCAATTCAATTCCCACTTTTAATGAGAACACTCCCCCTAAAGAAATTCCTACAACTGCAATTTCCTCATAGCCTTCTTCTTTTAGGAAATTATAGCCATTAACTACATCTCCCCACCATTCCTTTGGACCAGTTTTAGCAAGTTCCTCGGCTGATACTCCGTGCCCGCTATAAAGAGGTCCGTGGCAAGTATAGTCGAGATCATTTAAGTACTTCCCTAATTTCTTCATATCTCCTGTACTTCCGGTAAACCCGTGAAGCAGAAGAACTGCTCTCTTTCCACCTATATATGTGAATGACTCAGGTGCTTTCACTTTCATCTATCTAGGACCTTCTTTCTTTGCTCTTGTTGATAAATAGAATCTAAATGATTTTCGAAAAAAAATCAATTAATACCCCTTGAGTAATGATTCTTCTATCCTATTCCGTATTTTCATTAAAACAATTAAATCATATATATAGTATCCTTACCACACTCTTCACAACTCATCCGTTCCGAAGCACATTTTACTATGATTAAATTTATTTAGCAATCGTCATTTAACCATTTTTTTTAAGAAAAGTAAAATGCACCTTGTGATACGATGTACAACGTATTACACTTTAAAAATGAAAAGGAGGAGATTTTATATGGATAAAGAATTAATGAAGGGAAGCATTGACCTCCTTTTGCTTTCACTTCTATCGCAAAAAAAGCTTTACGGCTATGAAATAACGAAAATCCTGAAGCAAATGAGCAAGGGCAACTATGAAATAAGTGAAGGCACCCTCTACCCTGCCCTTAAACGATTAGAAAAAAAAGAATTCATAAAAGGACATTGGAAAGAGTCCGAATCATGCCGCAGGAAATATTATCATGTCACCGAAAATGGACAAACCGAACTTGAGCGGAAACGCGAATGCTTTTTCTTCCTGGAAAAATTAGTTCGAAAAAGCTCACAGCAATTCTAAACCAAATAAAAAGCTTCCTGCACTTAATGGAACGGCCCAGGAAGCTTTTTTTGCTGTTTTACTCGTGAATTTCGCACTTTTACTCGTGAGTTCGCACTGCACACTTAGTTTTCGCACGTTTACTCGGGAATTCGTACTGCACACTTAGTTCGCACGTTTACTCGTGAGTTTCGCACGTTTACTCGTGAATTTCGTACTTTTACTCGTGAATTTTGCACTTTTACTCGTGAGTTTCGCACGTTTACTCGTGAATTTCGTACTTTTACTCGTGAATTCGTACTGCACACTTAGTTCGCACTTTTACTCGTGAGTTTTGCTCTTTTACTCGTGAATTTGGACTGTTTACTCGTGAGTTTCGTACTTTTACTCGTGAATTCGCACTGTTTACTCGTGAGTCACTTCAATCACGCAAAAAAGGACCAAATCAGGTCCTTTTTTTGTCTATTCCTTTATGCTTGCGATAATTGGCGCAGGAGAGCTTCATGCATTCCCCTTGTACATGCGGGCCATATTTTTCACGAAAGGCCTCGAGGCAATAGCATTTTTCTTCTTCTTTTTTGGTTCCATCCATCAAGTGCATCCCTCCTAGCAATTAACTGGAGACTACACGTTTCTCCAGTTCTACGTTGATTCGTCCCAACAATATGGCACCAATGGACTGAATGATCGTTTTAACGATGATTTGGCCGATGACCGCAGCGGGTACCGCTTCCCATGGCAATATATTGGCACCCAGAGGACTTAGGCCAATCACGACAAATATCACCGAATCGAAAAATCCTCCAACGATCCCGCTGTAAAACACCCTCCAACTCATCGGGAGCTTTAAACGGGTATAAATTTCCGTATCCGCTGTTTCTGCGACCACGAAGGATAATGCGGAAGCAAACACAATCAGTAACGTATCTCCTAATAAAAATGATACACATGCAGATAAAATAAGTGCAGTGACGATGCATATATAGGTCTTTGTGCGGCCGTATTTATTTTGGACCAGATCTCGGAAGATGAAGGTTCCCCCGATGAGCAATGTCCCCATCGGGATGATGAACATGCCAAAATGTAATGGCGCAAAAGCTGCTGTAACCACATTCGCCGTGATGATGGATACTAAATACAATAAAATTCTTAACATTTCTTAATTCTCCTTATACAGAAAAAACAGCACCCTAAGAAAGAGCCCTGTTCTCCTTAGTTTTTTTGAGAGGGTAGCTAGAACCTCTTCCGCCCGGGCGGATTATCATTTTCCTTATTCATCGTAGCTTGAAAGCGGTTGGAAATCAAGAAGTTTCCATACCGTCGATTTTAGTATGTTTTCGCGGTTACCGATTGATTTAGCCATTTATTTCAATGTCCCTGTTTCCCCCTTTGCCGATTTCTGTCGCTTAAAACTGCTTGACCGGCTGTATACAAAAGCCGAAAATCAAAGATAGAGTCATGTACTTTATTTGGCGAGGAGAAAAAGAATGATGAAAAAAACTACGTTTGTCTATCCTATTTATATCGCAACTACACCAGAGAAGCTTTGGGAAGCCTTGACGAGTGGTGAAGTCACGAAGAAATACCACTTCGGATTACAAGTAAAGTCTGACTGGCAAGAAGGGTCAGCCGTTCAATATTTGCTGGATGATGGGCGGATTACCGATCATGGGCAAGTACTTAAATGCGAGCCGTTGCACCTGCTCTCGTATACATGGATCATGGCAGGAGACGAAACCCCTCGCGAGCAGCCTACACGGGTCACTTTTGAATTACAGAAAATGGACGATTCGACTGTGAAGTTAACTCTTAGGCATGAGGAGCTATTGGAGACAGATTTCGTCTATGATGACAATACCTTTGAAGGCTTGAATAATGGATGGCCAGCCCTTTTAAGTAACCTGAAGAGCTTGCTTGAAACTGGACGGATCCTGCCGCCCATATCAGTAGACTGGGATAATAAAACGGAAACTATAAAAACACATTGAAAGAGAGTTGAGTTAGTTATGGATACTCAAATAATCACGAAATTCAAGATCGTCAAGCCAACGAATGAAGTGTTTGAAGCCATAGTGAATCCTGAAAAAATCGGGAATTTCTGGTTCTCATCGAGTTCGGAAAGATGGGAAAAAGGCCGGACGCCTACATTGAGATACAACGAATACGATGCTGAAGTGGTCATTCATGTATTGGAAGTAGAGGAAAATAGGAAAATCGTGTTTGCATGGGGCGGAAATGATCAAGAAACGATTGTTGCCATTACACTAAAAGAGTTGGATAAAACGAGTACGATCATTGAAGTGAACGAATCAGGATTGAGTGAAGACGATCCTGAAATAATAAACAAAATGATCGGACAAAAAGAAGGTTGGGTATATACATTAACCTGTTTAAAGGGTTATTTAGAAAATGGCGTTACTACTTTGAGAGCATCATTAGTTTTTTAATAAATTGCATAAACCCTCAATAAACTGGGGGTTTATCCTTTGCAACACTGGTGAAACAAATGGCAAAGTCCCACTTAAAAACAGTACTATATAGTTCAACCTAATAATTGACATTTAAAAATCCGTGAGCTATCATCCTAATTAACCAGTGGTCAATTAATAAGGAGGTGATAAGATGTCGCCAAGGAAATCGGCAGGTCAAGAATTATCCAGGGACATGGTGTTGAATGAAGCTAGAATCCTTTTTGCAGCGTTAGGGTATTCGAATGTCTCGATGAGGCAATTGGCTAAATCATTGGATTGCAGCCATGGAGCCATTTATTATCATTTTAAAAACAAGGCGGAAATATTTTATAGTTTGGTTAAAACGGATTTTTCCGTTTTAAATTCTTCAATCGATGATATCATCCTGTCGGAAAATGACCCTTCCGTAAAAATGGAAAAGATTTTATTGTGCTTCTTGGAGTTCGGTTTAACCCAACAGAATCATTATTCCATCATGTTTTTATCGAAGGAAAAAGAAATTCAGCAGTTACTCCAATTCGATTCTAATAAAACATACGAAAAGCTAATCCAGTCCTTGACGGATCTAACGGACAACAAACTGAATCCTGCATCCATTTGGTCGATTTTTCTTTCTCTTCATGGATTCATAACTTTTTACATTAATTCTGAACTATCTTATCAAGATGTAAAAGGTTTAGCCTATTTTCATGTAAAAAATATCACCAAGAACATCATATAATTTTTTCGAAAATTATTGACCTATGGTCAATTAAACTTATGAAATGGTGAAGAGATTCCTTCATATTGAAGGACTTATGGTCCTTTTCGCGGTGATTTACATCTATTCGTTATATGAATTCAGCTGGTGGATTTTCCTTTTGTTGATTTTGTCCCCTGATGTTTCCATGCTGGCCTATCTGATCAATGACCGGATTGGAGCAAAGGTTTATAACGCATTCCATACTTATATCGTGTCCATCCTCATGATTTTGTTAGCCATATTCCTAAAGTCGGATGCATGGGTGATGATTGGTTTAATTTGGACCGCACATATAGGAATGGATCGCTTATTTGGATATGGCCTTAAATACACATCATCCTTCAAAGCTACACACATGCAAAGGCTGTAATAAGCATAAAAGGCAGTGTGATTAAACATCACACTGCCTTTACTTTACACACCCCGCTTGTTACCCCATATATAGGTATGCAGCTGGGGCAGGACTTTCACATCATTCAATTCATCATCCGCTATCACTTTATCAATTAACTCTTCGTACTTCTTCAATAGGCCGCTGATCAATTGACGATCATCCGCCGTCCTGCTGTCGTCATTGCCGACCTGCAGATAAAAAGGAATATCCGGGTAACGCCCATGTACATGTTTGGCATATTGATAATCTTCCTCGTTAAAGACGACGATCTTCAATGAAACATGGTTTTCTGGGTTTCGATTGGCAAGATTCGAGATGATTTGGTCAAGCACGGTAAAGTCCGTGTCCATTCCAGAGCTCGGCGGCTTAGGTGAGATAGTCAGTTCATCAATATCGAGAAACCAATCCTGCCATCGGCTCCCTTGTGTTTCGACCCCTATTTTCACTTTATTTTCATGTAAGATCGCTATCAAGCCGTTTAGGTTTTTCAGCAGGGCCGGGTTTCCCCCAGATATCGTCACGAAGGAAAAACCGGAACCCCCAATTCGCTTCAGCTCATCCCATATTTCATCGGCAGTCATCTGAACGGTATCTTCCTTACCTGTGCCATCCCAAGTAAAAGCGGAATCACACCAGGAACATGAATAATCGCAGCCAGCCGTCCGAACGAACATGGTTTTTTGACCAATGACCATTCCCTCTCCTTGGATGGTCGGCCCGAAGATTTCCATAACCGGAAGTTTACTCACTTTCCATCCACTCCCGTCTGGCTTCGGCATAGCTTGTCGGCGTTTCGTACAGTCGAACAAATTCGACTCTTGCACCCTCATATTCTTTTAATGAAAGGGCTTCGGCCATTTTTTCATAAATCCAGACAACCATATTTTCAGCTGTTGTATTCATGAGCGGCAGGGTTTCATTCAAATAACGATGATCCAGGTGGATTTCGATTTCATTTTTCCAGATATCCTTGATGTCCCCAAAATCTATCATCAACCCGCGTGAATCCGTATACCCGCTCAATCCGAAAATGACTTTATACGTGTGGCCATGAAGGTTCTTGCATTTCCCTTCATAGTCATGCAGGTGGTGCGCCGCGTCAAAGGTGAATTCCTTACTTACGAGAACCCTCTTGTTTGTATACTTCAATTGGCTGCGCTGAATATCTTCATCTATTTTTTGGAGTTTATCCACTATCTTAAAACCGTACATCATGAAAGCACCTTCCGTCTGCTTACATAGTCATCCAGCCCTTTTTTCCGCAGATTGCATGCCGGACAATCTCCACAGCCATCGGAGATGATTCCGTTATAGCAAGTCAGGGTCTTTTCGCGGACAAAGTCGAACGCGCCAAGCTGGTAAGCAAGCTCCCATGTTTCCTCTTTATTAAGCCACATTAGCGGCGTATCAATCACGAATGACTGGTCCATCGATAAGTTCAAGGTCACATTCAACGATTTAATGAATACATCGCGGCAGTCAGGATATCCGCTGAAATCCGTTTCACAGACTCCTGTGACAATATGTTTAGCGCCAATCTGACTCGCCAGCACTCCGGCAAACGAAAGGAACAGCAAATTCCTCCCTGGCACGAACGTCGACGGCAGCTCCCCTTCTTCTCCGTCCGCCACTGCGATATCACTTCTCGTCAATGCATTCGGTGCCAATTGGTTCAGCAGCGACATGTCAAGGATATGATGGTTCACGCCCAATTCCTTGGCAATGTTTTGAGCGCATTCGATTTCCAAGCTATGCCGCTGATTATAATCGAACGTCACCGCTTCCACTTCCTCAAATCTCTCCAATGCCCAAAACAGGCACGTCGTACTGTCCTGCCCTCCGCTAAACACAACCACTGCCTTTTCTTTCTTCTTCATTTCTATAAAACTCCTTTTTACGGAAAAAAACAGCACCCTAAGAATAGAGCACTGTTTCTCCTTAGTTTTTTTGAGAGGGTAGCTAGAACCTCTTCCGCCTTAACGCGGAATATTATATTTTTCCAAGTCAATAGTAACTTGAAAATGATAAGAAATCAAGATGTTTATATAAAGTGAACATTAGACCTGATGGCAAATTTGGTTAACTTTTCATTACTTAAAAATCACATTAAAAATCCGATAAAAAAAAGTGAATAAAATATCGATAAGGGGTCCAATAATTTGAAAAGCATTAAAGCCCGGATGCGGGAAATTGCTTTTTTCCCTCCCACATAAGGGAAGTTTCATTTTCATAAATTCGGGGAATATATAACTATACACAATAATGAACCATAAAAAAGCAAATCTATCAAAAGCGGCTGGAAGTGAATATTTTCCTTTGTTTTCAGAATATTTAGTGTATAATGAATATAAGGAATATTTTAACTCAAATAATCATTGCTTCCAATACCCGCTTTCTGCAAATCCCGACATTCCCTTTCAATACCATGCACGGTCACTTACTCAGCAAGGATCCATTACATGCTTTTTCTCGAATCAAACCATTCACAACTTTATTCACACAAAAACATAATTTCCACTCCAAAATTGCAAAAAAAGGTTAAACTTCACCAACGATATGTTACTATTAAACTAAGACCTTTTAACCCCATAAGGAGGAATTCATATGAAACGTTTTTTCAAATTCATCGCAGATTTTAACGAAAGAAAAGCATTGCAACGGGAAACCGAAGAATTCTTTCGCAAAGAATACGAAAATTATATGAAGATGAATCCTGACAATCAACGTAAAAAAAGGAGATTAGCTCCTAGATTTTATGTGATTGATGGCGGTAAAAAGGACTCCACCCTTGAGATTTCTGAGAGAAAGAAATCAAGTTAACCTGGATTCCTTCAATTATCAGCTACCCATGCTGTAACTCAAGACCCACAAAAGGTAAATCCATCCATGATTAACGTAGATCCGTAACCATTCCATTCATTTACAATATATAAGCCGAAAGCCCAGATATGCTTCTGGGCTTTTTTTATTTTTCATTCATATATAAACACTATATCTATAGAAGAAACTAGGTATTTTTTAAAAGAAATGGGTTAACTTTAGTTCATTTCATTTTTTAGGTAAAAGGTCAATTATAGACCCATGGGTATTCCCGAGGAAAATACTAAAAAAAAGAGATGTGTTCTTTTACTCATCTTTGTCCATATTCAAAAGAGTTCAACTAATTGAGTCGTTAGATGCAATATTTCACATTGAATGACAAATCCATAAAAATTGTAACCTTTATGTCAAACAATGGGTATAAACAATTAACAAACTGTAATAAACCTCACTTTTTTAAAAAAACATTATTCAAATATAGCCATTATGAATTAGGTTCAAATGCTCATAAAACCATGTTTATTCTGACTGAAATGGGGCTTTATTAAACTTTCCATAATTTAGTGTAAATGAAACCTCGATTCCCTCGATTTCCAGCCATATCTTTGTACTCATAAAATAATTCATCCCATTAGATACTATTACACACTAATATACATATATTTGAAAAAGCTATTGATAACTATATTACGATAGAATAATTGGCTCTTGCCTATTAAGTTTAAAATCATGTAGTGTGTATTCAGTAATTCAAATATTTGAAAAAAAGAGAGGTTAAAAAAAAATGGCACCAATATTTATTTGTGCGATCTTTTTGCTTGGCTATGGCATTTTTGAACAAAAACGCCATCAGAAGCGTCTCGACTCCATCCCGGTACGTGTGAATGTGAATGGGATTCGAGGGAAATCGACTGTAACGCGTCTAATTACAGGTGTGATCCAGGAAGCAAAATACAAAACAGTAGGTAAAACAACCGGAACATCAGCAAGAATGATCTATTGGTTTACCGACAAGGAAAAACCGATTGTACGCCGCCCGGAAGGACCCAACATAGGAGAACAACGGCGTGTAGTTAAAGAAGTTGCCGACTTAGGCACGGAAGCACTGGTTTGTGAGTGCATGGCCGTACAGCCTGACTATCAACTAATCTTCCAAAACAAAATGATCCAGGCAAACATCGGGGTCATCGTGAATGTATTGGAAGACCATATGGATGTCATGGGACCGACTATGGATGAGGTTGCTGAAGCCTTCACTGCTACCATTCCCCATAATGGTCACTTAATAACCATTGAAAGTGAATATTTGGACTTTTTCAAACAAATCGCCAAAGAACGCAACACAAAAGTGATCGTTGCAGATAATTCAAGAATTTCCGAAGATTTCTTACGCGAATTCGACTATATGGTATTTCCGGATAACGCATCACTGGCCTTGGCCGTTGCGGAAGCTTTGGGAATTGATGAAAAAACGGCTTTCCGCGGCATGCTGAATGCACATCCAGATCCAGGGGCCATGCGGATCACCAAATTCGGAGATCGCATCCAGCCAACTTTCTTTGTCAATGGCTTTGCTGCAAACGACGCGGCATCGACGCTGAACATATGGGAACGTGTCAATACGTTCGGATACAGCACAGAACCTCCTATCGTCATCATGAACTGCCGTGCAGACCGTGTGGACCGTACCGAGCAGTTTGCTAGAGATGTATTGCCGTACATAAAATCCGAAATCGTCATTGCCATTGGAGAAACTACATCACCAATCACGAAGGTATTCGAGCAAGGTAAATTGGATACTAAAGAATATTGGGATTTAGAAAACTGGTCAACTGAAGAAATCGTGGCCCGTCTCCGCCCATTGATGAAAAATCGCATCGTCTACGGTGTCGGGAATATTCACGGTGCAGCGGAACCATTAATTGAAGCATTCATGAAATCTAAAACAAAGCAAAAAGCAAGTTAAGTAGGAGGAACCTTAATGTTTGGATCGGATTTATATGTAGCCCTAGTACTGGGAGTAACGCTTAGCCTTATATTTTCAGAAAAGACGGGTGTCGTACCCGCAGGACTTATCGTGCCAGGTTATTTGGCATTAGTATTTGATCAATGGGAAATCATGCTGACCATTTTGATCATTAGTGTCGTAACTTATTTAATCGTCACCCACGGCCTTTCAAGATGGGTGATTTTATATGGAAGAAGAAAATTCGCCGCCATGATGGTGACCGGGATTTGCTTGAAACTCCTATTGGACTTAGTCTACCCCGTCATGCCCTTTGAAATATTCGAGTTTCGGGGAATCGGTATAATCGTACCTGGATTGATAGCGAATACCATACAAAGACAAGGAATGCCATTGACACTTGGCAGCACGCTTTTATTATCCGGCATAACATTCGGTTTAATGAACGTGTACTACCTATTCTGAGGTGCAAAAAATGAAACGGACTTTAAATGCAAAAGAAAAAACACTTATCTTTATTAAACGCACGAAGAAAAAGAATCTTAAATACACTGGAATCATACTACCTATATTACTAATCGCTTTAGTCATTACCACTTGGATGGGACGGGCTGAGGAAGTGAAAACAGTCGCAACAAAATCCGATCAACCATTGACGATGACAATGGTCGGTGATGTGATGATGGGACGTTATGTTGAAGAAGTGACGGAAAAGCACGGGTATGAATACCTCTTCCGGTATATGAAACCCTATTTTGCCAATTCGGATTATGTCAGTGGGAATTATGAACATACCGCTTTAAAAGAAGAAGTATCTAACTACAAGGGAGCCGATACGCCCATCCGGTTAAACTCCAATACTAGCGGTGTGGAAGCCGTTAAAGATGCTGGCTTCTCTGTGGTGTCATTGGCAAATAACCATATGATGGACTATGAAGAACAAGGACTCCTTGACACGATTGATGAATTCAAAAGTGCGGATATGCACTATGTCGGTGTTGGATCGAACACTGCGGAAGCAAAAAACAGCATCGACTATGCGGATGTTAATGGCGTTCGTGTCGCAACACTTGGCTTCACAGACGTTTACGGTAAGGATGCCGTATCAAAAAGTAATAAAGCCGGACTATTGAACTCCAATCCCGATTTATTATTTGAAATGATCGGCAAAGCAAGGGATGCCAAGCAAGGCAACGCAGACTTGGTTGTGGTGAATATGCACTGGGGACAAGAGTATTCAACATCAACAACAGATCGACAAAAAGACTTGGCTAAAGCTATCATCGATGCGGGCGCTGACATCATCATCGGCCATCACCCCCACGTGCTTCAATCGTTCGATGTTTATAAAGATGGAATCATTTTCTATAGTCTAGGAAATTTCATATTCGATCAAGGCTGGACACGCACAAAGGATTCAGCCATGGTTCAATACCATTTAGCGAATGACGGAAAAGCTACAATCGATGTCGTACCGCTGCAAATTGAAGAAGCAACACCAAGGCCAGCTACCTCTTCCATTGACAAATCACGTGTTTACCGACAGTTGACGAAGGAAACGAGTGAAAAAGTCCAGTGGTCTAAAAAAGAGGATCGCATCGAGATTACCTTGGATCACAAGAAGGTAATCGATCATAAGGCACAGCGTGAACAAGAGGAAAAGGCAGCAATGGAAAAGAAAGCTGCACTAGAGAAAAAAGCAGCACAAGAGAAAAAGGCCGTACAAGCTAAACAACCGGGAATACAACCCATTCAGTAAGGAACGCTTTATCACTACTATTTGAAGAATGAAGACACACAACTTAGAATATCAACGAAAAGGGGGAACAACCGATGATTAACCGTATGACGGGAAAAGTGCTCATATCCCTAAGCTTGCTCATATATATTGCTGGATGTTCGAAGACACCCCCTATTTCTGACACGAATGATCCGATAAAGAGTAAAACGGAACAATCATACGGGGTCAGTTCTTCAAATCCAATCGCAATAGATGTCGGGATGGATATATTGGAAAACGGCGGAAATGCGGCTGATGCCGCCATTGCGGTATCGTATGTATTAGGTGTAGTCGAACCTTATGGATCTGGCGTGGGCGGCGGCGGCGGTATGCTGATTGCCCCGGAATCCGGCGAACCCGAATTTATCGATTATCGTGAATCCTCTCCAGAAGACCCAAGTTCAAGACACGATACAGGGATTCCTGGCTTAGTGGCCGGCATGCAGGTCATCAGTGATAAGTATGGGAGCGTACCAATGGCAGACCTTCTTCAGCCGGCTATAGATTTGGCTGAAGAAGGATTTGAAGTCAACGAATCGTTATCATCACGCTTAGAAGCGGCTCAGCCAAGGATATCTTCCGATGCGACTTCACTTTTTTATCCTGATGGTGATGCCATTGAACCAGGCAAAACCCTTGTCCAGGAAAGACTTGCTGAAACACTGAAGGAGATCCAGCATGAAGGTCCTGATGGTTTTTATAAAGGCGAAATTGCGCGGGATATTAAAAGGGAATCAGATATCGACTTGATGGATTTAAAGCGCTATGAGGTGAAAGAACGGAAACCGGTCCAAGGAACATTTGCCGGTTATGATGTTTTTACCGCACCTCCGCCCTTTTCAGGAATTACCGTTCTTGAAATGTTAAAGCTCGCCGAGGAAATGAACCTAGGTGATTCTTCAAGCAAATCAGCTTATATGAAAGTCTTGGCGGGCATTACGGATACTGCTTATCAAGATCGGGCCGTCAATGTTGGAGATGGAATAAGTCACTCCAAGGCGGAAAAATTGCTCTCCCCCATTCACTTGGATAGTCTTAAAAATAAGATCAAAAGTGAAAAATGGGAAAATAAAGAATCGAATGGTTCCGAAGAACATGAAAGTACGACACACTTTGTGGTAATGGACAAAAACGGCACTGTCGTTTCCACAACGAATACGCTCAGTAACTTTTTCGGATCTGGGGATTATACAAATGGATTTTTCCTTAACGATCAACTGAAAAATTTCAGGTCCGGCTTGAACTCACAAAAGGCATATAAACGGTCAAGAACTTTCACCGCTCCGACCATTCTCAAGAAACCTGGGCGGGAATCGATCGGGATCGGCTCACCAGGCGGTGATAGGATTCCGCAAGTATTGATGCAGGTTCTTTATTCTTATACAGAAAATGAAGGCTCATTGCAGGATATCGTCGATCGTAATCGGTTCGTCTTTGATGGAAAGAAGATTTATACAGAATCCAGGCTTTCGGATGAAACTGTATCCGACTTGGAAGATTCCGGATACGAAGTCATTCAGAAGATTTCCCCCATGTATTATGGCGGGGTTCAAGGACTCGTTAAAAACGAGAAAAATGGACAAATATCCGGAGCTGGAGATAAAAGAAGAAACGGAAGCTGGAAAGCTCAGCAATAAACAGGCAATCCAGCCCCTCCTTTTCTAAATATCATATAAATTTTAGCGTTGTATAAGGGGATTTTGAATATGAATATCGTAAAAAAAATAACAAGCTGGGTAATACCTGTCCTTCTTGTAGCAGCCCTGCTTGTGACAATGAATACGTTTAAACGGACAGAAACATTAACACCCGACGAGCAAAAGAAAATAGAACTATATACGACAGTCGAAAAATGAAAAAGCTGGGGCATCCCCGCTTTTTTTATTTTGGCTGTTTTCACATACTTTGTTGCTATTTACCAAGTAGTGAGGTGTGGTTGATTTCCCCTCCAGATGCTCGCTTTCCTTGGTGCGGGCGGTGAGCCTCCTCGGCGTAAACGCCTGTGGGGTCTCACCTGTCCCTCCGCTCCCGCAGGAGTCTCGCACTTCCGCTCCAATCAACCTTAGATAGTTTCGTTTTAAAAACAACAATCTTTACGAAAAGAGCCTTTATTTTTGCAGTCAATGGGTATGGAAGATTAGATACATTACAGATACGGAGGATTACCATGATTGAAAATAGCTATAGCGATTTTTTTGAATTGCAGGAAAATGAACAAGAATACCTTGATTACCGCATCATCGTTCATCACAGGAATCCTGATATTGCAGTTCTAGCCATCCATGGCGGGAATATCGAACCAGGTACGAGTGAAGTTGCAGCCGCACTTGGAGAGAGACTTGGTGCAAGCACCTACCTATTCGAAGGCCTAAAGCCAAGGGGCAACCAGGTCCTCCATATACCATCCCGCTTATTCAATGAACCGAGCGGCGTTTCAATGGCAGCGAACGCTCAGACCACCCTTTCGATCCATGGCCACTACGACGTACATAATAGGCTGGTTTACATTGGCGGAAGGAACGAACCATATAAGAACCTTATTCAGCAATGCCTCAACAAAGCTGGATTTCAAACTGATCATGCACCGCAGCACCTTTCAGGCATGAATGGAAACAACATCACCAACACATCCAAAACGGGCGCAGGCGTACAATTGGAACTTTCCACAAAGCTGAGAAAAAGCTTTTTCAAAGGTGATGACTTTACCAGTAAGAACAGGGTCAATCACTGTAATCTTCTTAAACGGTTCGTTACTGCCATTGAAAAAGCCACTTTTGAATATAAACAGGTTGAATGACCTTCTTAGTCGATGAGGCTTTCGGCTTGACCGAAGCTTTCGAATTTCTCGGCAAAATAACCTGACGAAAGGTTGGAGATATGAACGCCGGTGTTTTCCGTTGAATTGAGAAAACGGCCATCACCCAGATAAATTCCTACATGGGTCACACCCACCCTTGTTCCCGTGTCCCTAAAAAATACTAAATCCCCGGCCTTCGGATTATCGATTTTGGGCACCAATGAGAAGTAATCCTCTGCGGAATCTCGTTTTACAGAAAGGCCCTGCTCCTTCATGACCCAATAAATGAAGCCGCTGCAATCCATTCCGGTCATTGGATCTTCTCCCCCGAAAACATAGGTGAATCCGCGTAACGTGTATGCATACTTGATGACATCATATGCTTTATCATATGATGCCTCCTGGTTTACATAAAACGGAAATAGCGGGTTGCTGTATAGTTGAAGGTACTGCCCCTGCATCAACTCATCGGTATTTAAAGCGTTGCGGCTTTTGATTGCACTCATGGAAATGCTGTAATGCTCCGATATACTATTAAGCGTTTCTCCCATTTGGACGATATGCTCTCCTTTAGGCGTGTATGTTTTGTACGCCACTTGGTATTTTGCAAAGTAATCTTCTGTGGTGGATCTCACCTGAACCGTTTCTGCACCATATCCAGAATTGACAAATTGGTTTTCGCCGACATAAATACCCGCAGTCACGACTTTTAAGCTGTCTTTTTCCAGAAAGAATATTATATCCCCAGTTTTCGGAGTGACTGTATCCATCCCTTGCTTATAAAAACCATCTACTGTCAAACGGTCGACCGGCACATTTTGCCGGGAAAGCACCCAATGGATCAATCCGCTCGAATCGAACCCTTTTTCAGGCGTCTCCTCTCCAGCTGTCTTTTTAAACCCTATGAAAGATCTCGCATATTTCGCAATTTTTTTTCCTCTCTCCGACCATTGATAGATGGAAGGGGTATACGCCGTTTGAATGATCGTCAACTTTTGGCCCGCAAATAACTTATCATCCGGTAAACCATTCGTCTTCATCAATTGCTCTGCCGATATATCATATGTCTTGGCAATCGATTCCACCGTTTCTCCAGAGCTTACAGTATGCACAGGATCTGCAGCCTCGGCCTTTAAACCAGGTAAGAAAGTGAAACTAACCATGAATACCAATGTCAGTATCATCCAGCTTATTTTTCCATTAAACATTTTAACCTTCCTTTATACGCTGAAATATTTTTATATTTATGATGTTCAAGTAAATCCCACCATACGAACCTTCTATCCTATCATCCACTTAATCAGATGAGCCTTAATGTCTACGGCAATTATATTATCGGTAAAATAAATGAAACTTTCAGTCTACTTTCCCTAAAAACAAACAGTCAGATTCAATTAAACACCACAAAAGCAAACCTTTATTCCTATACCTCATCGATAAAAGTTGGAAATCGAAGAATTCCGAGAGGATTTTGTTTATCTTGGCAGTATGGGTAAAGGTAGATTAGAGAAATCCCGGTCATGATAAAGTCGTTTATATACGGCTTGCCCTATTTATGATGAGGATGACGATATAGGAGTGAACAATTTGATAAAAATGGAAGATATAGTTTTGGAGGGGAAACGTATTTGAGGTTTTGCATGATAACAAACGGAAATTGATAACGAAGGCGACGGGTTTTTGATCAGGAACCCAAATCCATTGGTATCACCCATCATCTAGCAGAAGTAAATAAAGGGAACGCTAAATGGCATTTCCCTCTCTTTACTATGAATCTATCGCATATAAATTTGTGCAAGCTTTTAATATCCGTGCCGACTTGTCCGATTCCTATATATTATTCCCCTTTGTAAAAAAAGCATGGATACTTGACCCGATCCTCTAAATTGTACTTTTGTACTTCCATTGAATATGTCCACCATAAAGAGATGTCCCGGCGATTCACCTCTTTAGAATGATGTAATGGCAATCTAACAAAAAAGGAAACCACTGTAATGGCCTCCCTTTTTGCAACACTTGTTATTCCCTACCTCTCTATCTGGAATTCCCCTAACGTCTGCTCCAAATCATTTATTAACTGTGTAAGCTGCTGTGTATATTGAGCAAGTTCATTGGAAGAAGCAGCTTGCTCCTGAATCGAATTGGATATTTTCCCTACGGAATCTTCCAGCTCTTTCATGGCTTCACTTACCGTGCTCACGGCATTTTTCTGATCCTTGCTTTGGTTCGTTTCATTGGTCGTTTTTTAGCAATTCCTCTGTATCTGACAGAATGCTTTGGATGATTGCTTGAATGTTTTTTGTAGCTTCTTTTGAACCATCAGCCAAGCTCCTTACTTCATTCGCCACGACAGCAGAACCTTTGCCGGACTCACCTGCCCTTGCAGCTTCTAAAGATGCATTCAAAGATAATAAATTGGTTTGTTCCGATATTTTCGATATGGCATTCGTGACCCGAAAAACAATGCCCATTGTAAAATGTGAAACGTTGCCTCCAGACACTCGCTTTACAAGGGCCGGGACCCCACTAGTGCATGCTGTGAAGGCTTGGCAGGCAGTCAGCGGTATGGGAGCGATTTCCGAAAAGGGGTATGTGTAATGATTTCCACTCCAGGCACTCGCTTTCCGCGGGCGGTCCGTGAGCCTCCTCGGCGCTCGCCTGCGGGGTCTCCCTTGGCCACGCTTTTCCCGCAGGAGTCTCGTACCTTATGTTCCAATCAACTGGAACTTCTTTTTTAAGAAATATTGTAGGGAAACTGGCTCTTCTTCTCCAATTCGTCTACAGTCCGGCGGTTCCATCAATTTTTCGGAAAAGGAAGTTTCAAATTGCTCTCGCCCGAACCAAGATTTTAAAAGTAAACTAGTTTATCCTTCATGTTTTTTTCCTATATCCTTAATTGATTGAAGAAATTTGCGACACTCCTGCCGAATAACTGGCTAGACGAGACACCGCAGACGCTTGCGTCGAGGAGGCTTGGCAGACTGTCGGCGGAAAGGGAGCGGATTTCTGATATCAACTGGAACATTTTTTAAGAAAACTCTAGGCTAGTCTCATCCCCAATATTCTTAAGACTAGATTATCCTTCATGTTTTTTTACCTATATCCTTAATGATTGAAGAAATCTGCGATACTCCTGCCGAATAACTGGCTAGACGAGACACCGCAGATGCTTGCGTCGAGGAGGCTTGGCAGGCAGTCGGCGGTCGGCGGAAAGGCAGCGGATTTCTGAAATCAACTGGAACACTTTTTAAATAAAAAACTAGACCGACATTAGAATATCTCGGTCTAGTGAATTCGAAGCTGATTCTTTTCATGAAGGAAAGGTGATAACTCATTTTACTTTCTACCCGTCTTGGTGAATTGCTGACCAATTGCACCTATTATTAAAATGATGATCGAAATGAGACTGTAGTCCTTAAAAAAGGTCGTAAATGGAATTTCAAGAAATAAGAACAGCATCGTAATCAATCGTCCTATAAGCAGAATCATTCCGATAACTACCATCCAATTAAATAAATTTCCCAAAAAACCCACCTTTTCCTCCTTTATGACTTTCATGTATCATCTTTCTACAAGAATAAATATCCGGCATGCGGAAAAACCCTTCAGCCTGACATGTCGTTCCTTTCCCCATTACTCGGAGGCACATCACTTCGGCTTTGGCCGAAATTCATCATTCCGCTTCCTTATGTATCCTGCTGCATGTCACACATCCATTATCCATCCATTCGTTTGACGGCGGCCATATATTCCTTATGCCATTTTTCCCATTCATCCATTGGGAAGTTCTGATGGTGTCCATCAAGTAAATCACTAAACATTTCAAGGCAAATATGCCAGCCTGCCAAATCTTTTGATGTATGATCATTAACCGGCGTGATGGATTCTTTCAATACCAATGAGCATCCATCCTTTTCAGGGGATACCTCGAAACGAACCCAGCCGTCCCCCCATTCAAAATCTAAAACGGCAGATTCCCGGAAGTCCCTGATCTTCATATCGAAAGATTTCCCTGACCCATCATTGAAATTGAATTTTATCGTCCCATCTTTTCGGAGGTCCTTCATTTCCAGGTTGGACATCCACTTTTCCACCTTATCATTCTCCGTTAAAGCACCCCATACCTTTTCAACCGGATGATTGAGCAGGCGATCGAATCTTGCGATAATCCCATTACCTTCTTTTTCGATTACAGCTTGCACTTGGATTCCCCCCACTCAATTCGTTACCCTAGATTATTTTTATAATAAAAAATGGTCGGTTGGAATTCACCATTTGCAGATTTCGCATAATCAGGAATCCTGCCTGCCTGAATATATCCCAATGAGGTATACAGGAGATTTGAAGGATCTCCTTCCCTCGTATCAAGGACCAATAATGTCCGCCCTTCCTGCTTGGCCTTCTTCTCAGCCTCTAGCATGAGTGATCGTCCTATGCCATTTCTTCTATAACCAGTATGTGTCATTAATTTTGCGATTTCCGCTCGATGGCCGCCATTTTGCTTTGAACATAAATGTAACTGTACACTCCCGACAATCTTACCCTGTAACTTAGCGACCAACAGAATCACATCACGATTCATGGCACTACCCCAGTAATCAACGGCCTCAGACTGTTTCATGGGTGGTAAAAAACCGATTGACGCACCATCATCCACCACCTGAACCAAAAGGTCGGAAAGTTCATTAAAATGGTTTCCAATTGATGTTAATTGTTCAATTTTCACATCGGCATTCAAAGTAATCACAACCTTTTAGAAGATATAATATATTCACCATCCCTGGCGCTTTGATAAAGAAGTAATGTGAGCCAGATGATGTCGTCCGTGCCAAGCATAAATGCCTATATTTTCACCGACAGTCACCTTTCCTGAATCAGGATGGATGAAGGTCCGGCTAAGGTCATCGGCATGAAGGCCCGATAATAGTTTACACATTCGGATATGTATACTTTCGAGCAGTGATAGGGATACTTCAATCGGCAAATCATAATCAGGCAGCTCAGCCCATTGCCCCTCCTCGTACGTTTTAATGACAGGAATTTTTTCCGTAAGGGCCAATTTGAAGCGAATATACGCATTCATATGACTATCGGCAACATGATGCACCACCTGACGGACCGTCCATCCTCCAGGCCGATAAGCCGTATCAAGCTGTTCATCATCCATGTTACCTACCGCTTCACGCAGCATCCGAGGCAAAGCTTTAATCTCTTTGAGCCACGCCTCGGCTATACCACAAGTAATTTCCCCGTCAATCTGAAACTTCCCGACCGGGTATCTTAAATCCAACTTCATTCCCCCTTGATGTTCAATAAAAACAGCATCTATATATATTCTTTATCGATTAAGACAAATCCTTTTTCCGGCATACTTTGCTTTGCTCTACTACTCATCACTAAACACCAGGAAATTTATCCCACTACATTAGCACGAATACTATTTCCATATTTAGCAACCATAAACAAATGAATGGCATGTACATCAATCCATCTTTAAACAATGGAAATGGGGATAGGATCATCTTGAAAAAAATCAGTTCGATACAAACCCTTAGCATCTTCTTTTTATCAATCGGCCTTCTTAATCACGTTATTTTGATCCCTTTCCTCCTATCCACCGGCGGAAGGGATGCTTGGTTTTTTTCTATCCTAACTATTGGATTGATCCCGATTTGGGCCTATATATTATCGAGAATAATCAAGAATATGAATAATCAATCCCTGACGGATTGGCTTGAAAATAGATTTGGAAAACACATTAAAAATATCGCTTTATTCTTTATCGTGATTTATCTGATCAGTCTTGTTTTGGCCACCACAAAGGAAACGATTGATTGGATCACGACAAGCTTTCTTTTTGAAACCCCAAGTTTAGCGATTATCATTCCGTTTACGCTGCTATGCATTTTTCTTGCCCATTCTGGTATGCGGTCCATCGCCATTTGCTCGTCTGTATTATTGCCAATAGTCGTCATTCTTGGCATTTTCGTTGCGACCGGAAATATACCGACAAAAGACTATAGCCACCTCCTTCCCCTTTTTGAGAATGGCTATTTTCATGGCATAAAAACCCTTCAATATTCTGGTTATGGCCTTGCCGAACTGATTTTAATCGTTTTTTTTCAAGAGAAACTTTCGGATAAGCTCAAGATAAAGGTATTAGTATTCTTATGCCTTGGACTAGTGTTTTTACTTCTTGGTCCATTAACAGCAGCACTCGCTGAATTCGGGCCGAGCTTAGCCGAAGTCATGAGGTACCCCGCCTATGAACAATGGCGTTTGCTGACAATTGGTAAATATATTGAACATACAGACTTCTTTTCCATTTACCAATGGCTTGCTGGTGCCTATATCCGTGTTTCAATGGCGTTATTCTTAATAATGGAAGTCTTTAAAGGAAAAACTAATCATGTGAAGCTTGGAATTCTTTTCGCTGTAGGTTTTCTGATGGTCGTCATCTCCATCGTACCATTCAGTAATTTCAAGTTCTTGCATGTAAGCCAGACATTCTACTATCCTGGCGCTTTTTATTTCCTGTTACTGTTGTCCGCCTTTTTGTTTATCGGCACTTTCATCAGATCTAAGGAGGGGAAACGACATGCGAATGAAACGATCCAAAAATGAGCCACCCTCTTAGAATTAAGGGAGGAAACATTTCGGGAGTTATTCAGTTCAAGCTCAGATATCAAGTTTGAAATGATTTATATCGGAGAAACCGAAAGACCCATTCCTGTCCTTATTTTTTACTGCTCGGGTATGGCCGACATAAGTTTACTTAACGAAGGAATTTTGGAAAAGTTAAACAAAATGATGGAATTGGATGAGAGCATCGATGCCGAAGAATCAATCAACAAGCTAAAACCCTTGATAGACCTCAGGAAAGTAACCATCGATAGTGAATTCAATAACGTCCAGCAGCTGATTTTCTCCGGGCATGCCTTATTATTCATACCCTCAGTCCAAGAGTTATTTTCAATCGAATTGTCCAACGTGCCGAACCGGCAGCCCGAGGAGTCTTCCTTCGAGGTCTCGGTAAGAGGGCCAAGAGATGGGTTTGTCGAGGACATTTCCATCAATACGGCTTTAATCAGAAAGCGGCTAAAAACAAAGTCGCTTGCCAATGAAGAGTTTATCGTTGGGAGGCGCAGTCAAACGAAAGTCGGACTGATGTACATGGATGACATCATCAATAAAGAACTCATTAAAAATGTAAGAACGGAAATTAACTCCCTTGATTTAGATATATTGGTGAGCAGCCAACAATTGGAGGAATTGATCACTAACAGTAAATATAGTATATTTCCACTCACTCATTATACGAGTCGCCCTGATTTCGTAGTCGAAGCACTCAATCAAGGAAGATTCATTCTAATCGTGGATGGCATGCCAACGGTAATCGTGGCCCCTTCTACCTTACTTTTGCAAATAAAAACCGCAGAAGATTCGAATCTTCCTTATCTATTTGTAAGCCTTGAGCGACTTCTTCGCTTTATGGGGCTTGGCATTACCGTTTTATTGCCGGGGTTTTGGATCTCCATTTCCGCTTTCAATATTGAACAGGTGCCGTTCCCATTACTGGCCACCATAACCCTTTCAAGGCTGGGGCTTCCCTTATCTGCCACGATGGAATTCATTCTCATGCTCATTTTATTTGAATTATTCCGTGAATCCGGGGTCAGGTTACCTAAAGCGGTTGGGCAGACAGTTGCGGTTGTAGGAGGCCTAATTGTCGGTGATGCGGCGATAAGAGCAGGACTGACTTCACAAACCATGCTTGTCGTCACTGCTGTAACCTCTGTTGCATCTTATACACTTGTAAACCAGTCTTTAACAGGTGCCGTTACCGTTCTGCGAATGTTTGTGCTGTTACTAAGCTGCATTTATGGAATCTACGGCTTGATAATCGGTTTCCTTTCCATTGTCACTTTATTATCCAGGCTTGATTCATTCGGTGTTTCATATATTGGCGGAATGAACCCGCCAAGAATCACAAAACTCCTGGATTCATTCCTAAAGTCGCCATGGAATTCCATGAGCAAACGATCCTTGGCCGCTAATGATAAAACCAGAAAGGGGCAGTAAGGCAATGTTCCGCATCTGTAAAATTTGGTTGACCCTACAATTACTCCTATTTCTTTCAGGCTGTTGGGATGAAAAAACGATCCAGGACTTCCATTATATAACGGCCATCGGGATAGATTTCAAAGATGGGGAATACATAGTCTATACGCAACTTGTAGACTTCGCTGCGGTAGCTAAAACGGAGGCAAAGCCGACGCAAGCCCCTCCCGTATATGTAGGGAAACAAAAAGGACCGTCGATTTCGATCGCCATTAATAAACTAATGAGCAATACTCAACAGTCTCTCTATTTAGGGCATGTATCCACATTTGTAATCAGTGAAAATGTTTTGAACCGGCAAAGCACAGAAATAGTGGATTATATATACAGAAACCAATTACTCAGATACTCATCCAATATCTTTGCCACAAAAAATTCCATGGATGAGCTTTTCTCCATTAACGGCTTTTTTAATTTATCACCTTTATACACGACATTATATTTTCCGGATGATGTATACCGGATCATATCATTCATCCAACCCATTACAGTCCAAAGGTATTACTCTGACCAGCGGGAAAAAGCATCTACCACCATATTACCCTCCATTTCCTGGAACGATAAAGTTTGGAAGGAAAAAGATAAAAAGCGAAAAAGCCTCTATATGGATGGTGCATTTATCATTTACTATAAAGTGTCCCAGCCTTGGTTCTCTGAAAAGGAACTGAGCGGTTTACGCTGGCTCACTAAAAGGACCAACAAAACTCCAGTGAACATCACAATGAATAAGCAAGATATCTATGCCTCTTTTTCCCATCCGGCTCATAAAGTGAAACCTGTTCTAAAGGATGGCAAGTACAAATTCGATATTGAAATTGACGTTTCCGGCAAAATACTGGGGCTTGATACCCAAATCGATATCGACAAAATAAAACGTAAATTCGAAAGCCAAATAAAAAAGGAAATCCTATCAACGTTTAAAACAGGGCTCCAAAAGAACGCGGACCCTTTAAACCTAGGCAAAACCCTTTATATCAAAGAGATAAAATACTGGCAAAAGAATCATTTAAAAGAGCCTAAGGATTATTTAGATAAGGATTCAATACATGATATAAACGTAAAGGTACATATCCTTAACACAGGTGGCTTAGAAGCTAAACCACTGGAATAATGAAGATTTGAGGATTCGGTTTGGAATTTATAGTACCAAATATTATTGGATAATGTTGAATTCACGAGTAAATCGGCTTAATTCACGAGTATTTGCTCCAAACTCACGAGTAAATCGACTAAACTCACGAGTAAACGCTGATATCTCATAAGTTTGCTGCTCACCTTGGGTTTATAGCCGAAAAAATCAGGATGGTGCCTTTTTGAGCTCCATCCTGATTTAGGGGGCTGGAAAATGCGGTCCGGAATTTGGCGGATAGCATGGTTAAATGGTAAATTTAGAGTATTCTAACATTTAGGAGGCCATTTATGAGCATACAGAAGGCTACATTACATGAGCTGGAATCACTGGCGGAACTTTTTGATTTATACAGGGTTTTTTATGAGCAAACCTCTGATCCTGGTTGTGCAAGGGAGTTTTTAAGGGAAAGGCTGACAAAAGGGGAGTCTGTGGTTTTTATGGCGTTTGATGAAGGAAATCCAATTGGTTTTGTACAGTTGTATCCTTCTTTTTCGTCTGTGAGTATGATGCGGTCATGGATATTGAATGATTTATTCGTGAAGGAGTCCGCCCGTAAAAAGGGATTTGGCGAGGAGTTATTGAACGCGGCCATCGGTTTTGCACGTGAAACAGGTGCTAAAGGGGTTTCACTGGAGACTGGCCAGGATAATGTGAAAGCACAGAGACTTTATGAAAAGATTGGTTTCGCCCGTGAATCGAACCATTTTTATTATTTCACCATTTAATTAAAAAAAGTGTAGGGAAAACCTCCCTACACTTGGATGCTATTTATCTAGTATATTAATTATTTAGCAGTTTCCATGCTGGCTTGAATTTCTTTAATTAGAAGTTCGGCACCTTCTGGGCTAAGTATTAATTTACCGTCAGCAAGTTTCATATTGTCATCGGAAACTTCACCTGTTACCTGACAAGTCATGTTTGGTTTATATTTTTGAAGGATGATGCGCTCTTGTTCTACATAAATCTCCAGAGCGTCTTTCTCATTAATTCCTAATGTTCGGCGCAGTTCAATTGGAATGACTACCCGCCCTAATTCGTCAACTTTACGTACAATACCTGTAGATTTCATTTAATTTACCCCACTAACTTTCTTGCGAATGTTGCATTTATATATTTCGTCACCATTCGACATTATTTGCACTTCTATTAAGATACCACTACCTACCATATTCGTCAATTCTCGTATCTTCTTATACTATCTGCCTCTATATGATTTTTATATAAAATATTAACAATTCCTTCATAACACGCGTCACGACAACGTTTACCGCTTCTTCCTTTGGTATATATTTCTAATCTAAATCCACAAATAGAAACGCCTTCATTTAATTCCAAACAGCTTTCTTTTCATTTCATGTCGAATCACAAAGAATGAATTTCACTAACTTAAAAGAATCCTGTTGATTTTCTTTTGCTTTTGAAGGAAAATTTAAATTGATCGCTTATAATATTCCGAAAATTCATTCCGCTTTTGAAACAGTGGATATATCTGAATTTTTTCAGAAAGCCGAAACGATTGCCATCCTTCCAGAGTCTTACTGACTCATAAAACAGATTGAGGTGAGTCAATTGCGTCCGATTATATTAGGTATTTGTTCTGCTTTCTTTTTTGCATTTACGTTTGTTTTGAATCAGGCCATGGAGCTGTCTGGCGGAAGTTGGATTTGGAGTGCTTCGCTGCGTTATTTCTTCATGGTGCCCTTTCTGTTGTGTATCGTATGGAGCAGAAAAAACCTGCGTCCCCTTTTACAAGTGATGAGAGAAAAGCCGGGTCCTTGGCTGCTTTGGAGTTTTGTCGGATTTGGGTTATTTTATGCTCCTTTATGCTTTGCGTCCGCCTACTCACCTGGCTGGCTGATCGCCGGAACTTGGCAAATCACGATCATTTCGGGTGCGCTGCTTGCGCCGCTGTTTTTTGAAAATGTCCAAACGAAAGATGGGATTGAAAGGCAAAGAGGAAAGGTTTCTGTGAAAGGCCTCCTCATGTCCATGATCATTCTGCTTGGGATCATCCTGATGCAGCTGGAACATACCAAACACATTTCAATGGCCGATCTTTGGCTGGGAGTGATCCCGATCGTCATCGCCTCGTTTGCCTACCCTTTGGGAAATCGCAAAATGATGGAAGTATCCGAAGGGCGTCTGGATGCTTATCAGCGGGTTTTGGGAATGACTTTGGCGAGTCTTCCATTCTGGCTTTTGCTTTCCTTGTACGGTTTCTTTACAGTAGGTGCGCCGACGAAGATGCAGAGTTTCCAATCCCTTTTGGTGGCACTATTTTCTGGAGTCATCGCCACGGTCCTTTTTTTCATGGCGACCGATTTGGTACGCGGAAATATGCAGAAATTAGCTTCAGTTGAAGCAACACAATCGATGGAGGTCCTTTTTGCCCTGGCTGGCGAATTACTATTCCTATCTTTACCGATTCCTTCTCCGTTATCGTGGTTCGGCATCTTTGTCGTCATCATGGGAATGATCCTGCATAGCTATGTGTCACATAAAAAAGAAGGTCCATCCCCTAAACGGACAGTGAATGCCTAAATAGCAAGCCAAAAAAGCCCCGGATAAGATTTCGGGGCTTTTTTGAGCTGAAAACTGAAGCAGACTACGTTCTTTTATTCCATTGACAGGTCATTATGAATTGATGATTTTTCAGAGTGGCAAAAAGCTCACCATTCATTTTTTTTCATTAAACTTTGCGCAATGGATATTTTTCATCATATTGCAAAGCAATCCGCTAATATCATTATCATCTTCAACAATTAAAATATGAACCTGCTTCTCCATAAGAGCCACCTTCATTCCCTCTGTAATCTAATTCTTATATTAGCATTCTTTGTTAAGGTCCGAAAAATTGACCTGCACCGCCGCAAATTCCTCAGCCGTTTACACTACCATATCTATCCCTTCATTATTTGTTGATTTCCACTCCAGGCGCTCGCCCCCAGGTGTCTCGTACCTTATGTTGCGTTATTTAAATAAAAGGCTGTTTTCACATACTTTGTTGCTATTTACCAGGTAGTGGGTTGTGGTTGATTTCCCCTCCAGATGCTCGCTTTCCGCGGGGCGGGCGGTGAGCCTCCTCGGCGTAAACGCCTGTGGGGTCTCACCTGTCCCGCTGCTCCCGCAGGAGTCTCGCACTTCCGCTCCAATCAACCTTAAATAGTTTCGTTTTAAAAACAACACTCTTTACGAAAAGAGCCAAATAAAAAAACTATAGGAAAACTGGCTTTTTTCAAATTTGAATATAGTCCGGAAAGTTCGAAATGGCCTCGCTGTATTCAGATGAAAGCTGCAAACGTTACGGGACATATGCGGATATTAGGGAAAAATCGGCCTGGAATTTGGCAAAACTTCTACCTTGAGTAAGTTCAAAAAGTATGTATAATGAAAGGTAATTGTATATGTCAAAGGTTTTCTAGGGTTCCGCAGTGCGTCTCATTGCTGGTCTGGTCCGAGAGAAAACTCACAGCATGCTGTGTCACGGAAGGATAAAAGCCTGGGAGAAACTGTTTTAACAGTTATCTCTTGGGCTTTTTTTGTTTTTTTGGTAAAGAATAAAATCGGAGGTGCGTTATTACATGAGCACAAACTGGATTAAAGTATTCATTGCAGCTTTTTTTGAAGTATTTTGGGTGATTGGCTTAAAACATGCAGATGACTTTTGGACTTGGACTGGAACGGTCATTTCGATCATCATCAGTTTTTACTTGATGATAATGGCTGGCAGGAAGCTTCCTGTCGGAACGGTATATGCCGTTTTTGTCGGTATGGGGACTGCCGGGACCGTTTTTTCCGAAATCCTTTTCTTTGGAGAATCCTTCAAGCTGAGCAAAACACTATTGATCCTCCTCTTATTATCAGGGGTGATCGGCTTGAAGCTAGTGACGGATGATAAGGCTGAGAAAGGGGATGAATCATAATGGCTTGGGTCTCTTTAATCTTAGCGGGGCTTTTTGAGATGTTTGGGGTTGCGATGATCAATAAATTGCACAAGGACAGAAATTGGCAATCCTTATTGCTGTTATTCATCGGATTTGGAGCAAGTTTCCTGTTTCTTGCTTATGCCATGAAAACCTTGCCGATGGGAACGGCATACGCTATCTGGACAGGAATCGGCGCATCAGGCGGAGCGATAATCGGGATGCTCTTATACGGGGAATCCAAAGATTGGCGCAGGGTCGTTTTTATAGCCATGGTCCTTGGCGCAGCAGTGGGATTAAAACTTGTTTCATAGGAATGACATAAAAGCATAGAAAAAATCAAAGACGACACAATGTGTCGTCTATATTTATTTTTATCTAACTTGAATAATTCATCTTATAAAAATTGACCCTCATCCATCACAGCGGAATCTTTCCCCTTAACCTGTTTTAGCGTCGCTACTATAAGAAAGCTGACAATCACCAGTAAGAGCCATGAGCTTACCTTTCCTAGATGTACGAGACTCCATGCATCGGTTTGGTTAGGATATTCCCAAGCTCCAAAGAACGTTGCGATATTTTCGGCTATCCATATGAAAAATCCGATGAGCACAAAAGAAAATGCGATTGGCATACGATAACGGGTTCCACCAACTTCGTATGTGACCCATGCTCGCCAAAAGACGATGATGACAAGTCCAGATAGCCACCAACGAACATCCATCCAATAATGGTGGGTGAAAAAATTCAAATAAATCGCAAGCGCAAGGGATACAACGACAAAAAACGGCGGCCACTTGATCAGTTCAACCTTTAACCTCCTCCACGCCTGGCAAAGATAACTCGCTACACTAGCGTACATGAATCCGCTATACAGAGGCACTCCAAAAATCTTGAAATATCCTTCCTCTGGATAAGTCCAGGAGCCCATATGTACCTTGAAAAGTTCAAGGGCAAGACCAATAAGGTGGAACAAGGTGATGACCTTTAGTTCATCCCGTGTTTCAAGCCCGGAACGCAGCATCCGCCACTGCATGATAAGGCAGATGATAAGCAGCCAGTCATACCGCGGCAGAAAGGGAAGCGGGATGAATTTTGTAATAGCCAAAGAGGCAAAAATAACGGCAGGAAACAAGCATGATAGGGCCTGCTCCCAACCAAAACGAACGAGTTGTTTTAGTGCCCTCATGATTGGTGCCTCCATTTTTTCATCTACATTCATGAGTAACTCCCCTTTATAAATCTTAATCTTGAGTGCCTTCATCATTTCGGTATTCTAAAATATCCCCGGGTTGACATTCTAAAGCCTTACAAATCGCATCTAAGGTTGTTAATCGAATCGCTTTTGCCTTGCCATTTTTCAATATGGAAAGATTAGCCATCGTTATTCCAACCCTCTCGGAAAGTTCTGTAACACTCATTTTCCTTTTAGCCAACATCACATCAATATTGATTATAATTGCCAAGTTAATCACCTCAGACTATTAAGTCATTTTCTGATTTTATATCGATGGCTTCTTGTAAAAGCCTTTGAAGAACAGCAGCAAAGACTGCAATCACCATTGAAGCAAAAATGACGACCATTCCGATTACTATGATACCTGGGGCGTCGTCCATTTCCGCGATGAGATAAAAGAGCGGCATGCCTGCCACATACAAGCCACTTATTGTGATTGCACAATTTTTTATAATCTTTAAAGCTCTTACAGATAATTCCGAGAAAGCTTTGTTCTTGTCAATATAGCTTAAAAGTTTAAAGGCTTGATATAGGGCAAAGTAAAAAGGTATCGCCGATGCATACAAATCGATTAAAACGAGATATTTCAAATAAGCCATATCCGGATATAATTCTGCTGCAAAATTCGCTATCCCAGGCACCAAGAAGATGCACAAAGCAAGAACTGGAATTCCAATAAGAATAACAGCCATCTTTAAAAAGAGTGTTGTTCCTAGTTTCATAAAAAGCACCTCACTTATTTATTGTCCATTTAATTTAACATACGTTTTATCGTTTTACAATAAAATATTGTTGTTTTTTATTATATTATTATTGTTAGCGAAATATCCTATTCTTTTTAAAAATGGCTGTTTTAACATACTTTATTGCTATTTACCAGGTAGTGAGTTGTGGTTGATTTCCCCTCCAGATGCTCGCTTTCCTTGGTGCGGGAGGTGTGCCTCCTCGGCGTAAACGCCTGTGGGGTCTCGCACTTCCGCTCCAATCAACCTTAAATAGTTTCGTTTTAAAAACAACAATCTTTACGAAAAAGTGCCTTAAAAATAAAAAAGCATTCCTCTTTACAAAGGAATGCTCCATAACTGAACTATTTATTTATTACCTTCTGCTAAACCCTTATATCATCAGGATTTCCCTGATATCCTCTTCTGTAAGTGCAGAAGACGACTTGTCTCCAGGGTCGATGATTTCTTCAATAAGATGTCTCTTTTTCTCTTGGAGTTCATTCATTTTTTCTTCGATTGTCCCACGGGCAATAAGCTTGATGACTTGAACCTCATTTTTCTGCCCCATTCGATGGGCACGGTCCGCGGCTTGTTCTTCAACTGCCGGATTCCACCAAAGGTCATATAGTATGACTGTATCGGCACCCGTCAGATTGAGACCCGTACCGCCAGCTTTCAACGAAATGAGGAATATATCCCGTTCTCCTGCATTAAACCGATTGCAGATTTCCACACGTTCCTTTGATGGGGTTTGTCCATCCAGGTAGAAAAAGGGTTGTCCTTCCATGGCCAAATCCCTGCCGATGATCGTAAGCATTTTTGTAAATTGCGAGAAAATCAGCACCCGTCTTCCAGAATGCTTCGAATCTTCGACAATTCGCATCAGCTGCTCATATTTTGCTGAACTGCCTTTATATCCGTCCACAAACAAGGCGGGGTGACAGCATATTTGCCGAAGCCGGGTCAAGCCAGCAAGGATCCTGATCCGATTTTTGCGAAGGGTGTCCTTGTCCAGGTGTTTCAGCGTATCATGCCGCAGCTTGGCCAGATAAGCCCCGTACAGTTTCTTCTGATCGGGAAGCAGTTCCATCGATTCCAGCGACTCGATTTTTTCCGGTAATTCCCCTAGTACGTCCTCTTTCATTCTCCGCAGCAAAAATGGACGGATCCTGCGGGAAATCTGCTTCCTAGAGAGGTTGCTATACTCCTTTAACCCCATGAATAGTTCAGGGAATACGACGTGGAAAAGGGACCAGAGCTCTTCCAGTGAATTCTCGATGGGCGTACCAGTCAACGCGAAGCGATGTGCCGCTTTTATCTTCTTGGCCGCTCGTGCCGTTTGTGTCACCGGGTTCTTGAAGGCCTGTGCCTCATCGAAAAACACCGTATGGAAGTCCTCTTTTTCAAACGAATTGATGTCTTTCCGAAGCAATGGATAAGAAGTGATCACTACATCCACGTCCTTCATTTCTTTAAGCAGCTTCGACCTTTCCGTCTTGTCTCCATCCACGACGACGGCTTGTATATCAGGAGCGAATTTAGTGAATTCACTCAGCCAATTGTAAGTCAATGATGATGGGCAGACAATAAGCACCGGAACCCTTTTCTTACGGATGTCAGGTAGCTCGGATAAAATGAACGTGATGCTTTGCAGTGTTTTTCCCAGACCCATATCATCAGCAAGAATCCCGCCAAAACCGTATTGTGCAAGGATTTTCATCCATTTGTAGCCGTTTTTTTGATACTCGCGCAAAATCGGGTCCAGACTCTTTGGCACAGTGAACTCCAAGGCGCCGGGATTCCTGATGTTATCCAAAAACTGCCGGAATGATTCTTCCAACGTGAATGTCTGGCTGTCATTAACGGAGTCAAGGAGCTGGAGCCCTTTTATGAGGGGCATGTTCAGTGTGCTTTCCAGGTCTTCATCCTGTACGGGCAGTGCATTCAGAAAACGATTGATTTCCTCGTATTCCCTTGTTTCAAGGGAAAGCAGCGATCCATTCCTTAAACGATAGTATTTCCTTTTTTCTTCAAGCGCGGCTAAGACCTCACGTATTTGTTTATCTGGGATATCGTCCATTTCAAATTTGAATTCGAGCCAATTAGTACGCTCTTTTTTAATTTTCAACCTAATGCGCGGTGCAGCATTTCCACGGGAAATTCGGTTCCTTACAGCGGTAGTGGCATAGATTTGCACCAGCTTCTGGAGTTTAGGAACGATATGGTACAAGAACTCATACTCCAATTCTTCGTTATGCAAGAAATAGCCTCCGTCCGTCTTGGCAAACTGGCTATCCTCCATCAGCTTTATTATCTCCGCCTCTTTCTCAACATCCCTCATAACCTTGGATTCCTGTTTTTCCAAAGGGTTGATCACGATATTTTCATAATGGAATTCCAGCCCGGCAAGCAGCCTGTTTTTCACTCGGTCCAAGTATAGCTTTGCAACCAGCGGTGTCTTCAAAAACAATTCGGTGATGGATCTTGCTATATGGACTTCACCGAGTCTTTTCAAGCCTGGTACCACTTTGTCCAGGAATAATTCCAGCTGGTCATGATGGATTGGAATTTGATTCATCCCCGAATCCTCCATCATTTGCTTTAACTCTGAAAGGCGTTTGAAATCCTCATTTTCGAGCTGAACCAATTTCCCCTCAAATAGGACCAATGTGTATGCATTCATGACGATCATCTCGTGCAGCCTTTTAATAATCAGTTGATAACCTTTGTCCTCGCTTTCAGTAAAGTCAAACTGTAAAGGAAGCGGTCCGTTTGTTACACGAAAGCCATTGAATGTAAGGCCGCCATAGGCAAGCTTCACCATTGGCGCCGCTTCAAGGATGGGGACAAGCCTTCGAAAAGAAGATGGAGGCAGAAGTAATAAGTGATGGTCCAATGTATATTCGGATTTATCCGTCAGGGCGTCCACATAGACTTTTTCATCCGATATCACTGTAATGAGCTCCTGAAGCACTAAATCATTTTCATTCTGAAAACAATGCAGCACCGGGTCATATATAAATGAAGGGGACACTTGGGCAGGCTTTCCTGCTTTAACTCGCTTCAGGAAATCCCGGACATTCGACACATTGAGAGAACCGATTTTCATTTCCAGTCCTAACATATATTGTTCCATTCCCATCCATACTGGTTTACACGTAAACTCCGCTTCAAGCATCATTCTATTTTCAAAATGGCGCTGATGACCGCTTTTGCGTACAGGCTGATTATTGAAAAGGGTAAGCAAGCCTTCTGACAACTCCTTATGGGCTGTAGCATCAGGACCGGTTGCACGTATCCCTTCAGGAATCGTTCCATCTCGCTTATGGTCGTAAACCGACAGCAGGACGGCTGCAATATGCTGGCAATCCCTATGGAAGGAAGCTAGCGCAGGACAGCTGCATTTCGTCTGAAATCCGCCGACTGCATCCACTTCAATCATGACATGGAAGTCTTCCTTGCCTCTAACCGATGCTTCACAACCATCATGATGATAGCTTTCAAATGTCACTTTATTGGCACGATGAAAAGCTTCCCCTCTTTTAAAGGAGACGGCCCCGCACATGTCTTTTATGATTTTTCGATTCAATTTGATATCCAAATTGCCGTCCTCCTCCCGGGGTTTTTGGTTGAATGATTTTACATTCCGCTGTTAAATAAGCTCATTTTATCATCATACTATGAAATCGGTTTACAAGGTTATAAAAAAGCAAAAAGACAAACTCCCCCATTCGGAGTTCATCTCTATTTCAGCAACGGGAATTGCAACTTCATTGCTGCCCTTTGCCCTTGTTCTTTTTCTTTTTTTTTCGATAAAAGAAGCTGAATACAAGGAATGCAAGAAGAATGAAAAAAAGGATAAGTTCAGCGGGGTCCTTCACCAAAAATGGGTTAAAGGCATGCTTGATCGAATTATCCAGATCAAATCCCATTAGAATATCCATACCTAAAGATATGACCACTAAAGGGAACAGAAGCAAAAGCGTAATACCGAAGAATTTCATTTTTGATCAACTCCGCCTTTCAGGAACTTTTTTTGGTGCTTGTCTTCCCTTTTTTTCGATTCTTAAAAAAGGCAATGATCAAGAGAAGCAATGGAATGATCACCTGAAATGGAAGATGGATGTAATTTGGTACCGCCTTCAGCCCTTCATGGATATGTTCCGTATAGCTGCTTGAAATAATAATCGAAATCAATAAAATGACAATGCCAACAGGGTATGCAAGTCTGGAGGGCTGTTTAACATTGAAAACATTCGCCGTACCCGTTACCGCTACATAAGTAAATACACATATCTTGATGAACCCGCCAATCATCAACAAAAACAAGAAGTACACATCGAGACGTTCAAGAAAGCCAGCGACCTCTATGGACTGAATGAGGGTAAGAAGAGGGTATTGCGAACGCGTCATAAGGTCCACACCAAGTACAGAAACATTCACAGCCATTATTACCGCGAGAAAAATACCGCTTGTAGCCAAGCTCCATATTCCAATTTTTTTCAATCGCTTATGTTCATTTAAATAAGGAAAAATCATTAAAAACGCTATGATTTCACCAAATGGAAAGAATACGGTTTTAGTGAAAGCCATTTTCACCATCTCTGTCCCGCTTATTTCAAAAATGGGTTTTAAGTTGTTTAAATGGATCATGCCTGAAGCAATAATCAGAAGAAAGAAGGTCATTAAAAGTAAATTCTCCAAGACAAAGAATAATTCCCCCGTCCTCGACACTACTTCTATCCCCTTACGGACCGTATACACCACGACTAAAATGAATGCAGCGTTCGCGACAAATAACGGAATATGAGGATAGGCAAAAGTAAGCAGCGTATCTCCGAAATCCCTCAGCACCCTTGCAGAAAGATAGATGAAATAAAGGATATATAGAAAAGCTACGATCCTGCCTAGGAAATTCCCCAATATTTTTCGTACAAATTCCGTTAACAGCTGATCAGGGTAGTATTGAAAAAGGCCATAATAAATGAAAAATAATATAAATCCGCCGATCATCGCAATAAGGATGACCAGCCAGGCAGCTTGCTTGGCTTCACCTGCAAGCGGAACCAAAAGTGCACTGCCCATTTCAAACAGGAAAATAAGGACGAACAGCTGGTACCCGCTGATATTTGCCTTTTCCATGAGAATGCCACTTCCTTTCCATTATTGATCTTTCTTTTGTAAATTTGAAAGAAATGGCTTATTACGTAATCCGGTACGGCGAATGAAAGTTTCTACCTGCACATCAACTTCCAGTTTAGGAAAAGTTTCGTCGTCCCAGTTTTTCTCTAGTTTCTTCCATTCTTTCGGATGGGATTCGTGCATGAGCTCCCCAAAGCCAAAAATATCGGATTTATTTTTTTGTGCCCGAACGATTGCGTCTTCCATCTCCTTCTTCAAGTCTTTCGCTAACTTCCTTTCAATATCTATCAGAACATGCATATCGGTTAGATTCAAAGGAACATTCGCTTCCCGGATATCTCCCTCTGCACGGACCTTTATCGATATTTTCGGTTTCCCGTTTACCAATTTTACCCCGATGTTGGTTTTTTGGCGAATGACTGAATAGGTGACTGCGTTTTTTTTACCCTCCCAATCAAGGTATAAATGGACATTTTCGATTCTATCCAATACCCACATTGATCCTATTGCCTTATCACCATCCAGCCAGTCAATCAATTTGCCATCTTTAAAAACACCTATCCCTGCTGCATTAGGGTTCGCCTCAATATCCGAGGACATGGTATTCTCCATTTTATCCTCTTTACCCGTGTTTCCTCTCACGGTAAAACCGCTTATTATCGGTTCTTTTCCGGTACTAAGCAGATTCTTGATCACCTCTTGGAGATTGATGCTAATACTTTTCCCCTGGGTTTTTTCAGTGGTTTCAATCGTCCTAATGACTTTCTCCGCTGATACCTTATCGATTGCGGTTAACGTTTCGACAATATCCCTTGCTTTCACACCCCGGGCAATCACGATCCTCGTAGTTGCCCTGAATTCCGGTGAGCGCTCAAATGCATCGAAAATATCGTTAAGGCCCTCTTCTTTTGCTAGTTCCTCACCGATGACAACCAGGTTGGCATGGGCAAAATACATATCTCGGGAGATTTTCATTGAAGCGTTACCATCCAATTCAAGCACATTATCTCCCGTGGCCCTATAAATGGATATGGGTGGATTCGATCCGCCGCCGCCCTGAAGAGCTCCGGCAACATTCCCTGGATTAATGATTTGGAAAGTTCCCACTAACTTCCCTTCTTTATTTCTATCGAGTCCGACCGCCGAAACGATGGCCATTTCATTTAACTCTGTTTTATCCCAACAGCCTGTGGTGAATGTGGCGGCGATCAACATCACCAAGAGCAGAACTAATCTTTTACGATTCATTGCCTTCACCTTTTTTCCCGTCAGAAGTTTTCATTCCACGCGATTCAGGAGGCAGCGGTCTTTGGTTATTGCCTTCCCTGATCAGATTATTTTCATTGGTCAAATATTGCGGCCTTTCGTTGAATGCCCATATAGGTCTTCTGAAGAATGTGTCGCCCAGCCCTTTAGGATTCAGAGGGGCGAGCGGTGTCATATAAGGAACTCCAAGTGATCGCAGGCTGCATAAATGGACAATAAGGATGATAAAGGCTAAAATCATCCCATAAAAACCTAACATGCCGGCACAAATGATGAATCCGAACCGCACAATGCGGGCAGAAATCGCTATGGCATAAGAAGGGGTTGCAAAACTGGCAATCGCCGTGATCGAGACGATGATGACCATTGCCGGCGATACGATACCAGCCTGGACGGCCGCCTGCCCGATGACCAATGCCCCGACAATGGACATCGTCGAACCAACGGCCTTTGGCATCCGAAGACTTGCTTCCCGTAATATTTCAAAGGTCATTTCCATAAGAAGCGCTTCAACGACGGCAGGCAAAGGAACCGTTTCCCTTTGGGCCGCTACAATGACCAGCAGCTTCGTTGGGATCATTTCCTGATGAAAAGTCGTGGCTGCAACATAGACAGCCGGCCCGACTATCGAGATGATGAAAACGATGATCCGTAAAAAACGTGTCGCTGAAGCAATGTCGAAGCGATTATAGTAGTCTTCGACAGATTGGAAAAATTGTACGAACAATGCCGGGGCGATCAAGACAAAAGGCGTTCCATTTACGAATATCGCCACTCTTCCTTCCAGCAGGTTTCCTGCGACCATATCCGGTCTTTCTGTATGGTTAAGGGTTGGGAATGGGGTCATGACCTGGTCTTCTATCAATTGTTCAATATATCCTGATTCAAGAATGCTATCGATGTTAATTCGATTTAAGCGCTTCTTGACCTCCTCGACAATTCCTTCCTTGACAATTCCATTTATATACATGATGGAAACGTCCGTTTTTGTCACCGTGCCTATTTTCATCGACTCTATCCATAAATCCGGGGTATTGATGATGCGGCGTAACATGGCGATGTTCGTTCCATTCGATTCCGTAAACCCTTCCCTAGATCCCCGGACAGTCAAATGCGTGCTTGGCTCCTGAATGGAGCGCTTCTCTCCTCCTCTTGTACTGGCAACCAGGGCGACGTTTACTTCATCAATAAAAATGATGGTGTCCCCTGATAATAATGTCAAAAATAGCTTTTCCCAGTCCGTGACCCTTTCTACGCCACCGAGGGAAACCACGTCCTCAGAGATAATTTCCATTGCTTCCAGTGGAAGTATGTTTTTTGACAGGTGGGGATTTTTCATGATTGATTCAATTATAAAATCCGTAACGCTAGGATTATCAATCAGACCCTGCACATACAAAATAGTTGTTTTTATCTCCGGGTTTAGTCCGATTTTCAACGTTCGGATAATGATGTCGGGACTTTTTCCCGTCTTTTTCTTCACGATTTCCAGATTGGCAGAAAGGGAACTTTCAATATAATCAGGCGTTTTGCTTTTGGATTGACTTTCATCTTCCTTTTTCTTTTCACGTTGCTTCACTTGTCTCTTTTGTTTGAAAAAAGAAGCCATAGCACCGAACCTCATTCCTTTTTCGTTTCATTCATTTTGTCCAAAGCACCCCCCCTTTATTCTAGGTTCAGTGTTCTTCCTCCAATAAGAAAAAGGCTGTCGCAATGACAGCCTTTGATGGTCATATTCGGTTAGGGAATGAACGCCGATGATAACGGCCCAATCAACTAAACTGAGATTATACTTTGCCTTTATTCCTTCTAAAAATCAAAATAACGAAAGCGATTAATAGCAAGGCCAGTATCGCATATACGATGTTTGAATAAATGTCCATGTACCCTACAATATCTTCCCACGAAGAGCCAACAGCTGCCCCGATATTCACCAAGATGATGTTCCAAATTAATGTTCCGGATGTTGTGTAAAGCAGGAAGAGCCAAAAGCTCATATGGGACATCCCTGCTGGAATCGAGATCAAACTTCTGATCAGCGGAACCAGCCTGCAGAAAAACACGGTCCATGACCCGTATTTGTCAAACCATGAATTCGCCTTATGGACGTCCGATACCGTTAACCGAAGAATATGGCCCCATCTTTCCACGAACCTTTCAATGACCTTCACATCAAGAAGTAAACCAATTCCATAGAGGACGACTGCCCCTGCCACAGACCCTAGAGTCGAAGCGATAACGACACCGATAATCGTCATATCCGCTTTAGTCGTCATGTAACCGCCAAAAGTAAGAATGACCTCAGACGGGATCGGCGGGAAAATATTCTCCAATGCTATTAATAGAAAGATTCCCATATACCCAAAATCATTCATGAATTCCGTAATCCAGTTTTCCATTTAATACGCTCCTAACTCTCTTGAATCAACAGCTGGCTTGTTACCTGCCGGCTGCCTATCTTGCAATAACCTTGCTCCCTTTATTAACGATCTTTGTTCTTCCGCCGGTCTTGATACCTTTGGAAAAACCAGATGGAAATCGCAATCCAACAACCGCCTGCCAAATACCCGGCTATGATATCACTAGGATAATGGACCCCCAAGTATATTCGGCTAATACCTATCGAGAGGATCATCATCATGCTGAAAAGAATCAAGAGAATCCTTGCCCACCTAGCCGTAATGTGACGCCATAGCAGAAATGTAAGAATACCGTATAAAGAAAATGCATTCATGGCATGTCCACTCGGGAAACTGTATCCCCCTATATCGATGAGTCGATGTAAATCGGGGCGGGCGCGTTGAAAGAATAGCTTAACCATCAAATTGAGAAGAGGTGAACCCACGATGACTGCAGTGAATAAGACTAGTTCCAAACGATGCTTCAAAACCCTATATAAGAAAAACAAAATGACCAAGGAAAGGATGATCAGTGAAGCGGTTGAACCTATGTAAGTAAAGAACTTCATGATGTCCGTCAGCAGAGGGGACTCAATTCCCTGCACCAAGGAAATCACATCTTCATCAAATTTCAGGTATTCATTTGCACTTATTGTAAATGCCATGAAACTGAACCCGATTAAAGAAAATACACTTATTATAAAGGCAATGGTTAATTGCTGCTTTAATTTCATGATAACATCCTTTCACTTATTAAAACTGTTTCATCTGGAAATTTCTATTTTATCATATCTTCTTCATTGTATGGTGGGGGTAATTGCTTCATCGCCCGCCAACCTAATTCGGGGATCATGCCTGGGCACAAAATTTTCTACTTTATCATACTACTCTATTCGTCATTGCCACCTCAACTTCAGGTTACTATAAGATTTCCTGCCGAACGTTTCAAGGAGCGGCAGGAACCTATTTAACGCATACCATTCAACATGCAAAAAGAAAAAAAACCTTATGCAGGTTAGGCACAAGGTTTTTCGTTTTTTACATGCGGCTTGCCTTAAGCGGCAGTGAGGTCAAAGTTTGCCCTGTCGCTGAATCGGTAAGATTCTCTTCTAACTGGAAAGATGGCACCGCTTCAATATGCTTGAATTTCTTCAGGAATGCAGTAAGCGCAATCTTCGCTTCCAGCCTGGCAAGCGGCGCTCCGAGACAGAAATGAGGACCATTACCGAATGTGAGATGTTTCTTATTATTAGGGCGGTGGATATTAAGTGTGAAGGGGTCTTCAAACATCTCTTCGTCCATATTAGCTGCACTCATCCAAACGACCACATTATCCCCTTCTTTCAATTCCACTCCCAATAGATCGTTATCTTCCTTTACAGTGCGATCCAATTTAATAAGATTGAATCGGAAACGGAGCATTTCTTCGACCGCCTGCGGAACTAAATCCAGGTTTTCATGTAACTCTTGATAAACTTCTTTGTCATCATATAGCAGCGAATAAAAGCTATTGGCCAATAAATGACTGGTTGTCTCGACTCCTGCACCTAAAATCAGCATGGTCGTCCGGACGACCTCATCATCCGTAAACATTTCCCCATCCACTTCTGACTTCAATAGATCTGAGATGATATCATCCGCCGGGTTCAATCGTTTTTGCACAACAATCGGATACAAATACTGATAGTATTCTTTTGCTGCCACTTGCTTCAATTTATCTACTTCTTCTTGTTTTTCTCTATCAAAAGGAAGAAATAAGGTATCCACCCATTTCTTAAACAATAAACGATCTTTCGAGGGAACGCCCATCAAATCGGCCATGACAATGATCGGAAGCGGACTCGCCAATGATGCCACAATATCGATTTCCGTTTCCTCATCCATTTGTCCAATCAATTCATCTGCAATTTCCTGAATGCGAGGTTCCCAGTTTTGAAGACTTCTAGGTGTGAATGCTGCTGCCAGCAGTGAACGGCGTTTTCTATGATCCGGTGGATCCGATTCAGTGATTTGGATTTTTTCAGGCACAGAACCTTCCTCACTATCCGTTCCAACCGATATCGTGGTCCGTTTCCGAACACTTGAAAAATGTTTATAATCACTGAGAACCCGCTTCACATCTTCATATTTAAAGACATTCCATGTATCCGTTCCTTCGTGATAACTCACAGGGTCATTTTCTAACATCCTTTTACACCAAGCGTACGGGCTAAATTCCTCCGTCCTTGTTTTAAACCTAGTAATTTCTTTTACTGCAATAACTTCTTTCATGATACCGACTCCTCCCACTTCTCAAAAGTTACCTAACAAAAGGACGAATGTTAAGCATTCTCCAACTCCGTCGATTTGTTATAGGGTCGAGCATTCCTGATAGACTTTTTCACCAAATCCTTAAATACACATCTATTCCATTATAGGGTAAAAGAATGCAACAAACCATGCATCTTCCATACCAGCGGCCTTACATGAAATTTGCCCCACAATCCCGACACCCCTATGTAAAACTGCTTATTTTTTACAATTCCCTTTCTTTTTCTATTTTTTTATGTCTCTCAATTGATGCTAAAATCTACTCCTCTTTTTTTAAATTTGGAGACAGTGCTTTCCACTAAGTTATTTCAGTATAAATTATTTTATAATTGCCGGAGTTTGTTGATCACGTTGCTTTCCACTCCAGGCACTCGCTTTCCGCGGGCGGTCCGGGAGCCTCCTCGGCGCTCTTGGCGCCTGTGGGGTCTCCCTTGGACACGCTTTTCCCGCAGGAGTCTCGTACCTTCCGTTCAAATCAACTGGAAAGTTTTTCAATTAATAAAAACTGCGACAACATAGGGTTCGGAATGGTTTCCTGCCGAATGCCCATAAAGCTATCACAGGTGATAACCCTGATTTAAAATAAGGCTAGACTTTTTCACACTTTTATATAGGATTAAATATTATTTCTGAAATCAAGCTGTTTAAATAAAAAAACTGCAGGCAAACTCGCTTTTCTTCGAGTTTACCTGCAGCTTGAACGCCTGCACGATGCCGCCGTCAATTTTTTCCCCTTTTAATCAGTTCATGCAAATCATCCATTTTCTTTTCCATGATATCCAGTCTGGTTTTACGGTGCTTGATGGAACGGAAAAGGGATACGGTCCCAACGATGATCAGGATTAGAAATAAAAGGCAAAGCAATTGGTATACCAGATCCGCAATATTATACCCACTCACTATGTAATCCCCCTAAATGGCATTCTCAATATTCTATTATACACCAGGCAAAATGAACAATTTAACCTTTTTAAGGAGAATCGGGAATAAAAAACCGATAGCCTTTTGCTACCGATTGCAGACTTTAGACAAAATCGATGAAAATCAAGTTTGTTTCAGTTTTTATGAGGGTTTATAAAACCTCGAACGTCGATTTCCACTCCAGGCACTCGCTTTCCGCGGGCGGTCCGGGAGCCTCCTCGACGCGCTTTTCCCGCAGGAGTCTCGCACCTTCCGTTCCAATCAACTATGTTTTGAAATTTTAGGTAAAACCACTTTTGTCTATAAATTTAAACCGATAGCCTTTTGCTATCGGTTAGTCTTTTATCCCTCTATTTGTTGATCATCGTCAATATCCTCTTGGGGCACAATCAATTCTTCATAGAATGCAGCCGTTGTTGTTCCTGCATAAGGAATCAACCATAGTAAACCAATTCCCAGCGTGAACATGCAAAGGATGCCCCACCCGATGAAGCTCAGGTGCATAAGGAAATACTTCCATTTCAAGCCCTTCATTCTTTTTTTGCTTTCTGTAATAGCTTCAAGCACCGTGTATTCAGGATGATCCTTCAATAGGAAAAACTGCTGCGAATAAGCGATGGCCTTGATGATACCCGGAATGATTAATAATAATGACCATAAAAAAATGAAAATTGCTTGTAAGATGGATGCCCCAATAAGCTTGAAAGAGGTTTTTCCATCTTTATAGATTGCGAACACTTCTGGAATGCCAGGATTCCCTTCCCTAACTAAATTCAGGTAGAACCAAGTGGTTGAAATGGTAAGCGGGATTAAGGCAATGGAAAAGACCATGCTGAAGATATCGGACCATAACGGTGTGTCTTCCTGCATGAGCCATTCTGAAAACCCACCGCTTCCGATCACTTCGACAATTAAAGGAAAAATGAGGTTGATCAAGAACAACAGCAACATAAGCGAAACAGTTACTCCCCATTTACCTCCCAACGACTGAAGGGCTTTCCTCTTTAATTCTGAGATTCTCATACTCTGATTAACTCCCCTCTTTTAAACAGCGGAATTCTGAATTTTTTATTGTGATTTTGGATGGATTCAGAAAAAACGCCACTTATTTGATGTCAAAATCTCAATTTGTAGTTTAACATACTAGCTTCTAGCCGTGGGCTTAAATTCCTAGAAAGCACACACGGATAGAGTCAACCGGTTTCGAGCAACCATGATCCACTCCTTTCTTGCCTTGGTATTGGCTTGTAAAAGTTTATGAACGGGAATAAGACAATATGCCCTTCCAAATCAAAAATACCTTCGCGGAACCATACCCTGTTATGACGTATGGTCAGCGAAGGAGCATGTATTTATCTTGGTTAAAAGTCCTTATGTTAATCTAGTTCTTTTTTCCTTTTCCCAGGTAGACCGGGCCACTCATTTAATCTATTCCAAAATCTTTCGAACAGCATGGTTGAACTACCCACCACTTATCGACCTTACGATCTGATTGAAGTGTGGGATGAATCTTCGTAAGTGGGATTGTCCTTCATGTTCTTCTCACCACGATCGAGCCCTCATCGGGTTTTCTTTTCAAACTTTTTCCTGGCTTTGTCACCGCCTTATAAATGATCACAACAAAAAAAAGAGCATCCCAAAGCAGAAATCGCTTCCGCCTTTGGAACACCCTCTTTCCTATAATCAATCAGAGCCAGTTATAACAAAATCGTCTTGGAGCAAAGCTAAAGGAAGCTTTCTATTAATAGGATCCCCTGCCGAAACATTAATTTCAGTAATGTGACCACTGGCACCTATTGAAACATCAATCAATTTCCCATCTTCCGTCTTCACTAAAAAGAGCCTTTCCCATTCATAAACATAGGAATCCTTTTGAACGTAAACTTGTTCGACGGTCCCATCTTGAGCACACTCGATGGTATGAATCGGTTTTAACACGGAATCACTCCTCCACTCCCCATTATTAGACTATAGCTTATACCCAGCCGCGGAATATCGAGGCTTCAGCCATTTTTCTGACACCCACCATATACGCTGCCAGCCTCATATCCACTTTTCTCGTCTCGGACATTTCATATATTTGATTAAATGAGTTGACCAATAACGCTTTTAATTTGGTTTGGACCTCTTCATCTTCCCAATAATAACCTTGATTATTTTGAACCCATTCGAAGTAAGAAACTGTCACACCGCCTGAACTTGCCAATACATCAGGTACGAGAAGCACATTGCGTTCCGTCAAGATCTTGGTTGCCTCCAATGTGGTAGGTCCATTCGCGGCCTCGACGACAATTTGGGCTTTGATAAGATGTGCATTTTCTTTGGTGATTTGATTGGAAATGGCAGCAGGCACTAAAATATCACAGTCTTGTTCCAGAAGCTCCTGGTTGGTGATCGTATGATCGAATAGTGTCGTTACCGTTCCAAAGCTATCCCTTTTATCAAGTAAGTAATCGATATCCAGACCCTCAGGTTTATAGATGGCACCATATGCGTCCGATATGCCAATCACTTTCGCACCTGCATCATGCATGAATTTGGCCAAAAAGCTTCCTGCATTCCCAAACCCTTGGACGATGATGCGTGCACCTTTCAATTCTATGCCCTTACGCTTTGCCGCTTCCTCGATACAGATGGTGACACCTTGTGCAGTCGCCTTTTCCCTGCCGTGTGAACCGCCCAGTACCAGTGGCTTACCTGTAATGAAACCTGGAGAATCGTGTTCTCTTATTCTACTGTACTCGTCCATCATCCATGCCATGATTTGTGAATTCGTATAAACATCCGGGGCCGGGATATCTTTAGTCGGCCCCACTATTTGGCTGATTGCCCGAACGTATCCACGGCTAAGCCTTTCCAATTCACCGATTGACATTTGGCGCGGATCACAGATGATGCCGCCTTTTCCTCCGCCATATGGCAGATTCACGATTCCGCATTTCAAACTCATCCACATTGAAAGTGCCTTGACTTCTTCCTCATCGACTTCAGGATGAAAACGGATTCCGCCTTTCGTCGGACCGACAGCATCGTTGTGCTGGGCACGGTATCCAGTGAAAATCTTCGTCGAATTGTCATCCATCTTAATTGGAATCCGGACGGTAAGCATCCGTAGAGGTTCCTTCAAAAGCTCGAACACTTCTTCAGAATAGCCAAGCTTATTCAGCGCCTCCTTGATTACGACCTGTGTTGAATCAAGCAAGCTGGCAGTTTCTTTTTCTTCTTTGATTGTTGTACTCAATGGAATTCACCTCATAGGTATATTAGGATAAAACTTTTTTGATGCGTTCGATTGCCCAATCCAAGTCTTCTTTAGTAATCACTAATGGCGGAGCAAAACGGATAACTGTATCATGTGTTTCTTTACATAGCAGTTTTTCTTCTTTAAGCTGCTCACAATAAGGTCGTGCTGCTTCTGTTAATTCGACTCCGATGAATAAGCCTCGGCCGCGGATATCTTTAATCATTGGATTCTTGATTTCTTTTAAACGATCCATAAAGTATTGCCCAAGCTCCAATGAACGTTCCGCAAGCTTCTCTTCTTCAAGGACTTCCAATGAAGCGATGGAAACCGCACATGCCAATGGATTGCCGCCGAATGTAGAACCATGGGAACCAGGATTGAATACGCCAAGGATTTCACGGTTCGCAGCTACGCAAGAGATTGGGAAAACCCCGCCGCCAAGCGCTTTACCTAAAATGTACATATCGGGAACTACTCCATCCCAGTCAGAGGCGAACATTTTTCCTGAACGTCCAAGTCCTGACTGAATTTCATCAGAAACGAATAAGACATTATTTTCTTTACATAAGTCGTAAGCTTCTTTTAAGAATCCTTGTGGCGGAATGATGATTCCCGCTTCACCTTGAATCGGTTCGATTAAAAATCCAGCCGTTTGCGGTGTAATCGCTTCTTTCAATGCATCAAGATCGCCGTAAGGGATAAGCTTGATCCCTGGCAGCATCGGTCCAAAGCCCCTTCTATATTCATCATCGGATGACAAGGACACGGCTGCCATCGTACGGCCATGGAAGTTCCCGATACAAGCAATGATTTCAGCTTGGTTTTCTGCGATTCCCTTAACATCATAGCCCCAGCGTCTAACAGCTTTGATGGCTGTTTCAACGGCTTCAGCACCTGTATTCATAGGCAGAGCCATGTCTTTTTGCGTAATGCGTGAAACCATTTCATACCATGGTCCTAATTTATCACTATGGAATGCACGGGATGTCAATGTTACACGATCCGCTTGTTTTTTTAATTCATCGATGATTTTCGGATGCCTGTGGCCTTGGTTCACTGCTGAATAGGCACTAAGCATATCCATATATTTGTTGCCTTCAGGATCTTCCACCCAAACTCCTTCTGCCTTCGAAATGACGATTGGAAGTGGATTATAATTGTTTGCACCATATTGTTCAGTTTGCTCGATTAATTTTTCCGTTAAAGTTGTCATGTTGATTCCCCCTAAAATTTATAGCGTTTCAGATGTTGTTTTACCTTGAAGATGAAGAACTAAATAATCAGGACCGCCCGCTTTTGAATCCGTACCTGACATATTGAATCCGCCAAATGGCTGGTATCCTACAATGGCACCAGTACAGCCGCGATTGAAGTACAAGTTACCTACGTGGAAATCCTCACGCGCTTGTTCGATATGCTCAATGTTGTTAGAAATGACTGCTCCCGTTAATCCATAATCCGTGTTATTGGCAATCTCGATTGCATGATTGAAATCTTTTGCCTTACAGAATGCAACAACCGGTCCGAAAATCTCTTCTTTCATGACACGTGCGTTCTCATCCACATCGGCAATGATAGTTGGCTGGATGAAGAAACCTTTTGAATTGTCTCCTTCTCCCCCTGTAACAATTTTCCCTTCTTCTTTACCGATTTCAACGTAGCTCATGACTTTATCGAAAGCTGCTTGATCGATGACCGGACCCATGAAGTTGTTTAGATCTGTTGGTTCCCCGATCGTTTTTTCTTTCGTTAATTCAATGGCACGATTCAAGACTTGGTCATATACATCTTCCACTATGACAGCACGTGAACAAGCAGAACATTTTTGACCGGAGAATCCGAATGCAGAAGCGACGATTGATTGTGCCGCCAATTCCAGATCAGCCTCTTTATCAACAACGATCGTATCTTTACCGCCCATTTCAGCGATGACACGTTTTAACCAGATTTGGCCTTCATGTACTTTTGCCGCACGCTCATAAATACGGATACCGACATCACGAGATCCGGTAAAGCTGATGAAACGTGTACGAGGATGATCTACCAAATAATCGCCTACTTCGGCACCGCTTCCTGGAATGAAGTTCACAACTCCTGCAGGCATGCCCGCTTCTTCCAGCACTTCGATGAATTTAGCTGCAATGACCGGTGTTGTACTGGCCGGTTTCAATAGGACCGTATTACCTGAAACAAGAGCAGCCGTCGTCATGCCTGCCATGATCGCAAACGGGAAGTTCCAAGGTGAGATGATGACACCGACACCAAGCGGAATATAACTGAAAGCATTGTGTTCAATCGGACGGCTTTCCACTGGCATGCCGTCTTTAAGCTTCAGCATTTGACGTGCATAGTATTCCATGAAGTCGATCGCTTCCGCTGTATCTGCATCCGCCTCATTCCAAGGCTTCCCTGCTTCTTTAACCAATAGAGCCGAGAAATAGTGTTTTCTTCTGCGAACGATCGCTGCAGCCCTGAATAAAATGTTTGCGCGCACTTCCGCTTTCGTTTTTCTCCAAGTTTGGAATGTCTTATCTGCCGCTTGCATCGCTTGCTCTGCAAGATCTTTATTCGCTTTGGATACGGTTCCGATAACTTCTTCTTTATTTGCTGGGTTTACAGAGGTAATGACTTCATCAGTAAACACTCTTTCACCATTAATGATCAGCGGATATTTCTTCCCTAGATCATTAGCTACATCATTCAATGCCGCTTGAAAAGCTTTATTGTTTTCTTCGATTTTAAAATTAGTAAATGGTTCGTGTTTATATGTTTGGACCATTATGTCTCATCTCCCTAAGTTTATGTTTTTACTTCTCCCTTAATTAAACAAGCAAGTTCCGTGCCAACTTTTCATTTTTTCGAAAAAATAATGTTTTTTCTTGAAAAATGCAATGAAATTCAGCACTTTAAGGGCAAAATTGACATAGTATGCCATTATTTTTTGTTCTAATCCTATTTTTGTCGCTTAAACCTTACACTTTTTATTAATGCAAATTTCATGCCAACTAGAAAAACCATAAAAAACAGCATTTTCGCACTTTTTCCGCAAAATATTTTTGCACTTCAATGCAAAATAATCTTGCTGTGCAAATATTATTTGCGCCTTTGCTTCAATTCCTCTACAATAGCTCTAAGAAAAGAAGAAAAACGGGAGGCATTCATGAATTTAGATCAAATCATTAAAATAGATGGTTTCCAATCCATCCTTTATTCGCTTGTGGATGTAATCGATACAGGGATACATATAATCGATATAAAGGGGCGGACGATTGTATATAACAAGAAAATGGCAGAAATCGAAGGAATGGATTCAGAAGAAGTGTTAGGGAAGAAGATTCACGAAATCTTTAAATTCAAGGAAGAAACGGAGAGTACATTAATAAGGGCACTTCATTCGGGGAAGACAACCGAGAACTCGAAGCAGACTTACTTCAATAATCTTGGTCAGGAAATTACAACAATCAATAATACGTTTCCGATTTTAGATCAAAAGCAAAATATCATCGGGGCCATTGAAGTGGCAAAGGATATAACGAATCTGGAAAGAATCATTAAAGATAATATATTGAATAAGGGCGATACCAAATACACCTTTGACAGCATCATCGGAACGAGTGAAAATTTCCTGGAAGTGATAGAAAAGTGCAAGCGCTCGACCAGGACGGCATCCTCCATCCTCATCGTTGGGGAAACGGGCACCGGAAAAGAGCTCTTCGCCCAAAGCATCCATAATGGCAGCAGCCGTTCGACACAACCTTTCATCAGCCAAAACTGTGCTGCCCTGCCAGACAGTCTAATTGAAGGAATACTCTTCGGCACAAAGAAAGGCGCCTTCACCGGATCGATCGAACGGCCTGGATTATTCGAACAGGCACAGGGCGGTACCATCCTGCTAGATGAAATCAACTCATTAAATCCGAACATGCAAGCGAAATTATTACGGGCCCTTCAAGAAAGGACGATTCGCCGCGTTGGGGATACTAAGGATAAACAAATTGACGTTAGGGTCATTGCAACGATAAATGAAGATCCGATAGATGCCATTTCAAATGACCATTTACGAAAGGATTTATACTACCGATTAAGTGTCGTTTCGTTATTCATCCCGCCTCTTCGTGAACGGAAAGAGGATATTCCTTTGCTGGCTCAATCCTTCATCGAGAAATTCAATGCGCTGTTCGAATTGAATATAGAAGGAATCAGCGAAGAAGTCTACTCGCTTTTTTATGATTACGACTGGCCCGGGAACGTAAGGGAACTTGAACATATCATTGAGGGGGCCATGAATTTAATGGAACCTGGCGATACAAAGATTGCCATCACCCACCTTCCGGCTCTATTTAGGAAGAAAGCCCATTTGGAAGACATTCATCCCGGAAGAAAAGAGACTCATGCAAATAGAGATTTACAGGATTCGACCTTATCTCTTGATGATTATATCGCCAATACTGAAAAGCAATACTTGGAGAAGATATTGAAGGAACATGGCATGAATATCTCCCAAGCAGCCAAGACCCTGAATATTAGCCGCCAAAGCCTTCAATACCGTTTGAAAAAGTATCAGGTCAAATAACAAATAACACCATCCCTGCACAAAGGAGGCCCCCATTAGTATGGAGGGCCTTCAGTTTATCGGCGGAAGGGGAGCGGGTTTAGGAAGTTGATCTCCACTCCAGGCACTCGCTTTCCGCGGGCGGTCCGGGAGCCTCCTCGGCGCTCCTTGCGCCTGTGGGGTCTCCCTTGGACTCGCTTTTCCCGCAGGAGTCTCGTACACCCGCTCCAATCAAATGGCATGTTTTTTATAAAAACTGTAGGTTGGTCACATTTCGAATCCCTAACAAGAATTTAACGAGGAAATGATTACAATGAATTTAAAAAAAGCGTTGGTTATACTCCATGATTTTATATTCATTTATATGGGATTAACCCTCATTGAAGAAATTTGCGACACTCCTGCCGAATAACTGGCTAGCCGAGACCCCGCAGACGCTTGCTTTGATGCGGCTTGGCAGACAGTCTACGGAAAGGGAGCGGATTTCTGAAATCAGCTGAAATGTTTTTCAAATAAAAAACTGCAGGCAAAGTCTAAAGGCCCCCATTGATATGGAGGCCTTTCTTTGCCTGCTATTCTTTTCACTTTGCAATCAGAATGCTTCAGCCGCTTTTGCAACGTTTTCCAAACCATCCGCGATGATTTTTTGTGACCGATCCGGATACTGATTATGGCCTTCAATGACCACGGTCTCCGGATTCTTGATTCCCCATAGACTAATGATATTTTTCACTAAACTCACGGCCATTTCAGCGGAAGCCATTCCTTCTATTGCATAATCAGAACCGCGGGCATTCAATAGCATGACTTTTTTATCTCCAGCATACCCGACAGGACCTTCCGCCGTATAATTGAACATTATTCCTGCTTGTGCCAAATAAGAAAGATAGGTAATTAACGGTGCAGGAACCGTTGAGTTCCATAGAGGGAAAGCGAATACCACTTTATCCATGGCCATGAATTGATTTAAATATTGGTCAACCAGTTTTGCGGCATATTCCTCTTCAGCTGTCAGTTCAAGACCTTGGTTGCGTTTATATAGTCCGGTAATCGCCGTATTTCCGTAGTAAGGAAGCTCTTCTTTAAATAAATCCAGCTCGGTCACTTCATCCGCACGGTGTGTCTCTTTATATGTTTGTAAGAATGTGTCATACATTTTCGAGCTGATTGCCTGATCTGCTGGACGATCGTTCACTTTCACGAATAATACTTTTGTCCTTTTCCCATTCTCTTCTGCCGCGGCTTCTTTATTTCCAAATAATCTGCTTAAGAATCCCATTATCCTCTCACCATTGCTTTCTGATTATAATATTTAGACGATTAAATGAATCTCATTGCCTGATGGATCTGTTACAGCGAAAAACCCTTCTTTTTTCGTGACGACAGCCCCGATTCCTTCCAGTTGCTCCGTTACTTTGTTTCTCGCTTCTTCATCTGCATAAACGAGTGTATACCAGTTTAGCCCCACACTATTTTCCTTCGGGGCAGGGGCACCAACGCCATTCCATGTGTTCAATCCGATGTGATGATGATATCCGCCGGTTGAAGTAAAGAGCGCTCCTCCATATCGATTCACGACGCTAAACCCAAGACCTTGCATGTAAAACTCCTCCGTTTTCCGTAAATCCGCTACATGCAGATGTATATGCCCCATCAAGGTACCAGCAGGCAGTTTGCTCCACTCACCATCGCTTTCTTTCAGCAGGTCATTCCCATCCAACGGATCCGTGCCCATTTCGACCTCCCCGCCTGCCCATCTCCAATCAGCTGATGGCCGGTCAGAGTATACTTCGATGCCATTTCCATCCGGATCGGTGATGTACAGCGCTTCACTCACTTCATGATCCGCCGCTCCAAATGGATATTTCGTTTGAAGTAAATGGCGTAAAAAAATCGATAAGTCGGCACGGGTAGGCAGCAACAGGGCAAAGTGATATAAGCCCGTCGTCCGCCCTTCTTTCGGAATCACATCCGCAGGCTGCTCAAGTGTCAGCAACGGGGTTTTTCCGTCTGTCGTCAAAACAGCTTTCCGGTCGGTTTTCTTCAATACTTGAAGACCGATGATTTCTTGATAAAACAGAATGGCCTTATTCAAATCCAAAACATTAATACTCACTTCGCCAACAAATGTAATTGGTTTTTGATGAAAATTTTTATCCATATTGTCACTTCCCTTTTTTATTGAAAATCACATAATCCAAAGAAAGAACCGTGCGGTTTGCACACGCTAGATAGACAGACATGGCAAGCAGTGCCAAGTCCAGTTCGTAACCCGCCGCTTGCCCGTTTCCAAGAAAACCGGCAGGTAATTTAGCCGTGAAAATCGCCCCCGCCATAATGACCGCAAATAGGACGGATACGAATCGTGTTCCCAAACCCAGTATAACCGCAAGTCCTCCAATCAATTCGATTCCTGCAACGATGTATGCCATGAAGCCAGGAATGCCAAGGCTATTGAAAAATCCCGCTGTATTTCCTATGCCCCCTTGAAACTTTGAAACGCCGTGAATGAAAAAAGTAAGACCTAAAATCACCCTTAAAAAAACTTGACCTGCATCATTTTTATTCATGTATGAATTCTCCTTTTTGTTGGTTACTTTATGTAAGTAATTATATTTTCATAAGCTTATAATGTCAAGTAAGTTTATTGGAATTCATTTTTTTACCTAAAAAAACGAATTGCCGAAAGCAACTCGTTATATGGTGCCACTATTTAAATGTGTAATAAAATGGTTGAATTGATGATGAAAGAATCCGCAATCGTTCTCCCGAATTCCTAACATGCCACCTTACTTCCTCCTTAAGCATTAAACTTAATCGAAATCATTGCGATTTAAAACTCAAATAAACACAACTTCATTATTCAAACATCGAAATCAGTTCTTTTGTGTATGAATGGCGATCGCTGCAAAAAAGCCGTTCTTTCTCGAAAGAATCCACAATAACACCCCCTTTCATCACCATGATCCGTTGGCTCATCTCCTGTACAGCCGATAGATCATGAGAAATAAAAAGGTAGGAAGTGTCCAAAGTCTCCCGCAGCCCGCCTAACAATTTCAGCACCGCCGCTTGGGACAGCACGTCCAGGCTTGAAGCCGGTTCATCCAATATAATGAGGGCCGGTTCGATGCTGATTGCACGCGCAATGGTCACCCGCTGCTTTTGTCCGCCGCTTAGCTCATGCGGATAACGTTCAGCAAAACTCCTTGGAAGCTCCACCGTTTCCAGGAGCTGTCCGATAAAGTTCACTTCACTTGTATACGTAAAATATTTCAAATTGACCTGGCTGCCAAATTGAAGATATGGATCCATTAGTGAATCCTTTATCCTTAGTTTTGGATTCAAAGCCGATGCAGGATTTTGCAAAACGGCCTGGATGTTCTTGCGATACGGTTTTAAACTGCGTTCGCTTTTGTTTTGCAGCTCGGTTCCTTCAAATAGGATGCTGCCCTTGTCAAAAGATTCAATCTGAAGGATGAGTCTTGCCAGTGTGCTTTTTCCGCAGCCGCTCTCCCCCACTAACCCGAGGCATTCCTTCCTTTCCATGCTGAAATTCACGTTCCTTAGTATTTCCACTCCGTTATCATAGCTTTTATGGACATTTCGCACGTCTAATAAACTCATCCTGACACTCCTTCAAGCTTAAATGGAATTCTCCTCAATGATGGCGATGATTGAATCAGTTCATTCGTATAAGCGTGCTGCGGATGATTCAATACCTGATTTTTATCACCGGTCTCTATGATGGCCCCGTCTTTCATGACTGCAATGCGGTCCGCATACTTCCTGACATGACGTAAATCATGCGTAATGAACAAGATTGCACATCCGGTTTCTTTTTGGAGCTTTGATAACAGCTGTAAAACCTTAAAGGAAGATACACTGTCTAAGGCTGTGGTCGGTTCATCCGCTATCAAGATATCAGGTTCAAGCAGCAGGGCTATTGAAATGGATACGCGTTGAAGCTGACCGCCGCTTAATTGAAAAGCGTATCTGCCGTAGATATCTTCATTCAGTCCCACCGATATGAGCGCATTGACCGCTTGCTGCCTCCTTGCCTTTTTGGAAAGGTTCAAATGTGTTCGCTGATATTCGTCGAAATGCTGACCGATGGTAAGGAACGGGGTGAATGAACCCTGGTAATCTTGAAAAATATAGGCCAGGCGCTTTCCGCGAACCTTCCTGATTTCTGAGGAAGATAGGGTTAATAAATTCTTTTCCCCATACCATATTTCCCCCTTCGCTTGAAGATTGGGTGCAAACAGCTGACATATTGCCATGGCCGTCATGCTTTTGCCGCTCCCGCTTTGTCCGACAAGTGCGAACCACTCACCCTCCTGCACATCTAATGAAAGATTCTTGACGATATGATTTTGCTTTCCCATGATATGCAGCTGCCTCACGGATAAAATGCTCATGATCCCACCTCCTTTTTCACATCGAATGCATCGCGCAAATAATCACCGAGCATGTTGGTTAGAAGGACGACAAATACGATGGCGAGCCCTGGGTAAATCATCAGCAACATATTGGATTGAAAGTATGGACGGGCATCATTCAGCATGGCTCCCCACTCCGGTGCCGGCGGCTGCGCACCGAGCCCGATATATGATAAGGAAGATATGAGCAAAATGATTTTTCCTAAATCGAGGCTAGAAAGGACAAGCACATTCCCGATAAGGTGCGGAAATAGATGCTTCCGCATGATCCCAAATGAACTTAATCCATTGATTTTAGCAACTGTGACATATTCCTTCTGACGTTCGGTGATCACCGTACTTCGCACAAGCCGGGCATAATTCACCCATTTCACCAGAACGATCGCCAACAGGAGATTTTCGATTCCCGGTCCTAATAAACCGCTAAGAACAATGGCAACGATCGTATCTGGGAAGGCGAGAAACGCATCGGCAATGCGCATGAAGACCCGATCGATCAGACCTCCTTTAAAACCGGCAATCATCCCGAACGGGACGCCGATGATAACTGCGGCAAACAAAGATAAGAGGCCGTAGCCAACCGTCAGCTGTGCACCAAGCAGAAGGCGCGTCAATACATCACGCCCTAGATGATCCGTCCCTAACGGATGTTCCATGCTCGCCGGCCATAGCCTTTCTTCCAGATTGACCAGTGCCGGATCATGTTTCACAATAAGAAAGGTGTAAGCCGCAACGGCAAGGATTGTCGCCATCACCGTAAATAGGACGGTCATTCTCCAGCGCCTTTTGGATTTTCCTTTGATAACTAACTCCATTTTCCATGCTTCCTTTCCTTCAGTCTTAGCTCCGGATTTAAATAGCGATAAGATAAATCCACGGCACTATTAACCATGAATACAATGATGGCCATGACCAGCAGGTACCCTTGGATGACTGGATAATCCCGCGACCGAATCGAGTCCACGACCATCTTACCTATGCCTGGATAGGCAAAAATCACTTCGATCACGACTACACCGCCGATCAGGCTGCCAAGGCTGACCCCGAAAACGGTAATGACCGGGGGCAAGCTATAACGAAATGCATGGGCAAAGAATATCCGCATCTCTGAAATCCCCCTAGATCGGGCAGCCCTGATGAAATCATGACTGAGGGAATCTATCAGGCTCGAACGCAGCAAACGGACGTACACACTTGTAATGGCCAGCCCCAGCGTGACCGACGGCAGAATCAAAGAACGAAACCCGTCCCTGCCCATCGTTGGAAGGGCTCCCCATCGTACCGCAAATAAATCTATCAAAAGCAGCCCCAGCCAAAAGCTAGGAATGGCTGCCCCCAATAAAGAAACAGCCCGGCTGAATTGATCGATCCAGCTCCCCCTGTACAAGGCAGCAAGCGAACCTAACGGAATCGCTATACCAAGCATGACAAGCAATGCACCAACCGCCAGCTCAAGTGTTGCAGGCAGCCCGCTCATGATCATTTCCATCACAGGCTGATTCGTCAGATAGGAATGCCCGAAATCCAATCGTATAAAGTCCGCAAACCAATTGCCATACTGCACGACCAGCGGATCATTGAACCCTAATTCTTCACGAAGCTCATTGACTTGCTCGTTTGTGACCGATACATCATCCACTTGAAGTATCGAGAGAACCGGGTCGCCAGGAGCAAGCCGAACAAAAAGGAAAGAAATGAATGTAATTACAAGAACAAAAATCGCTACCTCAATGAACCGGCGGACTAAGATGCGAAACATTCACTTCACATCCAATTCATTCGTCAGCATGTAGTATTCGCTTCTCGAAGTGATCCAGTTTTTAACTTTATCGGCATCATAAGCAACAAGTGTATTCGGATGTAAAATGAATGAATTATACACTTGTTCATCCACATACATCGCAATCTCCTCAGCTAAATCCGAGCGCTCCTCCTGCCCGACCGTCACGTTCAGCTCATCAATCAGGGACGTCAGGCGATCATCATCAGCCCCACTGAAGTTCAAGGCACCCTTTGGATGATAAGTAGCATTTAAATAATAACCGGCATCCCCTCTCGGAGCCGTTAAATTGCTGTAGGTCGTTAAATCCCAATCGCGATTGGAAGCCATATACTCTTCAGGGATTTCTATTTGCTTGATATTCACATCAATCCCCAACTGACCGGCATCCGATTGAAAAACTTGGGCAATTAACGGCAGGTCGGCACGTGAACTGTATGTAAGCAGTGTAAACGTTAACGGTTTACCGTCTTTTTGCATGACACCATCCACTTTCTTATATCCCGCCTGATCAAGAAACGCCTTAGCGGCTTCCATTCCATTCGCTTTTTTCGGATAATCCGGGGCAAAAGAGAAAGTGGATGGGAATGGCCCCGTCGCCACTTCAGCATGACCATGTAAAATCGTTTCCGCAATGGATGGACGATCGATCAAGGCATCAACCGCCTTCCGGACGTGTATGTCCTGCAATGCTTTACGTTCCAAATTCATCGTCATTTGATGTACGCGGAAAGTCGATGTCGATTCAACCTTCACACCATCTTTCGCCTCTAAATTTTCCAGGCTTTCCACTTCCGGACGGAAAACAATATCAGCGTCTCCCGATTCAAGGGCAAGAGACCGAGCATTGGCATCTTCATTAAACGAAAACCTGGCTCTCTCAAGCTTTGCGGCTCCATCCCAGTAAGACTCATACCGCATTAAATCAACAGCCGTACCTGGTATGAATTTCGAAACGGCAAATGGCCCGGTTCCTATCGGCTTGTTTATATAGTCACTCTCCTTCACATCAATAATCGATGTATTTGGATGAACCAATTCAGAAGGAAACTCAGGAAAAGGAACCTCCGTCTTAATGGTCAGCGCATTCCCGTCCGCTTCAATCGACTCAATGCGCAAAGCATTCTTGATCGCCGGACTATCTTTCATCGCCCTCTCCAAGGAAGCCTTCACCGCTTTGCCATCCATCGGCTTTCCATTCTGAAACGTCACACCCTCCCTTAACTCAAAATTCCATAATTGACCATCCTTGCTATCCCAGCTCTTCGCCAGCCAAGGTTCGATGGTCAAATCCTTATCATTGAGATGCACCAATGTCTCAGTGATGCCAGCCCTAAGCGACACATAACTAGTATCAACATTCGGATCAAGCGAGCTAGTCGCAAAATTAAAAAGCAAGTTCACTTCCTTCTTCCCTCCCGCTTGATCCTTCGCAGACTCGGTGGAACAAGCAGCCAAAAGAAAGACTGATAAACATACAATAAAAATCAATTTACATTTTCTGAACACGATATATTTCCTCCATTACCTCAACTATTTTTATTGACTGTTTTAAAATCGTATTGATTACGATTTAGGTTGCGGCTTTACCATCATCAAACGACGTAACACATCGCCGAATGCTTATCCGAAATCAAACTATGTAATCCTCCTCGAGAGAAAACATCCATTCACGAGTATATGTGCTAAACTCACGAGTATTTGCTCTAAATTCACGAGTATTTGCTCTAAACTCACGAGTAAATCCTCCAAATTCACGAGTATTTGCTCCAAATTCACGAGTATTTACTTCAAATTCGTGAGTATTTGCTCTAAACCCTTAAATAACAGCTCTAAATCTCTTGCAATAGGACCAAATTATTAAAAAGTGCACCAAATTCTCTATTTATTGCACGAATCCTCCTTTTTCAATCCATTCTTTCAGTGCTTTTTGTCTAATAAATCAAAATGATTGCGATTTATACTTTAAAACACTCCCTCTTGTCTTGATTGTCTTCCATTATAAAACGTAATGATTACTGTTTACAAGGTTTTTTTGAGTTTTATTATCGGATGCCTGTTCCTTCGATGATTGGCTTTTTGATTAAGTAAAAAACTCCTGAAAAAGGATTTCAGGAGTTCTTCGGCTTTTATTTCAAGTTGTTGTAGTGGTTGATGACTTCTTCGGTGATTTCGCTATTCTCGTCCAATCCGCTAACTTCCTTAAGTGCTGAAGCTACACCGTGTTCTTTAATCATCGTTTGCAGTTTAAGGGCTTCTTCATCTTCGTTAAAATCAAAGAGTAAAGCGGCCGCTATCGCTTTCGCCAGATTAGTATAGGAAAGTCCGGCTTTCTGTGCTTCTATGGCAGGGCGCACGAGACGGTCGTTTGGCCCGAGTTTACGCAGCGGTGAACGTCCGACTCTATTCACCGAGTCATTCAGGTAGGAATTTTTAAAACGATTAATGATTTTTTCGATATACTGCTGATGCTCACCTGCATCCAAACCGTATTGTTTTATTAAATAGGCACCCGTTTCCCCTAGGGTTTTCTTGACTTGCTCCACAATGCCTGCGTCTTCCAATGACTGGTCAATCGTTGATTTTTTATTTTTGAGATAACCGAGGTAAGCAATGACGGCATGTCCTGTATTAACGGTAAACAGTTTTCTCTCAATGAATGGGGCGAGTTCTTTTACAATGGTCATCCCTTCAACGGCAGGTATGCTTTCCTTCGTTTCAACGACCCATTCATAATAAGGTTCCACCAAAACATCAAGTGATCCTTCGTTATTTTGGATAGGAACGATGCGATCGACTGCTGAGTTAAAGAAGTAGACTTTATCGGCTAGTTTTTCCTTTGTGGCTTGATCCAGGTTTTCCAGAATGTAGCCTTCTAAAAGGTCTGTTGCCGATATTTGGTTTTCGCAAGCGATCACATATAGTTTTTCATCGGTTTCCTTCACTCTTGATGCCAATCCTTTTGCAATTAAAGGAGCGATATGAGGCAAAATATTGGGACCGATAGCAGTGGTGAGGTAGGTTGCTTCGGAAATTGCTTTAATGACTTCCTCTTCCTGCTTTAAACTGTTTAAACCCGAAACATTTTTCACAGTGACTGATTCTTGTTGATCAGTGGCCAGTTTGACTTGATATTGCTTTTTATCATTTAACTGATCGATGATTTGATCAGCTATATCTACAAATGTCACATGATATCCAGATTGTGAAAAAAGTGCTCCGATAAATCCTCTTCCAATGTTTCCTGCACCGAAATGTACTGCTTGTTTCATTACAATCATCCCTTTATCAAGTTAGTATATAAATAATCCAAAAATATGGCTTCCAGCCTTCTTCTAATCATTTCTTCGTCCGAAGATGAAAAAATCATGATGGATTCATTGCTTTCAATTAAGCTTGAACTTATTAAGCTGACGATTTCCTGCTGCTTCACACTCAATTCTTCAGGTGCCAGCATCAGCAGTAAATTTTTCATATGGACGTTATTGCCGTCCATACCTTTGACGAGACGATATTCCTCTAGGTGAGCCACCTGGAATATCAGTTCTTTTACATTCTTATGTCTCGTATGGAAAAGGCCCATCCCCGTGCCCGGAATGCCTAAACCGCCCTTTTTTTCCCGTTCCTTCAAGGATCCGACCACATCATCCGCACCCATCAGCAGTTCTTCCGTTTCAGCCATCCTCACCATTTCTTCGATGATTTCTGGATGTTCTTTCAGATGCGGCAGCCGATAAAACCGGAAATTATCCATGATCGACTCGATGCTCTGCTGGGCATCTTTCAATTCCTGCAGCACTTCTTTCAGTTCGCCATCCTCTTTTTTGGTCACGGTATCCTTATCGGCTGACTGAATGCCATAACGCTTATTCTTCGTGAAGTTTTCGATATTCTTCCTTAAATAATTCCTGATGTTCAAAATATTCTCTTCACTCAAAAGAGGGGATACAAGGATATAATCACTATCGATATACGGAAGCCGGACGGTAGAAATGATCACATCATAGTTTTTCAGGCTGCCCTGCTGCTGGATGTCTTTGATCGTCTTGATTTCTACAGTCTCGATTTCGATGATTTCCTTTTTGATCCGGCTTGCAAGCATCTTCGACGTACCGATACCTGTCGGGCAAACGATGAGTGCCCTTATTGATATTTCTTCCTCCCGCAGCACAAGTGCAGATCCGAAATGAAGGACGATGAAGGCTATTTCATCTTCAGGAAATTCTTTTATTTCTTTGAATCCCTTTTCCAGACTGGTCTTCACTGCCAAAAAGAGAACCGGATACTTTCGCTTAATATCTTCGGTTAAGGGGTTGTACAATCCCATTTCCTGTTTGATCCGGAAAAGCGATGGTTCCATATGGGCGAGGAGCCCCTGATACAATGGGAAATCCTTGGTCAAATCGATTTGCAGTTGTGCCGAAACATCTTTTATCAGGTTTCTTATCAGCTGGCCAAGCAATACACTGTCATAGGGAACGGCATCCGCCGCATGAAGCTTGGAGCCTTTAAGGATGGCTGCAAGGTAGCTTATATCATCGATGGTAAAAGAGACTTCCAGCATGGCGCTGAGTTCCTTGCCTATTTTATTCATGAGATTAGTCTCATCGGAAAGTTCGCTTATTTTATTGAAATCCTTCTCCAAAAAATATTGGCTTTCATTCCTTTGCAGGGTTACATAAATATGTACAATTAACCCTATATACCCGCTATCCGCCAATCGGGAGTGGGCACTGTTAAAAGTTGAGTTCAGCACCCCGTCGATAGCCAGAAGATATTCGGGATCGAAATAGTCGAGGATTTTCGCTTCTGGAAATTTCCCTTCTTGCAGCAAAAATAAACTTTCAATCAGCTCTTCATTAAAGAAGTGCAAGAAATAGGCTGCCTGGGCTTTCCGTTTATTTTCTTCGGTGCCGGCAAGCTCTATTCCGACTCCCCTTTTTCTGGTAATCACGATATTAAAATTCTTTAACCATTCGGTCAGTTCGTCCAAATAGGTTGTAAGAGTCGTAATGCTTATTCCGAGATCCCCCGCAAGAACTTGAGTTTTATATGATTCTTCCTGCAGTAAAGCTAAAAGAAGATGCAGTTTTCTTTCTTGTGGCGTTTGATCGATCGGATGATTGCCCATCAGGTGCTGTACAAGCCGAAAGACTTGTTCATTCTTCCCGTCGATGGACAGTCCCTCATGTGTATTGCGTGTTAAATGCAACTCGAATGATTGCAGGATTTTTTCTATGGACTTCAGATCGCGTTGAACCGTCCGGACACTAACATTCAATTGTGTCGCAATGGATAAGGCTGTATGTTTTCCTGAAGTTTTTATGATCAATTCTATGATTGATTTTTCCCTTGAAGTAATATACATGCTACCAACTCATTTCTGGTGGAGTAACACGAGAAAATACTGAATAGAAAAGCGTATAACGCTTTTCTATTCTTGGTTAAGAGTATTTAATTATTTTCTACATTTATAATATCCATCAATTCCCTGGCTGATGTGGCTTTAACCATCTTTTCAATATTCTCCATGTCAGAGCATGTAACTGCAATGCCAGAAAGAATTTCTAGATGTGTCCCGTCCTTGCCGGCAATCCCGAATATCAATCGTGCCTTTTGGCCGTCAAAGTCGACACCATCAGGAATTTGTAAAACGGTAAATCCGGATTTAAGGACATCTTTCTTAGCTTCCTCGGTTCCGTGCGGAATGGCTACATCGTTCCCCATATAGGTTGAAGTCAATTCATCACGGGCAATCATCGCTTCAATATAGCTTTCCTTAACGTAACCTGCATTGACCAAAGCTCTTCCCGCAAAGCGGATCGCTTCTTCCTTATTGGCGAATTGTTGATTAAGGAAGACATTTTCTTCACGAAGCAATTCATTACCTTCCGGCTCATCCTCGTCGATGCCAGGTTCGATTGAATGTTCACGAACACCGGGAACCTTCTCTTCAGCATCTTCGACGATTTCATGCAGCTCATCTGTACCGTCATCCTGAAGCCGTGCAAGCAATGAATCGTATTCTGGGCTCGATAGGAAATTATCGACGGATACATGATAGGCATTCGGCACTTTATTCTGTGCCCTTGGAGTTAACTCCTCCTGTGTAATGACAATTTGTGCATCAGCAGGAATGTTTGAGATCGCCGTATTTGTAACAGTGATATTCAATCCGGCTTCCTTCACCTTCTTGCGAAGCAGCGAAGCCCCCATCGCACTTGATCCCATTCCGGCATCACAGGCAAAAATTATTTTGCTGACGTTTGTTGGCATCGTTCCCGGCTCTGAAGCGAATACATCGGCAACAGAGCTTTTCTTGCCTTTCATTTCTTGCATTTTTTTCGCAGCATCTTCAATATTCTCTTCAGATTGCTTTCCTGTTTTCAGGATGAATGCACCGACGATGAATGAAACAAGGGCGGCTACGATGACGCCTGCAAAGTTAGCAATATATGCACCTGCATTATGCGGAGTTACCGCTGTAATGGCAAGTATGCTGCCTGGAGATGCTGGAGCGAACAATCCTCCGCCTAGTAGGACCAATGTGAAAACTCCACTCATGCCTCCAAGAATGACGGCTAAGAATAACATCGGCTTCATTAGGATATAAGGGAAATAAATTTCATGGATCCCGCCGAAGAAATGAATGATGGCAGCTCCTGGCGCCGATTTCTTCGCCGTTCCCTTTCCAAAAAAGCAATAAGCGAGCAGTACGCCGATACCTGGTCCTGGATTCGATTCCAGAAGGAACAGGATGGAAGCCCCTGTTTGTTTGACTTGCTCTACACCAATTGGTGATAGTACACCATGATTGATGGCATTGTTCAAGAACAAGACCTTGGCAGGCTCGATCAGGATACTTGTCAACGGCAGTAAACCTGTACCGACAAGCCAATCGACTCCTGCTACAAGCCAGCCTGTAAATACGTCAACAGCAGGCCCGATGGCCAAGAAGGATAGAATGGACAATAAGCCGCCAATAATCCCCGCCGAAAAATTATTAACAAGCATTTCAAAACCGGCTTTTATTTTCCCTTCAATCAATTGATCGAATTTCTTGATGACATAACCGCCGAACGGTCCCATTATCATGGCTCCAAGGAACATCGGGATGTCAGATCCGACGATGACGCCCATTGTCGCAATGGCACCGACTACGCCGCCGCGGTGGTCATGGATTAGCTTACCGCCCGTATACCCAATTAAAAGCGGCAATAAAAACGTAACCATCGGTGTAACCATTTTGGCAAGGCTTTCATTTGGCAGGAAACCAGATGGGATGAATAGGGCAGTGATTAGCCCCCATGCTATGAAAGCTGATATATTCGGCATGACCATTGAACTTAGAAAGTTACCGAACTTTTGAACTGCAACTTTTATATTAAAGTGAGCCATTTTTGCTCTCTTCCCTTCTTATTAATATTGTTTCCTTTAATCTTAAGGTACGTACATCCCTCATTCAATAAAAGAAAAAGCTAACTTTGTCGCGAAAGAGAAGACAAACATAATGTATCTCACTTTTCCAGATTTATTCAGCGCTTGATGCAGACAGAAAAGAGTCCCGTTCGCATCGTGGCGAACGGGACTCTTTAAAGCTTTATAGCGGGATGATTCCCAATAGGACACAAACCACTATCATGACAAGCGTCGATCCGCATGCCCATTTCAGGAAAGTGCGCTGCAAGGCACCGAAATCTTCCCCTACCATTCCAACCAATAGATAGGTAGATGGAACAAGCGGGCTTAATAGATGGACGGGAAGCCCCAATAGTGAAGCTCTGCCGATCAGGGCAGGGTCAATTCCATAAGCAGCTCCCGCTTTAGCAAGTAATGGGAGCACCCCATAATAAAATGCGTCATTAGACATGAAGAACGTAAAAGGTGCTGAGATGATGGCTGTGATGACAGCAAAATGTGCGCCCATTTGATCTGGAATATGCTGAATCAAAGAGTTTGCCATGGCATCGACCATCTCCGTGCCGGCAAGGATTCCAGTGAAAACACCTGCTGCAAAAATCATCGAAATGACGGATAAAGCATTGTCCGCATAGTTTGCTACACGTTCTTTCTGATCACTGAGTTTCGGATAGTTAACCGTAATGGCAATCGCGAAACCTACCATGAACAGAACCGCTGAAGGCATAAGTTCCATGATCAGCGCAACCAGCAGTGTAAGAGTCAATGCGTAATTGAATATGATCATTTTAGGCCGTTTTAGATAAGCATCTTCCGTTGCAGCCGCGTGCTGTGCCACAGCATGATAATCGACCTCAATGATCCCGATTCTCTTTCTTTCTTTTTTACCCAGGCAGTATGCCATGAAAAGGACGAATAGGACTCCGCCAATCATCGCTGGAATGACGGGTGTGAACACATCGGACATTTCAAGTTTTAAAGCGGTCATCACTCGTGCTGTAGGGCCTCCCCAAGGAAGAAGGTTCATGACTCCAGATGACGAAACGGCAATGCCGGCCAATACTAGCGGTCTCATTCCAATCCGTTTATATAGCGGAAGCATGGCTGAAATCGTTATCATATATGTGGTCGTTCCATCTCCATCCAAGGAAATCAGCAAGGCCAGGACTGCCGTGCCGATGGCAATTTTCACCGGATCTCCTTTTACAACCTTAAGTATCGTATTGATGATCGGGTCAAAAACCCCAGCATCAATCAAAATGCCAAAGAAAAGGATCGCAAATAAAATCATGATTCCCGTTGGCGCAACGTCTTTGATCCCTTCCAGCGCCATCTCACCCATTTTACCGCCAAACCCGCCAATAAGTGCAAAGGCACTTGGTACTGCAATCAAAGCTATCATGGCTGAAAGTCGCCCTGTCATAATTAAAATCATAAACACTACTATCATCAAGTATCCTAATAAAGCGAGCATATCTATCACTCCTATCTTCTAATAAGATAAAGTGTATATGAAACCGCTTCATTTGTAAGCGTTCTCAATTTATTGTTTTTTAAAATTATTTTGTTAATTGTGTTCATTGTGTTCACGGAAGCGTTTTTTCGAGGAGGAACCGAACGCCATTCCCCGGGTTGAATGGCGCGTTCTCTAAGGAAATAAGCGAATATTCAAGCAAATATTCCGCGCATTTATTCTTCAAATGATAAATTTTCCGGTCCGTCCAAAAGGTCACAGCCGTAATCTATATTGGTCGTTGGTGTATCGATACTGACTTCCTCGAATTCCAGTTCATCGATCCATACTTGGTCGCTCCCTGAGAGAAGGACCCCGAATGAAATGATGGCACTGTTTTCGGGCACATCCAGGACAATATAATAATGGTTCCATTCCGTATCGTTGACGATGGGCCGATTCCCCATATTGTCGAATTGCAAAACATCCTGGAGCGCATTATCAACCCTCATCCATAAACCACAAAATCCATCTACACCTTTTGATTTTAAAAAAACCGACAGTTTCATTCTTTTACCAAGGTAATTTTCCGCCTTGAATTGCTGCATCATCGTAGCAAATTCCTCCTTGGATTCGGCAGTGACGGATTTCAGGAATCCTGATGCCTGGCCTTTATGGAATGTCTCCCGGTCAATTCCCATTTGATAATTGAATGGATGACTCCCGCTTAAATTCCAGCCTTTTAATAATTGTTCGTTCTTCATCGTCATTTCCTCCTTTTGCAAGGTTAGTTTACTTACGAGTTTCCGATATTGCCCTGGCGGCAGGTCATAATATTTCTTGAATGAACGAGTAAAGGATTCCTGTGTTTCAAAGCGGTAATATAAAGCAATATCGATTATTTTTTCATCGGTATAAAGCAGCATGTTAGCTGCATTGGCAATTCTTCGATATCGAATATATTCCGATACGGTCACACCAACCTCCTTGTGAAAAATGATGATAATGAAACTTCGAAAAACCTGTGAACCTTGCGATGTTCTCCAAGGATAATTCGTCTTGTAAGCTATTCTCTATATATTCAATCGTTTTTTGGATGATGGGGCTATATCTCATTTCCGAACCTCCTTAAGAAAAGGATAACAGATTAACATATCGGTTTTTTGACATATATTGCTTTTTTCATAATCCTTCAAACGATGCATCATAAAAAAAGGCACTTTTCGTAAAGATTGTTGTTTTTAAAACGAAACTATTTAAGGTTGATTGGAGCGGAAGTGCGAGACTCCTGCGGCAGCAGCGGAACAGGTGAGAACCCACAGGCGTTTACGCCGAGGAGGCTCACCGCCCGCACCAAGGAAAGCAAGCATCTGGAGGGGAAATCAACCACAACTCACTACCTGGTAAATAGCAACAAAGTATGTGAAAACAGCCTAAAAAAGACACCTTCAATCTTGAAGGTGTCTCTCACTTAATTCTATTGAATTTTATAATATCTTCGCTCAGGTCTCCCCACTACCCCATATACGACTTCCGCTTTACATTTCTTAACGGATATCAAGTATTCCAGGTATCGTCTCGCGGTTGTCCTGGAAGCACCAATCTGTCCGCTCACTTGCTCAGCCGACAAACCGATATCGCTTCCTTCGAGTACCTCGATCACCTTCGCCAAAGTGATTTCGTCGACCCCTTTCGGCAGGGCCTGCCCATCGTTCGATTCCGATACGGATGAACCCTTTTTCAAAATGAGATCCACAAAATCCTGGTCTATCTCTTGTTTGGATTTCATCAGATGGACTTTCTTCAGATACTCTTCGATAACTTGGTTGAAACGCTTCATCTCCACTGGTTTAATTAAATAATTCTCAACACCATAGTGAAGCGCCTTTTCCAGTTGTTCTTTATCCGTTGCCGCGGTAATCATGATGATATCCACATTCGGAAATTTTTTCCGTATGTCCGGAAGGAGGTCTGTACCAAGCTGATCTGGCATATAAACATCAAGCAAAAGCAAATCCGGGCTTTTTTGTTCCAAAATCCGAAGCGTTTTTTTGGCATTGACAGCTTTTCCGACCACTTCTATTTCATCAAAGTTTTTCAAGAATTTTTCATGGATATCCGCTACACGAAAATCATCCTCTGCAATGACTGCTCTTATCTTCAGCATTCTTTCCCTCCTCGCTGTTCTTTAGGAAGATAAACGGTGAATATGGTGTTCCCATCTTCGCTTTGAACTTCGATGATGCCGCCCAGCTCTTTTACGACATGATCAGCATTCGATAGTCCATAACCACTCGGACTTCCGCTGTTTTTCGAAGTGAAACCCCTATCGAAAATATGGGCGATGGCATCCTCAGGTATTCCTTTTCCGTTATCACTCACTTCAAATACCATATCATTTCCGATATCTGTGGCGAAAAATTTCACGAGCGGCTCCTCCATGCTTGAAACCGCTTCAAGTGCATTATCGATAATGTTTCCTAGAATCAATGTTAGTTGTGACAGTTTTATATGATCCGGCAGTTTCTCCAGGTAACTTTGTGCATCTATTTCGAAGATGATCTTCTTCTCCGATGCTTTCCCGATCTTGCCAAGTAACAGGGCTTGTACCTTTGTATCCTTTATCTGTTCGAACACGACACGGTTCAGGGAATGCAATTCGGATGTTTCGCTTTGAATCATATCGATTGCTTCATCGTATTCCCCTAATTGTATCAAACCTGAAAGGACGTATAGTTTATTGGTGAATTCATGGGTTTGTGCCCTTAAATCCTCTGAATGCATCTTCACTTCCGATAGTGTGTTGACCATTTCCTCAATTTCCGTTCGATCACGGAACGAAGCGACAACACCGCTTACCCCTTCACTATCGAAAATCGGCGTACAATTGACGATAACGGATTTGTCTTCCCATGAAATCTCCTTATCCACTTGCGGTTCACCGGACTTCAGCACCTCGAATAAATATTTCGAAGGAAAAAGGCCATCGACGTTCAAATGGCGAACGGACTCTTTAATATCCAGCAATTTTTTTGCCGGCTGATTCATCGAGGTAATCAGCCCATTTTGGTCAATGGCCAGAATCCCTTCTTTCACCGATTGTAGCACTGCATTTTTTTCTTTATATAAATTGGCGATTTCAAATGGTTCCAGCCCCAGGGTATCTTTACGTATGCTCCTTGCCAGCATATAACTGCCAATGATCGAGATCATGATGGCCACTAAAGATACAATCATCTCCTTGGACAAATCCTTGAAAATTTGGGCGCGGACATCGTCCACCAAAAAACCGACGGAGACGATTCCAATTATTTTTCCATCCTCATTGAATACCGGTGACTTCCCCCGAATGGAAAGACCGAGTGATCCTGCCGCTTCGGAGACATAATATTCGCCTTCCTGAATGGCCCTGCTATTATCCCCGCCTTCCATCCGCTTCCCAATTTCGGAAGCCAGCGGATGGGAATAGCGAATTCCCTCTGCATTCCCCACAACGATGAACTCAGCACCTGTTTCCCTGCGGATCTTTTCGGCAATCGGCTGGATGATGCCAGCGGGATCATCCGTCTCAAAAGCCTCTGTAACGGTAGGCATGAAGCTAATCGTCTTTGAAAGCTCCAACGCCAATTGACCTTTATCCTTCGCTATTTGCCTTCCTTCCATATAGGAAAAAGTAGTCGTCAATAACAGGATCAAAAACAGGCTCAACGATAAGACTAACCCGAGAATCTTGGTTTCCAGCGATACTTTCCTCATATTCAACAGCATCCTCTATTTTCATTTTCATTCACTAATTTTTATAGGAGCATAATGATTTTACCATTTCTATTAAATATTGAACATTGTTGGCCGTTTATTTCCCCGTGCCCTATTTAAGAAAAATGGACACGCCGATGATGGTGCGAAGTTCAAGGAGCAGTTGTTTTCCACCTTGTAATCTTCATGATGCTTATCTTTGGACAATGCTGGTTCTGTCTTGAAAGCAAAACAATCAGAAACATAAAATGCTCAAAGGAAACATTTCCTTTGAGCATTTTTTCAAAAACAGCTAAATGAATTGATTTGTCTTGTCTCAATGCCAAAAACGTCCAGAACCTGCCATTCCACCTGAAGCCGGCAACAGAACGTGGTCCGACGAAGAGGGGGTAATACCAGAAACGCGCACCATTGTTTAGTTATATAAAAACAGACAAAACGAAATCGCACCCGGATCTATCGCAAATGCTGAAATCGACGTAATTTCGCCGAAATTTATTGTTTTATCTCCGAATATGGAGATATATCAACGAATTCTACTGTTTATCTCCGAATAGAGATATATCGACGAAATTTATTGTTTTATCTCCGAATATGGAGTTTTATCGACGTTATTTGCAGTTTTATCTCCGAATATGGAGATATATCAACGAATTCTACTGTTTATCTCCGAATAAAGATATATCGTCGTAATTTATAGTTTTATCTCCGAATATAGGGATATATCGACGTTACTGCAGTTTTATCCCGGGATTCAATATAGCAATCTCCATAAATAGAAGGTTGCATAGGATTCCCAATCAGCCCACGCTTCCGATAGTTTCAGGATTTCCGCTTTCGTTGGTTTTGCTTCTGTTTGCATGAGCAGTTTCATGGAATTATGCAGCCCGACGTCATCGATGGGAAAGGCTGCTGGAAAACGCAAACAGCGCATCAAGACATAGTTCGCTGTCCACGGACCGATTCCCCGTATGTTGGTCAGCATTTTTTCAGCCTCTTTTACATCCTTTGCATTCAACAGCTTTTCTTTAGTAAGTTCCCCTTCTGTAATCAGTTGAGCAACACCTATTAAATATTCACACTTCTTTACCGTCATCCTCAAATCGGCAAAATCTTCGACGGTCAATTTCGCGATTGCATCAGGGGTCGGAAACAGCCAATATTGCTTTCCTTCGAATTCAACATATTCACCAAATCCCTCCACAAGCCTCCGTTTCAAGGTATAGGCATAAGTCAAGTTAATCTGCTGACCAAGTATTCCCCAGGCAATCGCTTCAAATAAATCAGGGATGCCCATATTTCTCAAGCCGAAGAATTGGCTTACCGGCTTTTGCAATAAAGGGTCCTTTTGGGCCATTTCATAAAAAGGAAGCAGGTTTGTCTCAATATCGAACCAGTGACGAACGTATTGGCAAACAGTATCCTTTACCTGATTTTCCATCGGTGCTGTTCGTCCTGGGAAACGGACGGTCAGCTCCGTTTCATTCATCGCACTGATTTCTACTAAAAGCGTCTCGTTTTCGACAACAAGTGCTCGATAAATTTTTTGATCAACAATATCGAACAGACATTCATTGGAGGATCTTGATAAATATTTAAGATTTTCCGAAAAACGAAACTCTTTTGGTGCATGAATCCTCAATTCCATCATGCCTTCATCATTTGATAATGTCTTTTTCATCCTGCTCCCTCCTTTAGCTTTATTCTAATGACAAACCGATACGTTATCTTGCTCTTTCATTGAACTCCCTAATTTTAACAAAATTTATTGAACAATTACGTTATCTTGCTTTTATATTATCAAAATGTTTGTATATCAACCCTTTCTTGTATACTAAATGGAGAGGTGAATGTAGTGAATCAGAAAAAAGCAGATTTCCCGAATGAATATTGGAAAGCTATTATAGATTGTGATGCAGCATATGATGATCATTTTTTATACGGGGTAATTACGACAGGCATCTTTTGCAGGCCCTCCTGTAAATCAAGGGTGCCTAATAAGGAAAACGTGAAGATCTTCAAAAATGCCATGATGGCTTTGGAAGAGGAGTTCCGGCCTTGTAAACGATGTAAACCGGAAGGACTGAATGTGCCGACAGAAGAATGGGTTGAACAAATAGCCGAATGGATCGACACCCATTACAGCGAACCCCTCACTTTGAACAAATTGGCGGATATTTCCCATGGCAGCCCGTATCATTTACAACGAACATTCAAGCGAGTGAAGGGAATATCGCCCACTGAATACATTCAGCGGCTTCGCCTTGAAAAAGCGGCGAGGCTGCTGGAAACCTCCGAACTGCCGATAACTGAAATAGGCTTCGCTGCCGGGTTCTCCAGTACACCCTATTTCATGACGTTATTCAAAAGGAAAATGGGGAATACCCCTTCAGGATATAGAAATGCTTATCTCAAAACTCAAGCTTTGGAGCGTGAAGAAAATGAAGAATGATAAAAAACAAACCATTGAATGGGCCATATTGCATTATGATAAGTGGCAATTATATGTGGCCAGGACGGAAAAAGGGCTTTGCTATGTAGGCTCTCCCGGTCAAACGTATGAAGAACTGAAGTCCATGATGCAAAAACGCTTTCCAAATGCGAACCTTGTTGAAAATGAAAAAGCATTAAATCCCTATCTAAAAGAACTACAAGAATATTTCGAAGGAACCAGGCAGACTTTCTCCCTTCCTGCAGATATAAAAGGCACGCCCTTTCAACAAGAAATTTGGGCAGCGCTGAATCAAATACCCTATGGTCAAACCTGTTCCTATTCCGATATTGCCCAAATCATCCAAAGACCTGCAGCTGTTCGGGCGGTTGGTACGGCCATTGGCGCCAACCCAATTCTGATCACGGTGCCATGTCACCGGGTTATCGGAAAAAACGGGGCAATTACCGGCTACCGTGGAGGTACGGAGATGAAACGATATCTACTTGAATTGGAAGCACAATCTGACTGCAAAAAAAGCATCCGGCTATAAGGATGCTTTTTTGCGTTTTTTGTTTTTAGTACCAAATTGTCACCGCTTTATTATAGGCATCACTATTTGGAATCGCATGGATCCCTTGGGCCTGTGCTTTGCGCGGATCATAATCATATACCATTGGTGTATAGCATGAGGTCTGCCCGATATTCACAACACCATTGCCCCCGGAACTTGAGCATGTATAGGCCTTACCATCGGTACTACGGACGATTCTGGCATCCGCTTCATGATTGTATACGGCGGGGCGTGTTACGGTCACTTTTGCCCAGGCGGTTTTACACACAGTGCTGTATTTCAATTCTACGTATGAATTGGAATCAATCCATTTTTTATCCTTCGATACCGCCGAATTTGCACAACTATTATAGTATGGACTTTTTCCATCATAGGTGTGTGTTTCGGCCAGTGCTTGATTTTTTCCAAATCCAAAGTCGACAATAAACAGCGACAGTGTCATCACCATGGTTAAACCTATCATTTTAAGCTTTTTATTCAATTCATTCATCCTTTCTTTGCAAAAATATAGATGAAGGTTTTTATTTTTTCTTTAATACCAGTCGGTTTCACCTGCTGTATATGGCCAAAAGGCTACCGCTTTTGCTTTACGCGGATCTAAATCATATACCATCGGTGTATAGCATGACGTTTGACCTTTATTTATTTCACCATTTCCTCCAGGAGATGCACAGCTGAATTGTTTATTATCAGTATTGCGGACAACCAATGCCGTTGCCTCACCATCTGCTTTAGCCGGTCTGCTTAGAGTGATCTTCGCCCAGGCGGTTTTACAGACAGTGCTGAATTTCAACTCCAAATTGGCAGAACCGCCATTGGCATAAATTTTCACCGACTTCTTCGTGACAGCGCTATTCGCACAACTATTATAGTAAGGACTTTTTCCATCATAGGTGTGTGTTTCGGCTGAAGCTTTGTTCGCAAAAGAATCAAGGGAGCCAAAAAGGACTAAAGAAGCTACAAAAAATGAAATACATAAAACCATTTTTTTCATTATTTCACTCATCCCCTTAACAAAATTTGTACACTGTTCATCTTACAATTTTGTAATATTCTTACAAGTGATAAATTCCCTAGTTCATGAAAAACTACATCCCCGCCTTTACGTTGCAGCCTGGCATCATCATTAAAGTCTGGTATGTCTTGCTTTATCAGCTGAATCATCACAGAGACAAAGTCATTATCCCTATGAGCCATTCAGGGCAAAATAAGGTAACTAAGAACTTATGCGTATCAAGCTGGAACAAAACGAGCCAATAGGCTGCTGTTGATCGGGAAAGATACAGGTCGATATACTTAATGTTTTTTTCAAGAAAAAAGAAAAGCCCCGACAAAACTCGAATCGTTTTGTCAGGGCTTTAAATTCAATTAGCGAGGTTTTCTTTGATCAATCTAATGATGTTATCATAATAGGAACGATCATGCGGAACGAACTCATTCCGTCCAACACATCGATCGATCATCATCCTGCGGCCTTCGTGATTCATTTCAAATCCCTTAATATTCACTTTGTCCTTCGCTTCGGTCCAAAGCTCTTCGAAGTCAGTCAGCACAACCTTCACCATCCCGGAAACCTCTTCTGGCTGCAGGGTGAAATCATCGAAGCTATGTGCACGTTCATATAGAAAGACGTTTGCCAGTTCTTTGTCGATGAAACCTTCTTTCGTTTGATGGTATTCAATAATCCCTAATGGAACCAACTCGTCAAAGGAAACGTCAATGCCTAGCTCTTCTTTAATCTCCCTTACTCCGTCGTATACCGTTTCATGTGCCAGTAAATGGCCGGCAGCCGTAATATCCCATAGATTCGGATAATCTTTTTTCATCGCACAACGACGCTGAAGATATAGGTAATCCACGCCCGCTTCCGAACTTGCGAACCAGCAATGGAAAACCTCATGCCAATGTCCCAATCTATGTACTTCCTCTCGCGAAGCCACACCGGTTTGAATGCGATTGGAATCGAAAACTTTCAACAACTCAGTTTCCATTTGAGCTTCACTCCCAGCCCTTTTTTATAAAAAACAGCTTCAGCCTTTTTCTTTTCTCCAATTTTTCGGGTTTAAATAGCCTTTATATTTAGCGGCCACTTCTTTCCCGACCAAAAGCGCACCTACCCAAAACATCACTTCCGCAAAGACAATCGCACCTGTTATGACCCCAGCCTTAACCGCAGTCGAAAATGGCGTAAAAGGAGCCGCGACAGGAATGATCCAAGTGAGAAGGGAAATGATAAGGAACCCCATCCCTACTTTGTAAAATCTCGATTTCTTTATTTCCTTACTTTCTTTATCCAATTAAATAACCTCCGTCATGATATTTTCATTTAATTACCCCGCCGAACAAATATACCATTGAATGTATTCTTTTTTTATACGTTTGAATGTTCATTTCGTTTCATAAATTTGAGAAATAAAGATATTCCATTTGAGGAAAACTATTAATGAATTGACTTTGCGATTTTTAATGGATTTAATATTCATATAACACTTGCATGCAGGAAAGGAAAATCCAATGTACATTGAATTCATTGCCACAACGATAGAAGATGCCCTTATAATCGAAGAATCGGGAGCAGACCGAATCGAGCTTGTCAGTTCTTTAGCCGAGGGTGGATTAACTCCAAGCCACGCCCTGATAGAAGCTGTCGTCAATTCAGTGAAGATACCAGTCAACGTGATGGTAAGACCTCATAGCCAATCTTTTTGCTATACGCAAAAGGATTTGGAAATCATGAAAAAAGATATCCAAATCATTCGATCACTAGGAGCGAACGGGGTCGTATTAGGTGCATTAAATGAAAAAAATGAAATCAATCGACCATACCTCGAAGAACTATTGACCGTATGTGAAGGTTTGGAGATTACATTCCACCGAGCCATCGATGATACGCACGACCCTGTCATTTCAGCTGAAATGCTAGCAAAATATCCAGAAATCACTACGATATTGACCTCAGGCGGGCATGGGGATTTCCCTAGCCGCATGAAAACGATTCAACAAATGAAAAGAGTCTGCGGCGACATAGCCATACTGGTTGGAAGCGGATTGAATAAGGATAATATCCTTTCTATCCATTCCGAACTGCATACCGGTCACTATCATTTCGGTACGGCTGTTCGAAAAAACAACAGTATCATCGAAGGAGTTACATTAGAAAAAGCTAAAGAAATCGTAAACTTGCTAAAGAAATAATGTTGGAAGGGACCATTTAACCGGTCCCTTTTTATGATGCAGCGCTTTTTTTTTGTAAAAAGACCGAATCCCAAAACCAAAAAAACAGTGCCGCTAAAAGGCTGATTGCATAGTAGTTCTTTGTAGTCAAAATATCCATGCTGAAGTCAAAATTAAGCACCGAACTATAAATGAATACGGCCGGCAAAGAGAAAAAAATATAAAGGCAAAAATAGATTACACTGAATTTTTTAGGATGTTTATTGAAAAGGACCTGTACCGGAACAGCAAATAATAAATAAGGGATGACGACATAAAAAGAAATCACGATAATGCCAATCACCCCCCAGGTATCCAGGCTGAATACAACCAACTCCGTGGAAAGCGACAGACAGGAAGAAACTAGACTAAAAAAATAATAAGGAATCAAATCGCTTAGCTCCGAAACCTTTTGACTGACTTTCCAAAGTTCCATTTTAACCAATACCTCGCAGTCTACCATAATATAATGGGAATTTTTACATAATCATTATACTATATAAAATGGAGGTGTTTTTATTTTGGAGCTATATATCGAATTATTCGTGTTTCTGGCCATCATCTTTATAATCGTCCTTGCCAATAGATTCATACCCTGGTTGGTAAAAGCCGCCATTGTCGTTTATTACTCTGTCATTTCCTATATCTTCATTTCCACAAAAAATAAAATTGATGAACGGTATGAAAATATCACTCCTGTGCCTGACGCCTACTGGGATAAAAATTCAGCCTGGGTTGACACGATGACTGGTTATTATTCATGGTCCTTTTTAATCATTCTCCTGTACATTTATTTTAAATGGTTCACAAGTGTGAAAAGTAAGGAAGCGAAGGGATGGGTGCTAATTAGTTTCATTCCAGCATTGGCCGTTTTTTTACTTTCCATATTCATATTCAATTTTTCATATGGGTATAGACCATAGGGGTTGGATATTGCCTGATATCCAGCTCCAAAATAAGAAGGTTGCCGGAGCAACCTTCCTTCATGTATTTCTCAATCTCGAGATTTAATTTTTGTTAGCATCCGCAAAATGCCCCATCGCATCACACATGAATTTTGCCAATCCTTCACCGTATTGATCGATATTTTTGGTGAAGCGTTGATCCTCCACGTACATTTGACCCAACCCTTTGAAAGCATCCAGCGAGTATGTGCCGAAGTTATTGTTCAAACAATCATACCATTCTTTAATGGCCTCTTGTGCCTCCTCCGACTTAGGCGAAGCATCTCGGATTTCCGCAAGTTTTAAATAGATCTCCGAAACAACTTTCTGTGCATCTTTTGACATGCCCGCCACTTTAGCCTTCGACTCATCGACAGCTTTATCCCCCCAAAGCTTGCGAGCCTCTTCTTCATATGGATTCTGACTGAAGTCAAATCCTTCAAATTTCTCTTTGTTCGTCATCTGAATTTCCCCTTTCATATGCTTAATCGATTTTTCGACCGTCTTAATTAATTTATCGAGCTGACTGCGTTTCTCCAGTAACATTTTTTGATGTTGCTTTAACGCATCTTGTTTATCAAACGAAGAGCTGTTTACCTTTTGTTTTATTTCCTTTAATGGCATACCAAGTTCCCTGAAAAACAGGATTTGCTGCAACATCTCAAGATTATCATTTGAATAAAGGCGATAACCTGCATCGGTTATTTCCTCCGGCGATAATAACCCGATTTCATCATAATAATGCAGTGTCCGCACACTAATGCCAACCAAATCGGCTAGCTCCTTCACTTTCATTGCCACTCTTCTTACCTCCTTTCGATAACATTTACATTAAGGTATCACGCAACGTCAGAGTCAAAGGAAAAATGAAAATTTCCCGCCCAAATTAAAAGACGATCCTTCCTAATGAAGAATCGCTGTTGGAGAGTTCTCTCTTTGTAAAAGCTTCGGATTAAAGCCAAATCTAATTTACTTGTCCGCTATTGATGTTCATGCACTATGTAGTAAATTTCCCATTACTCGTAAGTTTTACGCTTTTACTCGTGAATTTGGCACTTTTACTCGTGAGTTTCACGCTTTTACTCGTGAGTTTGGGCCTTTTACTCGTGAATTTGGGCTTTACTCGTGAGTTTCACGCTTTTACTCGTGAGTTTCGCGCTTTTACTCGTGAATTTCACGCATTTACTCGTAAGTTTGGCGCATTTACTCGCGAGTTTCGCGCTTTTACTCGTGAGTTTTACGCTTTTACTCGTGAGTTTTACGCATTTACTCATGAATGAAACATTCTTCTACCTCCAATGATCGGGAATTCTTAATGAGTGCGGTAATTTTGTCTTCTTGTCGCCTTTAGCCGAGTTAATCTGTGCTTGTGTGATGAAGAAACTTCCGGTGAGATCGGCGCCGCTTAAATCGGCGTCCCTAAAGTCTGCACCGATCAGGTCCGTCACACTCATGTCGGCTTCCCTGAGGTCGGATGCAATAAGCAAAGCCCCCCTTAAGTTCGCTCCCCTAAGGTCTGCACCTCTCAATTTTTCACCGATCAGGTCACTTCCCCTACCTATTTTGTTCAATTTTTTCTTATTTTTCTTAATTGAAACCTTTGCACGTACCATTTCACTTGTGCGCAGGAGTAAATCGTTAACGATCGTTCTATGAGCTGGTACATTCAGGTCCATGATAGACTTTGAACTTTGTTTAGTGAGGTATTCCGTGTCTTCAAAAGCGGCCTGCAATTCTCGGTGAAGAGGTTGCGCATCTTCTAAATTAAGTGCTTCATTTAAGTAGCAAAGCATTTCATGCAGTTGTTGCATAATTGGAAAAACTTCGAACATTTCCTTTGCTGATGCGGGGTTGTCCCTCCAGTCGTTTCCATCATAGGTAAGCTGGGATACCTTTTGACCGGCACCGAAGCATTCATATACCGTGCAGCCTTTATACCCTTTTGCTCGGAGATTTTCATGGATGCCGCAACGATAATCGGATTGAAGGTTTGAACATGGTGTACCTCCATCTTTATCAAATGCAAAATCAGCAGACTTTGCATAAGGCAGGGCTACACAGCACAAACCAAAACAATTCTCACAGTCTGCACGTAATTGATTATGGATACTTTCGTTATTCGTTACTTGCATTCTTACACTTCCTTCTATAAAACACTGGCTCTGCCTTTTTTAAAATCAAAAGTTTCATACAGTATATTTTTTTGTTTTCATTTTATCAAAAAAACCAATTAATCTATATATTAACAAAATACAAATAAACAAGAAATTTGAAATTAATCATTAGAGGGAAGCAAGTGATTTCCATAATCATGTTATACTTTATTCAAGATTACGGTACTCTAGGGGGTGTAGGCATGTATCCTTTTGGTGGCAGGAAAAATGGGGAGACAAAAAAAGAAATGCAGGATTGCAACTATACGTTGGATACAGAGGGAGAAATGGACGAAATGTCTTTTCGGATCGCAGGAGTTCTTCGGTCAACGTCAAAAGAGATCATCTTTTTATGTATTGGCTCAGATCGATCCACAGGAGATTCATTCGGGCCTTTAGTAGGGATGATGCTAAGAGAAAACCAAGTCCCTTATCATGTCTTCGGAACACTCGCAGAACCTGTTCACGCCGTTAATTTGAAAAGTGTTTTGAAAGAAATAAAAAAGCAATTCAAAAATCCCTTTATTTTTGGCATCGATGCTTGTTTGGGCGGTTATCATCAAATCGGTTCTATCATTCTGACAAAAGGTCCTTTTAGCCCTGGTGAAGCGATGAATAAACCCTTACCTGAATTGGGTGATTATCACCTAAAGGCCGTCGTAAATTATTTAGACCCCCTTTTGCCCAAACAATCTCTAAATGATACAAGGCTGGATACTGTCATGAATCTGGCGAAGATTACCACAAGAATCATTGTTAAAAGTTCAAAATAGTAGGAAAACCCCAATAAAGCCTAAGCTTTTTCGGGGTAAACAATGAAATGCATAGTCTTGAAGGACATTGCTATCATCATGCTAAACCTGGATCATTAAAGTAAATAACTTCTGAAAGAAATTTATTGCCCTGAATATTACAGAAAACGTCCCTTGCTGCTTGTTCTGTTTCAAATTCATACATTACAATATCTCTGCTTTTATAGAGTGTGATGATCCACATAGAAATCCTCCATTATAAAATATCGATTTGCCGATCTGCACGATAGAGTAACCCTTCCTTTTACTAAATGACTCCCAGGATTATCGCCGCTATTGTCATGACCGTGACAGTCCCTAATGCCCATTTCACGGCAAACCGCTGTAAATCACCGAAGTCAGTGCCAACTAAACCTATTAGCAAATGTGCTGCAGCTACCAAAGGACTCAATACGTGTATCGGCTGCCCTATTAATGAAGCGCGCCCTATTTCTGCCGCGCTAATTCCATAAGCATCAGCGGCTTGTGCGATAATCGGAAGTACGCCAAAATAGAATGCATTATTTGACATAAAGAAAGTAAAAGGGGCACTTGCATACGCAACAATAACCGGTAAAAATGGTCCGAAAGATTCCGGGATAAAAGAGACCAACGTAATGGCCATTGCATCAATCATTTTCGTTCCAGACATGATGCCGGTAAAAATCCCGGCTGCAATGACAATTGAAACGACGGCCAATGCATTTTTCGAATGAACGGCGATTCTATCCTGCTGATCTTTCAAATCAGGATAATTGACCAATAACGCGATGGCGAAAGCAATCATGAATAAAATGGTCAAAGACATAAAATCAATGATTAATGATGCCATGAGCACAATCGTTAAAATGAAGTTGAACCAGACCAATTTCGGCCTGCGATAATCACGGGAAACCGTTGTTGCCGCTAACTCGGAATTGGCCTCCGAGTTTGTGTGATCATGCTGGATCTCCACTACGCCCAATCTCTTTCGTTCCCCTTTTCCCAATATAAAAGCCACGACAAGAACCCAAATCAGGCCAAATCCCATGACAGGAATCATTGGCAAGAACAATTCCGATGCGTCAAGGTTCAACGATGCCATCGCCATTGCGGAGGCTCCTCCCCACGGTGTCATATTCATTACACCCATGGATAGCATTGCTACAGTGGCTAATATGATTTTGTTCATGCCCAGACGCTTATAAAGGGGTAAAAGCGCTGAGACAGTAATGATGTAAGTAGTTGTCCCGTCCCCATCCAATGCGACGGTCATTGAGAGAATAGCGGTTCCTACAACTATTTTTAAAGGATCTCCTTTTACTATTTTCAATATTTTAGAAATAAGCGGATCAAATAAACCGGAATCTATCATTATTCCAAAATATAAAATCGCAAACAAAATCATTATGGCAGTTGAAGCTATCCCTTCAACACCCTCCTGCATCATGGGTCCCAGCTCTGTAAAAAATCCTCCAATCACTCCAAATATGATGGGAACGAGCATAATGGCCACTAGTGCCGATAGTCGTTTCGACATAATTAAATACATGAATACTGCAATCATCGAAAATCCTAAAATGGATAACATCTTCAAGCCCCCTTCTGTTTATCACCATCTTGTTTTGATAGCGCTTTCTTTAGAGACTATCATCCATTAAGCCTTATTCACATATAAAGAAAGTAATAAGAGTTTTTTTCATTTTTTTCACGCCTGAAAAAGAAAGGCTGTTTTCGCATACTTTGTTGCTATTTACGAAGTAGTGCAGTGTGGTTGATTTCCCCTCCAGGTGCTCGCTTTCCTTGGTGCGGGCGGTGAGCCTCCTCGGCGTAAACGCCTGTGGGCTCACCTGTCCAGCAGCTCCCGCAGGAGTCTCGCACTTCCGCTCCAATCAACCTAAAATAGTTTCGCTTTAAAAACAACAATCTTTACGAAAAGAGCCAAAAGAAAAAACCCCATTGATGAAAACGAATTTCATCAACTGGGATTTACATGTGTTTTATTTTATATTTTCTTTCAGGCCTTCCAACACTTCCATACAAAACCTCAACTTCCATTTCATTGCAGGAAACTAAATACTCCAGGTATCTGCGCATGGTTGAATAACTTATTCCAACAAGTTGACCTAGTTCATCCGCGTTTAAACTGCCATTGACGTTTTGAATCTTGCTTCTGACCATTTTCAGGGTATGTTTGTCTATCCCCTTGGGAAGAGAATTCATTTGGACATCATTTGCTGTATTTGAATTACTTATGGTCCGAAAAAGAGTATCCACTTTATCTTGATTTACTAAATTGCCATTATGCAGCTGCCGTCTCGTCATGTCGTATTGGTTGAGCGTCGCAAGAAGCTTATCGATAATGATCGGTTTTATAAGGTAACCAAAAGCCCCTCCCCTAATTGCTTCACTGACTGTTTCGGTATCATTCGCGGCGGTGATCAGAATTACATCAATCCCCCTGTATTCCCTCCTAATTTCCCGAAGAAGGTCAATTCCATTCATATCAGGTAAAAAGATATCCAATAAAATTAAGTCAGGTTGTGCGGCATGCAGTATATTCAGCGCTTGCTTGCCTGTGCTAGCTGTAGCAATGACAGTAAATTGATCTAGTTGATTCGTAAATTGTTTATATATATTCACTGCATTCTCGTCATCTTCAACAATGACAACTGTGATCGGTCCTTTGGACATTCTCACGCCTCCTTTTCTCCTTTTATATCCTTCGGGAAGACGAGTGTAAATCTTGCTCCCCCCAAATAACTGCGATCAATATAAATCTCACCGCTTAAAAGACCAATGGAGTTTTTCACAATGGCCAAACCGATTCCATGATTTTCCCCATTTTTAGTCGTATAACCATCTGTAAAAATAATATCCTCCATTGCATGAGGGATACCAGGACCGTTATCCTCGATATCAAATATGATTTCGTTTCCTAAATCCGTAAACGAAACTTTGACCTTTCCCTTATTTTTGTTCTTTTGCCTTGCTGCCTCCATCGCATTATCGATGATATTACCAATAACGGAAACCAAGTGATGGGAATCCTCAGGTTTTAATGAACTGTTTAAATTGCTTTCCTGCTCGATTTCCAAGATAACCTGCAATTCTTTTGAACGGTTTATCTTTCCAAGTAAACAGGCAGCAATTAAAGGATCTTTTACCGATGACATAAGAAACGAAATGATATCTTGCCTCTCTCTCACTTCAGAAGAGATGATGTTCATTGCCCTATCATACTGTTTTAAACTAAGTAATCCATAAATGGTATTTAGTTTATTTAAAAACTCATGATTTTGTGCCCGCATATTTTCTGAAAAGGCCTTGATTTCTGAAAATTCATCTGTTAATTGTTCAATTTCGGATACTGTCCTTATTGTTAAAACGATGCCCCTGACGTCCTTATGATTTAAGATAGGGGATAAATCCAAAATGTATAGCTGTTGGCCTAAGAGTAACTTACGATTGAACTGTCCTTCTTTTGTGCTGATTACAATTTTGATGAGTTTTTCTAAATGTCCATTTACAATCCGCTTTCCCACCATAAGCTGATGATCCTGAAACAATTCACGTGCTCTTTTATTCATGGAAGTAACCTGTTTTTCTATATTAATCGTAATGGTAGCATATCGGATGGCATCAAGTGTCGCTTCCCTTTCTTGAAAAAGAAAAGAAATTTCCTCAGGCTCCAGACCCAAAATAAGCTTTTTTAAGCGTCGCGCTATAAATATTGCCCACACGATACCTACACTGATTGGGATAAGTGACAAATGAATAATCTTCATTTTATAATTGGATAGCTGATCTTGCACATTCTCTACCAAAAACCCTACAGATGAAACACCGATAACTTCCCCTTTATCATTCCAGATTGGCGCCTTAGCTTTAATCGCTGGTCCCGATATCCCATTTCCTTGATAAATAATTGCTTTGTGTTCATTGAGTACTGCATCATTACTAGTAGCCGTGGGCTTTCCGATATATTCTGGATTGGGATGGGAGTATCGCAGTCCTTTATGATTCGCAATGGTCACATAATCGGCCCCTGTTGTTTGACGAATCAGTTCTGATGCGGGTTGAATCACCTTTGAGGGCTGTTCATCGTTAAATCCCTGGATGATCGTTGGATTTTGAGCCGCTAATTTGGCAACCGTCATTGCTTGCTTACCCATATGGTTTTCGACGATGTCTTCCAGCAGTGTAGAGAATAGAATGCTCACAAGTAAGGTACTGATGAAAACAACGAATATGATAAGCAATGTCATTTGAGTTAATAAGTTCACTCTAATTTTAAACATCTACATTTATACCCTAAGCCTTTCCATATTGATTGCTCATACTTCTATAAATAATTAATGATTGAAACTGGCCGGGGAAATTTTCCTTTACAAAGTTCACCTGGTTAATAGTTCTTCCCATTCTTCAAGCGAAAGTTTTTCGGTCATATGCTTATATGCATCAGGGACTTTTATCGAACACATAAGTTCGAGACTATTGCCATCGGGATCATTGAAATAGACGGAAGCGTTTCCTTGGTTCGGCCGTACAAATGGTTCAATCGTTGTCCTTTTTCCAAAAGGGACGACTTCAATTTGCAAGGATTTGAGCCAAGTTAATGCATTTTTCATATTATCATAAGTTACCCGAAAGGCGATATGCCTTAGTGAAGGGTGGTATGGAGTTTGATATTCCTTCCCTTCCCATAAGCCGACCCAGCTTTTGTTTTCCTCGATCCAAAAAAAGGCAGTATCTTCATCCCTCCAAGCTAGTTCAAGCCTATTTTCTTATAAAAATCCATGGAGATGTCCAGGTTCTTGACTGGTAAATGGGCTTCATATAAACCTTCTATCATATTGGATTCTCCTTTCTTCTTTTAAGTAAACGAACTCTTTTGCAGGGAAAATATCTCGCAATTATCTATCCTCGGTTAGTTTAAAGGGAAGGTCCTTTCTGTGACAGCCGCTACCTCCCCCTCTTTTCACAATTAAAAAATGGAATGCGTTCTATTATATAGAAGGAATTGGATTTAAAGGTTCCTACGATAATGGAAGAATGTTAGCTTTTGACCCGAATCCGCACCAATTTCCTCATTAATCGAAATCCGTTCAAAACCGTTTTTCACCAAAACCTTTTGGGAGGCGATATTGTCACTTGTCGTTTTGGCATGTATTTGCATCACATTCAAATCCGGTGCCAGCTTCATCAAAAGCTTTAAAGCTTCATTCGCAATCCCTTTTTGCGTAAACGCTTCACCGATTCTATAACCGACATGAGCCGTACCCTTGATGGGGTCGATATCCACAAGATTAATCCTGCCGACGATTATGCCTGAACCATCCTTAATCAAATAAAAAGAGGAGATGGCCTCTTCTTGTTCTTTTAATAATTCCTTATGCCTGATTCCAAACGTTCCAAAGCTATAATAATCATCACCCCGTCCCGGGACCGTTTGTTCGAAAAACCTTCTATTATTGCATTCAAATGCAAATAACGCTTGTGCATCCCGTTCATTAAGCCTGTCAATATATATATCCATCATTCTTTCACCCTTTCAAAAAAAACGCTAGGCATATATCATTCAAGAAAACAAAGGGCTTATCCTTCCTGATAAATAGATAGATGAAGATTTGTACCCTGGCTTGATCCAGCATCCCTTTATTGTTCCCTCAAATCCAGCTCCTGAATAAAGATAAATACATGAATTACTTGAAAAGTCAAAAATAAATTATTTTCTTCTGGTAAAAAATCAACGGATGATGTATCATAGGCTTCAGATATTTATTATTCTCATTTGGTTAATCGGAATTAGGAGGAATATATATGATTGGTTATGTGTTTTTAAATCTTGCCATAATGCTCGTTCTTTTAGGCGTTTTATTTTACATGAATAAGAAGCATATTTCCTTTACAAAAAGGGTCTTTACTGGACTTGGTTTAGGAATTGTATTCGGACTTCTTTTGCAGTATTTCTATGAACCTCAGTCAGAGGCAATCGTTAAATCGGTCGATTGGTTTAACATTGTAGGTTCCGGCTATGTCAAGTTCCTGCAAATGATCGTCATGCCGCTTGTCTTCATTTCAATCTTATCCGCATTCACAAGATTGAAACTGACTAGCAATATTGGAAAGATCAGTGTCCTGATCATCGGAATCCTGCTTGGAACGACTGCGATTGCAGCTGCTGTCGGGATCACCTCGGCAACTGTATTCAATTTGGAAGCCGTTCAAATTGAGCAAGGGGAAGCGGAGTTAAGCCGCGGGGATCAAATATCGGAAACATACGGTACGATTCAGGATAAAACGATGCCGCAGCAAATTCTTGAATTGATTCCATCCAATCCGTTCCTTGATTTAACGGGTGCACGTCCGACATCAACCATTTCCGTTGTAATTTTTGCTGCATTTCTTGGGATTGCCTATTTAGGGGTCAAAAGGAAACAGCCTGAACATGCTGAATTTTTTGCTAAAATAGTAGATACATTGCACAGCATCATCATGCGCGTAGTAACATTGATCCTGCGTTTAACACCTTACGGGATCTTGGCGATCATGACGAAGACGGTAGCTACGAGTGATTTGGATGCCATCCTGAAATTAGGGAAATTCGTAGGTGCCTCATATGTGGCCCTGATTGTCATGTTCCTCATCCATTTGCTATTGCTGATGCTTGCAGGATTGAATCCAATCGTATATTTGAGAAAAGCTTTCCCAGTATTATCGTTTGCCTTCACTTCAAGAACAAGTGCTGGCGCTCTGCCATTGAACATCCAAACACAGAAACAACTAGGGGTGTCCGAAGGTATTGCCAACTTTGCCGGATCCTTCGGCTTGTCGATCGGTCAAAACGGCTGTGCCGGAATCTATCCGGCCATGTTAGCGGTCATGATCGCTCCAACGGTTGGGATCAACCCGCTAGATCCTTCCTTTATCGCCATGTTGATTGCCATCGTGGCCATTAGCTCTTTCGGGGTTGCAGGTGTAGGCGGAGGAGCAACATTCGCTGCCATCCTTGTATTATCTGCAATGAACCTGCCAATCGCCTTGGCCGGCCTGTTGATTTCCGTCGAGCCATTGATCGATATGGGAAGAACGGCCGTGAATGTCAGCGGAAGCATGACTTCCGGTATTCTGACTAGTAAAATAACGGGCGACCTGGATAAAGAACAGTTCAGCGAAGAATCATCTTTGAAAATTGAAGCTGAAATGTAAAAGAAAAAGCATCGGACTTCCTGTCATGGGAGGTTCGATGCTTTTTTCTAGGCTGTACATTCAGCATTACTTCTGTCATATATGGCATAGGCAACAAGTTCAAAACCCGGCCAATAATTTTCCAACTTTGCTTTAACCAAGTCTTCAGCCGTTCGATCAAGATGATGAGGCATTCTTTTCCTCCCTCCACTGTTTCCATTCGATTAAAAACATAATACCATATACGATTTACATAAATGCCCAATCTTTTCAATAAAAAAACAAAAAGCCACTGTAACATATCAACTCATGGGAGCGAATATTCTTACAGTGGCTTTTTCCTGTGGTCACTTTTTAATTTGCCTCGCTGCGTAATGGTTGGCCTGAAAACCAGGTAGCGCATGGAAGGTATACTGGACGGCTGCATATACACCGCATGCAAGGAGGATTCCTGCGAGTGCATCCAATACAGCATGCTGTTTCGTAAATAGCGTGGAGAGGATGATCAGTGTTCCGAATGCAGTGACACTGGCATACTCCCATTTGTGCTCTTCTTTCCGCTTATGGGCGACGATCATCATGATGAATGTGGTCAGTACATGAATACTGGGAAGGCAGTTGACAGGTTGATCATGACTATAAATGAGCCGCATTAACTGAGCAAAGATATCGTTGCCCACGACTTCTGGACGCGGAACTGTCGTTTGCCAAAGGCAATATACAAGAAAACAGAGAAGTTTCCCCGATATCAAACTGCCTAGTCCGACGAAATAGTGCTTTCGGTCAACAAAGCAATAGTAAATCAGCAATCCATAAATATACGGATACCAAAGTAAATAAGGAACGGCAAATTCTTTAATAAAGGGAATCTCCCTATCTATTATAGTCGTAACATCGACAGCATGACCTGAAGATTGATTGATGATTGAATAGATGGAACTAGTAATCATCAAAAGTAATAAATAATATAACGGGTGAAAGGATAGTATGGAATTGTTTTTCATAGCTCGCTCCGGCTTTCAATATATTAGTTTTTTTCCAAAGATTATTATACTACATTTTTCAATGGATTAACTCTTTAATCGCTAAAGTTAATGAATCCCATGAACTAGTAAAATGGATATCTCTTACTTTTAATCCGACTAAGAATACATAACGAAAGCCATGGCATATACCACGGCTTGATATGAAACTTATATGCGGGAAGGCAAAAGTGATCACTCCGCCATCTCTAGATTTTGTTATGGCGTTTTTTCCATACATACGTTAAGGAAATGAAGATGTAGATGCAAAGAGTAATGATCGTAACGACTATGGATGTCGTGAAAATGATTCCGATCAGGATCGTTATTAAAGCGATGATCGCTGCCCAGGTCGTATACGGGAACCATTTTACCCTATAGGCACTTGTTTTTCCGGACTGTTGTTTACGTGATTTCAAATGGGCGAAAGCAATGATCAACCAGATGAATAATACGGTATATCCCAGCGAACCCATTAGGAAATCGAAGGTCTTGCTTCCAGCAAATAAGGAAATCAATACACCGCCATATAAAGCGGAAGTACACATCAATATTGCGGGAACAGGTACTTTCTTCTTGGATAAACGGGAAAAGATTTTCGGAACGCGACCATCCACGGCTTGTGTATACAGAACGCGGGATGAACCATACAACCCGGAGTTCATCGATGATATGATCGCTAATAGGACAACGGCATTCATGATATGGTCGGCACCTGGAATCCCGATCATTTGAAAGACCATCACAAACGGACTTTCCTTCACCCCGTTTACTTCGTTCCAAGGAATTAAGCTAACGATGATGAAAAAAGGAATGATATAGAAAGAAATGATCCTGACCAATGTACTGCGAACGGCCTTTGGAACCACTTTTTCAGGATTTTTCGTTTCAGCTAATGTGACCCCGATGATTTCCGTACCGCCATATGAATAGATTACCACCAGCATCGCCGTGATCAAACCTGTCGATCCATTCGGAAAGAAACCGCCATGTTCGGTCAAGTTAGAAAAACCGACCGCGGTATGATCACCAAAAGTAACGAGCAGCAACAATAATCCAGCCATGATGAACACAATGATGACCGTAATCTTAATTAAAGCAAGCCAGTACTCCGTTTCAGCAAAAACCTTTACCGACAGCAAGTTAACCGCAGTAACCAAAACCGAAACAGCTAATGCCAATATCCAGATTGGATATCCGGGCAGCCAATATTGAAGGAAAATCGCCGCAACCACTGATTCGGCCGCGATATTCAACACCCACATTTTCCAATAAATCCAATCCAGGAAATAGGCAGGATACTTTCCTAAGATCGATTGGACCAAATCCCTGAACGTTCGTGCACCGCTGTTGCGGACCGCCATTTCAGCTAAACCTTGCATGATGAATAATAGGATGATGCCTCCTATCAAGTACGCTAGGATTACGGAAGGGCCTGCCATATCAATGGCTGAACTGCTTCCTTTAAATAAACCTGCCCCGATGGCACCGCCTAATGCCATCATCGTAATATGCCTTGAAGTCATTGTCCTCTGTAAATTCCGTTTGTCCGTTTCCATATCCTTACCTCCCAAAAATCAAAAAAAGCATATCGTCTCTTCCTTCATAATCAAATGAAGAAAGAGACGATATGCCTTAAGCTTACCGCGGTACCACTCTTATTGGCTCTTTAAAGAACCCTGCTTTAAAAACCTTGTAACGAAGGTTAATCGTTAAAACAAAAGAATGGAATCATTCCTATCTTTCGCTTTACCACTCCCAGGCAAGTTCAAAGTATCATTGGACTGCGTTGCACCAACCCGCAGCTCTCTTCACCGAATAATGAGCTTCTACTACTCCTGTTCATTGCGTTTGAAAAATTATATCTGAATATTTTTAATAATATCCCATACTATACGGACTCAAGGTAAATTTGTCAATAACTTTCTTAGGATAATATTTTCAAAGAAACAATTAGGGGAGTTCGTGAAAGCCCTTGATCCAATTATAGGATACTGGCGGACAAATAATATACAAATTCAATAGCACTTAAGGAACATCCTGCGGCTGCAGAATCAAGTGGTAGATAGTCTTAAAAGATGAAAATGAAGAACCCATGATGGTTAAAGCATATTTGCTAGGCTTCCTAAATACAAAGAGTGCCCTTTATGGATACCCTCAATTTACCAGTAGTTTTTTCGTACATTCAACAAATGTTCTTAGGAATTTTTTAGCAGGTTCTGTATAAAAATAAGTCCCACTTTCCTTCTATTGAGGGCTTACTTCACTAGTCACCTAATCAAATCAATAAATTCACAAAAGCCCAGACTCTCCTAAACGTTTAAAACTCCTTCCCTAACCATGAAGCTGCCACCATCAGAACCCCAACGACAATCACTATAACCGGTCCTACAACAATTAATCCAAATAGCAGTGAGCCTACTGCGTCCAGGAAGATTCGAAATGGTCCTGCTTTTTCCTTTTTATTCTGTTGCTGCGTTAATAAGTCTTCAAGATGACCGACTTTTTTCTTCAATTGCTGCAACTCTTGAATCACTTTTGTGTCCTGGTCCATGAATTACCACCCTCTTCAATTAACAATAAATGTTAATTCTATCATTTACATCCATTTTTTAAAAGTGAGATTTACCCTCGAAACCAAATCTATTTTAAAACTATTTTTTCAAATTCTGTCATCAATGATACAATAACATGGTCTGAAATCAATCCACTCTATAGAACACGTGAGGTATCATATTTTTTATGAAAGCAATACGATTATTAAAGAGTTTTAACTTTTTATATTTTGGACTGCTTGCCATTTTCATTCCGTTTCTCCCAGTCTATCTGGCTGATCAAGGTTTGCGTCCAGCCCAAATCGGATTCATCATCGGTACAGGAGGTTTTGTCACCCTCATTACCCAGCCTTTATGGGGAATGATCAGCGACAAAACAAGGACTATACGAAAAGTCCTGTTGTTGCTCATCTTTTTCTCGAGCGTAATCGGTTATTTCCTCTATGATTCAAGCAGTTATCTTCAGCTCATCCTGTTTGCCATGCTGCTATATTTCTTTCTGATGCCGATCGATCCCCTGACGGAAAGCCTCAATTTTACAATGGCAGAGAAATCCGGGATCAGCTACGGCTCCATCCGGACATATGGTGCATTGGGTTATGCGGTCATATCGCTGATCACCGGCTATGTTATGTCATATTTCGGAGCGAACAGCCTTGCGTTCCTTTTTGCAGGCATAGGTTTGATCAGCTTCATCGTCAGCTGGATGATGCCTGATGCTCCCGTTTCAGGGAAACCTGTCACCTTAAGCAGCCTTAAGCATTTTTTCAGCAATAAAGAGACGCTTCTCTTTCTTTTATTGGTCTTTATCTGTGCTGTTCCAGCAAGGATGAACGATACCTTCCTTGGAGTATATATCCGGGAACTTGGAGGAAGTGCCAAGCTTGTAGGCTTGACCTGGTTCTTGGCGGCGGGAAGTGAAATCGTTGTATTCGCCCTAAGCTTTTGGTGGCTGCGCAAAGGTAAGGAAATCATCATCATTTCGTTTGCAGCAGCATTTTTCTTTATCCGTTATTTCGTCTCTGCGTGGATTACCGATCCACAGCTATTAGCTTATTTGCAAATCATGCAGCTATTGACTTTCCCGATTTTCTACTCGGCGGCCATCCAATATCTATACCGGATTGTTCCCGTGGAATGGCGTGCCACAGGCCAAACCGTTCTGGCGCTGCTGTTCTTCGGGGTTTCGGGAATCATTGCTTCTTATATAGGCGGAGCCATATATGGAGCATATGGCGGGAAGACCCTTTACTTGTTCATTTCCTCCATCTCATTTGTAGGAATGGTATTCGCTTTGGTTCTTTATCGGATATACGGAACGAGGCTCGATACCGCAGAGGAAGCTGTATAATCTAAAAAAACGGTATAAAAAAGAGCATGTTTTGAATAAAACATGCTCTTTTTACATTCCGTTAGCGAAATAAAGGGGCAACCGTCAACATTAACACAGAGGAGCAAAGCAGTATAGCAGTTGTCCTGTTTGAGAGTTTTACTTGTTTGCCATTTTTATAGAAACCTGAAAATTGAAGCCGGTTTTTATAGAGTACATAAAGTAATGGAAAAATTGCCATACCAACGATCCATCCGCCCGTGGTATTCTCTACGGTTATTCCAAAAATCGCATAGATTGAATGAATGATGAGCCCCATAATCATTCCAATAACGAAAATAATGGTGATTATACGAAATAATTCTAAAATCACTCTTAACATCATTTCACCTGCTTTTTTCCTGTAATCCGTAAAAAAAGGCTGCGATCAGCAACCTTGAATGAACTTTACAGGATGGGATGTTTCCCTAAATATACCAAACTTTCCTCTATTGGTAAATAGACGCTCTTTACTCTTCTTCTTGAACGAGCGAATGCTTAAATGCGTAGATCACTGCTTGCGTGCGATCCTGCACGGCAAGCTTGCTTAATATATTGCTGACATGCACTTTGGCGGTTTTCAGGGCTATGTATAGGTCATCGGCAATTTCCTGATTCGTTTTCCCTTGTGTCATCAGCAGTAAAATTTCCATTTCACGGTTTGTCAATTGATCATGAAGCTGGGTGATTTTAGGGCGACGCAGCTTTTCCATCATTTTTCCCGTCACTTCAGGTTCAAGTACGCTTTGACCCTGGAAAGTGGAACGGACAGCTCTCGCAATCTCGCTGGCCTTTGATGTTTTCAGCATATAGCTCGTCGCTCCGGCTTCCAATGCCGGGTACACTTTTTCATCATCCAGGAAGCTTGTCACAATGATGATTTTCGCTTCTGGCCATTTTTCAATAATTCGTTTCGTCGCTTCTATACCGTCCATTTCCGGCATCACCAAATCCATCAAAATTACATCCGGACGCAATTCCATTGCCAGTTCTACAGCTTTCAAACCATTGTCCGCTTCCCCGATCACTTCGATATCCGACTGTGCGGATAAATAAGCCGATACCCCTATCCTTACCATTTCATGGTCATCGACAAATAATACTTTAATCATCATGATCACCTCCAGCATTTAATAATGGGATTTTCACTTCAAGTTTCGTTCCTTTATTCGGAACACTTACAATTTGCATCGTCCCGCCTAATTCAACAGCCCGTTCATGCATGTTTTGCAGACCATAAGATCCCGTTTTCGACTCCTCGACGTTGAAACCGATGCCGTCATCCGTTATTCGTAAAATGATCATTCCATCACGGACGATCAATAACACTTCTAGCGAATTCGCTTTTGCATGTCTCAGCGTATTGGAAATCGATTCTTGTAAAATCCGAAACAGATGGTCCTCAATCCCCTTATCCAGAGTGACAGGCTCCATCTTCCAATTTATATCCATCGTCACTTTTTGGGCCAATTCCAAAAGAAGCTCCTTCATTCCTTCATGTAGAGATTTTCCCTTTAATGCAACAGGCCTCAAGTGAAGCAATAACGCCCTCATCTCAAGCTGGGATTGATGGATCATTTCTTCCACTACCTTGAATTGTTTCATTTCCGTTTTTTCCATATCGGATTGTGATTCGGTGATGGCCGACATGAACATTGAAGCGGCAAACAATTGCTGGCTCACCGAATCATGCAGCTCCCGCGCTAAACGGTTTCGTTCCTGGGAAACGATTTCCTGGATCTGTTTCTCCTGATCAATGGCCTTTTCATTCGCCATTTTTTGCGATAATTTAGTCTGCTCATTGATTTGCTTATGGATCAGTTGCATCCGTTCCTCCATTTTAGCCATCTCTTGAATTGGATACGTTTCCTGTTGCGAGGGTAAGCGGCCCTGTTCAAGGAAATGCAGACCTTCATCCACCCTTTCAAGCTGTCTCTTCCAAAACATCCCCGAAACGACTCCATAAATCAGCCCTACCGTCATGACCAGGCTTGGCAAAAATATGACGAAGGGTAATCCCATGACCACTTTCTCCCACAATACACTCCAATCGGATAAAGGAAAGATGAAGAATACCATCGCCGGCAAAGCAAGGGAAAGAACGAAAGCAACACCAAGGGCAGTCAATATCTGCCGTGTCATTATGCTCATATCCGCTTCACCTCTAAATCGCCAACTAAGATTGAAGTGATGATATGAACCTTGTGATCCGTTTCATTGAACCCTTCCGTTTGGTAGGAATAAATTTGATTAAAGACCCTGGATTCAGGTTTATTTTCAAAAATCCGCGCCCTGCCCGCAATGACAGAATGATGGACCCTGATTTCGATGCCATACGGTACAAGGACGGTGATATTGCCAATGATATTCCTGATCGAAATGACAGCATCGCCTTTCGGTAAAATCGTTTTGCTTAAATCGATAACCGTATCACCGACCCCGCCCTGAACATTCACGGAATTCCATTCATATACATGTTCGGTCGTTTGTTGATGACCAAACAACTTATTTTTAAATAGATAATCGGTTTTCAGCAGTCGTTCCTTATTGATCTTTTCTTCGTCCGAATCATCATTGGTTATAATGGGACTGACCCAGTCAGGATTCTTTTTGGACTGATAATATAAAAACAAAAGATAAATGAGGATCGCCATTAGGAAAAATTTAAAGACGAACATATTCAAGACATTGATGATAAGCGAAATCAGCCCTATAAAAAATAGGATTTTCCCGATTGTCCGTTTTGTGAATTTCCTGCCTAAATAGATGCATCCTATTGAAAAAGCGAGGGAAAAAAGGAGACCTCCACCCGTAAATGCAATCTCTAAAAAAATCAGGACGACTCCGATGAGAAGTATCCATCCCATATAGTCCGTCTTCATCTTGTTCAACATCGGTTCGCCTCCCCTGTATATGATCATGATATTCTTAAAAGGCACAGAAACCCGTGCCTTTTAAGAATACCATGAAATTGTCACGTTCTGACAGCCTGTTTTCCCCCGCCCTCCATTCCAAAAGGCGAGGGGATGACAGCGATGCCTTAAAAAAACTTTACGCTTCTTTCTGTTCCAATTCTTTTTCAAGCTGAACAATCCTGGCATCGATCGTATGCCGATTATAATCTGTATGGACCTGGTGCTCGATGCGATCGATATAATGCTCCATTTCTTCAAACATCGCTACCGGTTTGGCTTCGGAACTGCCTCCGTCCAAAACCCGATTGATCCGGTTGTTTGCCCGGGCAATATTTTCCCTGCCCATCAGTTCCAACCGCTTTAGATGCATATCCTTCAGCTTATGTTTCATTTCTTCATATTTCCGCTCCAGCTCAGCCAACTGTACCTCTGCACTTTTATGCGCCTCTTTCAAACTTTGCGCACGCTCTTCATAGTGCAGGCTTTCCTTGACAGCAAACTCCATCAAATCGGTCTCTCCCGACTGCTTGGCAATCTCAGCCTGATGCTTACGTTTTTCAGCCAGATTTTGCGCTTGATTATATTCACGCGTAAACTCTTCTTTCAGAAGATACTGACGTTCAAGCAACTTACCGACCTTTTCCGTCTCCTGCTCACATTGACGCAAATATTGATTTAACATCCCAATTGGATTTTTTTGCTCCTTTTTATCCAACAGATCGTGAAAATCAGCCGAAATCGTTTGTTTCATTCTTGAAAATAAATTACCCATTCCAATTACATCCCTTCTATTAGTTCTTATTCAACTCTTTCCACTCTCTTTCAAAATTTGAGAATGGGTCACTTTCTTTCGATGAAGCACTTTCATCATTTTCATTCCATTTTTTATAAACCAGGTAAAGAACATAAGCTGCCACCAGTCCCAATATTGCCGGGATATGGGAAATAGAAACGATCAGCACGATAATGGAGACTGATCCCCACGCAATCTTCGCCCCTGTCGATTCGGACTTCATGAACTGCTTGAATCCAAAGTATAGGATCGCCAAGCAAATCGCCAGGCTGATCAGTGGACCAACGTTCGCCAGCAACAGGAAAAGTGCGATCAGTCCTACAATAAATAAACCAAATTTCTTCATTGTTTTCGTCCTCCTTTCTATGTTTATATCTTATCTACTTTTACAGGTTCGTATAATGAGCCTTAGCTATATTTTCTAGTAAGACTTAAGGCGTAGACGCTATAAGTCCGATGCTAATGAGGAGGGTATTTTGGCGGTTTACTCGGGAATTTGCACCTTACTTGTAAGTTTGAGCGATATATTCGTGGGTTTGAGTGATATATAGGTGAATTTGAGCGATATATACCAGAGTTTGAGCGATATAGTCCCGAGTTTCCGCTAATTACTCGTGAGTTTGAACAGTTTACTCGTGAGTTTGGGCACTTTACTCGTGAATTTTGCGGCTTTACTCGTGAGTTTGAGCAATTTACTCGTAAGTTTTGCTGTTTTACTCGTGAATTATGCGGCTTTACTCGTGAATTTTGCTGTTTTACTCGTGAGATTGAACAGTTTACTCGTGAATTTGCGCTATTTACTCGTGAGTTTTGAAAATAAAAAAATCTTCCGATTGTATATAATCGGAAGATTGGTTAGCTGCCATCATCATTACACATATAAGCCTTCGACATAGACTGAGGTGATGGTTTGAGATATTTCTTCTACTGAACTTTGATGTTCGTTTCGCACGATTTCCCATAGATACATTTCGTTTGTGAAAAACCATCCTCTTGCGACAAGCTCATGGTTTAGTTCAGCTCTAGCCAGTCCATTTTGCTGTGCATAGGCCACGTCTTTTGAGATTCGCTGAATGAACTTCATGCGGATCGCTTTCCATTTATCTGAAATAATGGTTGATATCCCAATGGCCTGTTCGAAAACCTGCATCATATTACGTTCAGCTTCTGCCATTTTCAAAAATGCATTAGCTTGTCTGTTGATGATATGTTTTGCTTCGTCTTTTGATTTTGGAAAGAAAGAGGTCTCGGCAATTTCATAGAATTGCTCCATTACATTTTCCATTAATACAATTAACAGATCCTCTTTCCCTTTAAAATGAACATAGGCTGTCCCGTATCCGATGTTTGCTCTTTTGATCATTTGGGAAATAAGCGCAGCTTGATAACCTTCTTCAAGAAATATTTCCTTTGCAGCTTCCAATAGCTTTTGTCGTGTCATGATCGAGCGTAAATGCCGTTTATCCCCTGTTTTGCCATTCTCCATGCTTATTCCTCCCTTTATCTTCTAGCATAAAGGATTTCCATAAAATAAAAAACATTTGTTGGAATGTCAGCTTGAATGTTTATAATTTTCTGAATTAACTTATTGACACTATGTCATATTCTTTGGTACGATTCTCCTAGAATTTAAAAAAACTAATATAGGAGGATGATTATGGTTTCTGAATATACATTGGATCACGCTAAACAAATGGATGAGAATGATACGCTTAAAGGTTTTCGGGAAGAGTTTTATTTAAAGCCGGATTCCATCTATATGGATGGAAACTCATTGGGGCTTCTTTCGAAAAGGGCTGAACGCACACTTCTGGAGTCTTTGGAAGATTGGAAAGAGCATGGGATTGATGGATGGACGCAAGGGAATCACCCATGGTTTTTCATGGCTGAGAAATTGGGCGCGAAGATGTCCCAATTGGTCGGAGCTTCTCCCGAGGAAGTTATTGTAACCGGCTCCACAACTGTAAATCTGCATCAGCTAGTCGCTACTTTTTATAAGCCTGAAGGAATGCGCAGAAAAATTTTGGCTGATGAATTAACCTTCCCGACTGATATTTATGCTCTTCAAAGTCAGCTGCGTACACATGGATACGATCCGGAAACCGATCTCATCCGCGTGAAAAGCCGTGATGGCCGATTTCTTGAAGAAGATGACATCATCGAAGCAATGACCGATGACATCGCTTTGATCATCTTGCCAACGGTCCTGTATCGCAGCGGTCAAATACTGGATATGAAACGATTGACTGATGAAGCTCATAAAAGAGGCATTGTAATCGGATTTGACGGATGTCATTCCATCGGTGCTATCCCGCATTCATTCAGCGAATGGGATGTGGATTTTGCATATTGGTGTAATTATAAACATTTAAATGGCGGTCCTGGCGGTGTTGGCGGTTTATATGTAAATCGAAAACATTTTGGGACGATGCCTGGATTGGCTGGATGGTTCGGCTCCAAAAAAGATAAACAATTCGATATGGAACATACTTTAACACCAGCTGAATCAGCAGGAGCGTATCAAATTGGCACGCCGCATGTGTTAAGCTGTGCACCTTTGATTGGGTCTTTGGACATTTTCATAGAAGCTGGAATTGAAAATATTCGTGAAAAATCACTGAAAATCAATCAATATTTAATGGATTTAGTCGAATTCGAATTGGAAGACATGGGATTTTTCATTGGAACTCCCAGAGAAGACATCCGCCGCGGAGGTCATGTAAGCCTTGAGCATAAAGAAGCTGCACGGATATGCAAGGCATTGAAAGAGAACGGTGTCATTCCCGATTTCCGTGCACCTAACATCATTCGCCTCGCCCCGGTTGCACTCTATACTTCTTATGCGGAAGTTTGGGAAGTTGTACAAATACTCAAGAAAATCATGTCAGAAAAACAATATGAAAAATACAAGAATGAGCGTGAAGTGGTCGCATAACCCGGAGTTCCGCCAGATGGGGCTCATCCCTCAAATGGTTGATTAATTAGGGCAGGATAAAATCTTTTTGATAAAAAGGAGATGAACTATGGAGAAAAACAATACTCAATTGAACTTTAAAGATGAGCCAGAAAAAGGATTAAAGCGAGAGCTGAAAACAAGTCAGCTTTCCATGATCGCGATGGGCTGTGCCATCGGGACGGGGCTATTTCTTGGCAGCGGACTCGCGATTCAAGCGGCAGGGCCAAGTGTATTGCTCAGCTATGCTCTTGGGGCGTTCATTGTCTTACTATTGATGGGCTGTTTAGCCGAAATGACGGTTGCCCACCCTACTTCCGGATCTTTTGGGGCCATTGCGGAAAAGTACATGAGTCCAATGGCAGGCTATCTTGTCCGCTATTCCTATTGGATTGGCAATGTTTTGGCTGTTGGGGTTGAAGTAAGTGCAGTCAGCGTATATATGAATTATTGGTTTCCGAACGTGCCGGGAATCGTATGGATTTTGTTGTTTGCAGGTGTCCTGATTTATGTAAATGCTACCAGCGTGAATACATTCGCGACATTTGAGTATTGGTTCTCCTTTATTAAAATAAGTGCCATTGTTGGTTTTATCCTACTTGGAGCCTATGTACTGTTCGGTTCATCCGAACAGCCGCATATAGGACCGGGAAACTTCGTGAATGAAGGCGGTTTTTTCCCATTTGGTTTGAAGGGGATGTGGATAGCCGTATTTATTTCTTTATTCAGCTTTCTTGGAACTGAATTGATAGCGGTTACATCAGGGGAGGCAAAAGATCCCGATGCCGCCGTCCCAAAAGCATTAAAAGCGACTGTGTTCCGTTTATCCACTTTCTATGTGCTGACAATCGGCATCATGCTGATGATCGTTCCTTGGAAAACGGCCGGGATCGAGGTAAGCCCATTCGTAAAAGTGATGGAAATCCTGAACATTCCAGGTGCATCCGGGATCATGAACTTTATTATTCTAACGGCTGCCATATCTGCCATGAACGCTCAGCTCTATGCTTCAACACGGATGATGTTTTCATTGGCACGCGGAAAACATGCACCTACTTTTTTAGGAAAGTTAAACAAAAGCGGTGTTCCTACGAAAGCCCTTGCTGTCTCTTCAACGGGGATTTTCATCGCTGCAGGCGTTCATGCGTTACTTCCTGGTTCATCCTATGCTTTCATGATGGGGATTTCCATGTTCGGTGCCATGTTCACATGGCTCATGATCTTCATTTCCCATTTGTTTTTCAGGGGGAAATGGGAGAAAACCGGCGGACGCAAATTACCTGTTAGGATGATCGGCTTCCCCTATTTAACGATACTAGGAGCCGTTCTTCTATTCAGTTTGATGATTACGTCATGGTTTACGGATTTCAAAATCATGCTTCAATTCGGGATTCCTTGGTTACTTTTTTTAGCTGTTGCTTATTTTATTTCAAAAGGAAGAAATATTAACCATAATGTAATGGAAGAATCTCTGGAAAAGAAGATAGAATAGAATGGCGGAATAAATAGTTTTTTGCGAAAAGTGAGGAGATTGCGGAATGAAGAATACAGATAAAAATGAACAAACAATAACGGGTCTAGAGAAAGAAATTCAAACCGACTTTCAAAAATCGATGTCCTATGGAGATTACCTCCACCTTGATAAGATTTTAACCAGTCAGCATAGATGCTCCGATCATCATGATGAAATGCTATTTATCGTTATCCATCAAGCGAGTGAGCTATGGATGAAGCTCATTTTACATGAATTGACAGCAGCAACTGAGTCCATCCGCCAAAACAAGTTGGAACCTTCGTTTAAAATGCTGTCTCGCGTTTCGAGGATTCAGCAGCAATTGATCCAGTCATGGAATGTCCTTTCAACTTTAACACCGGCTGAATACATGGAGTTCAGAGATAAACTGGGACAATCTTCCGGATTCCAATCTTACCAGAATCGTTTGATTGAATTTGCATTAGGAAACAAGAATGTCCATACGCTATCCGTCTATCAGCACCAAACGGATTTATACGAGCAAATGCAGCAGGCCCTTCATGAGCCAAGTATATATGACGCGGCGATCAATGCTCTTGTGGCACGCGGATTACCTATTGATCAAGAAGCCCTCAGCAGGGATTGGTCCCAAAGATATGAACCAAATGCCAGTGTAGAAGAGGCATGGCTGACAGTTTACCGCGATGTTGAGCAATATTGGGACTTATATGAGCTGGGCGAGAAGTTAGTGGACATCGGCCATCAACAGCAATTATGGCGTTTTAATCATATGACCACAGTGGAAAGGATCATTGGTAATAAACAAGGAACGGGCGGATCATCAGGTGTGACGTATTTAAAGAGAGCACTGGATCAACACTTTTTCCCAGAGCTATGGAGTCTAAGAACGAAGCTATAAGATATTCAAGAAACAGCCAGAAGAACTGGAGGTAAATGCATGGGGACATGGATTGATATTTCACAACGTCTGGATGATAACGTTGCAGTCTGGCCTGGAGATACACCTTTCTCTTATAAAGTGAATTGGAGTAAAGAACAGAGCGGATCTGTCAATGTAGGTCAAATCAATATGAGTATCCATACCGGTACCCATATTGATGCACCTTTTCATTTTGATGATGATGGAAAAAGAGTGATTGATTTGGATCTCGACTTATATATGGGAAATGCCCGAGTTATCCATTTACCAAACAAGACAAGCATCGGAGTCGATGAATTATCCCATATAGATCTACAAGGCGTTACCCGTCTGTTAATTCGCACGGATGCATGGAAGGATCGAAGTGTGTTTCCACAAACCATTCCACATATCCAGCCAGAATTAGCGGCATATCTTTCAGAACACGGCGTCCGTCTTATTGGACTTGATTTACCATCAGTAGATCCACTGGATAGTAAAGAACTGTCTGCCCACCATGAACTTGCCGATCATGGCATTCACATTTTGGAAGGACTTGTATTAGACGGCATCGAACCGGGTAATTATGAGTTGGCAGCCCTCCCTCTTCCTTTAGTTGAAGCGGATGGAAGTCCGGTACGTGCTGTGTTGAAAAAGTCACCCTGACAAAATGTTTTCAAAAAACGAGCCAGATCAAAAACTGATTTGGCTTGTTTTTTGTTGTAATCATCAGCTATCAAATTTATCTCCCTAAACCACGTGCATCTATGTTATAATTTTCAGAATTCATCACTAAGAGTGGAGGTCCGAATATGGAAAACTTTTATTTATTCATCGTCATGTGCATCCTTCTCATCATCTTACCCGGTCCAGATACAGCAATAGCCACAAGGAACACCGTTACCGTGGGGACTTCGGGAGGTTTTAAAACGATGTTCGGCACATGCTGTGCCCTGCTCATTCATACATCTGCTGCCGTGTTCGGACTTTCAGCAATCATTGTGAAATCCGCTTTATTATTTTCCATCTTCAAATATGCCGGTGCCGTTTACTTGGTATATCTAGGCTTCAAGACACTATGGGGATTAAGGAATAAGCAAGTGGCCGCAGCGGCGGAAACGACGGTCAAAAGTAAGTACGAAAACCAGTCATGCTTTAAGCAAGGGTTCCTTACCAATCTGCTGAACCCTAAAGTGGCCGTCTTCTTTTTAACGTTTCTGCCTCAGTTCGTGAATCCGGGGAATGATACGTTTTTACCGTTCCTGATCATGGGCATGACGTATACCGTTTTAACTGCGTTGTGGTTTGTATTTTATATCTATCTGCTGAACCAGATCAGTGCTTTTATGAAAAAGCCTAGAACCCAAGCGATATTCGAGGGAATAACCGGGACAGTCTTGATTGGTTTCGGGATAAAACTAGCTCTAGAAAAAGCTCATAATTAATTTGAACTGCACCCTAATTGTTAGACATTGGAGGTGCAGTTTTAATATATCGGGGTTCTGGTACTGGTGTAGGGATTTAAGTACTTGCTGAGTTATGTTACAAAAAAAACCATAATTTGGTTTTTAATGCAAGGAGGAAAAAGAACATGACAACCATTGAAGTTAAGAAAACAAAAGATATCGGATTAGGTTCACTTTCTTTCGTGCTATGTTTATTGGGAATATTGTTTACGTTTGAATTTGGCGATAAATCTTGCATGGGAGATCATATTTTACATACTATCGGACTTAGCGCATGGTCAAATGGAGATTCAGGTATTCATTATACTGTGTTCTATTCGGCTATCTTTTTCATCCCCTCCTTTATTATTGGTCATATATATCCTGATAATAGAGGAGCAAAAGCAGGGAAAATCATATCAGGCATCCTATCAGTTCTTATCCTTTCAGCACTAATAACGCTTATTATCTCTTATTTATCGGCCTGGGTATGAGCCCAATAATGCCGAGCTCATACCCCACTTTAGAGTTCAGTCACTCAACATACCCATTCACGAAAAATCCAATCGTTTCGAGCTCGTCCTCAGTTAAATCCCGCTTTAATTCTTTAGCCAATTCCTGCTCCATTAAAGCCCGTTTTCCCCGATGTTCGACCACTGCTCTGGCACATTCTTTCATTAACTTAAGCTCCGCCTCCATCTCCAGTTTCGTGCGAGGCTGATCATGATGGGAAAGTATATAGGTTTCGGCATCATAGGCTTCTATTTTCTTAAGAAGCAGCAAAGCCTGTTCAGCCGTATAATTCCATTTTTCCGCATAAAGATTGGCATACAGGCAGTCTCCCAGAAATAAGGTCTTTTCCTCCTGTATATAAATGATGCAGGAATCATTGGCATGGTCGCCGCCGACATGTTCGATGACACAGGTTATATTGCCGAGATCGATCGTCATCGTTTTTTCAAAGATGATATCGGGCAGGGGAAGGGAAATCTCTCTATTTGTCCCATGTTCCAATTTGATTGCATCGGCACAAAAGGCAATCTCCGTCCCTTCTTCGACACGTTGATCAAGTGCCTGATCTTCCCATGAAAGCTGCTGCATATCTTTAATGCTCTTGTATGTTTTTTCCTGACAAATCACCGGAATCCCGATATTCTCCAATCCGAATACATGGTCCCAGTGGGAATGGGTAAGCACGAGGAAATTCCCGCTTATATCATTCCGGTGCAATTCGTCCTCAAAAAGCTGTGCATGCCTGACAGAGTTACCGGCATCGATGATGAGCGTTTTCTTGTTTCCCGTCACGGCGGCAAGAACCGGGCGATCTGTTTCCTGAACTGGCGGCAGGTAGGCAATATGTTTCGATAGGTGTTGTAATGTTTGCATGTTTCCGTTCTCCTTAATTGTTGTAGTTAGCTTGCTCAAGTATAGCAAATTACATATGTATTCATAAGATAATCTCCGCAAAAGGATAAAAAGACAACAATCACTGAGATTGCTGTCTTTTTGTTTCAAATGAACCTATTGAAATATACCGTAATTTTCGATAGGGCATTTAAAAAGGTGGCCTTAAAAAAAGACTCTTCCCTTTTCCGATCTTCCGGCGGTTGTATATATTTTTTATTGTCCGCAATGAGTGTACTATTTTTGATCTTTGAATCGATGGCTCCTATTAACTGTGATGCAAATCTTTCACTATCGATGACCACCATCGATTCTGTATTTAAAAAGGCAGATCGAGAATCCAAATTGTAGGAACCCACTGCACTTAATCGTTGATCATAGACAATCGATTTACCATGCAAAGAATAAGGCTTTGAATATTCATATACCCTTGCCCCCGTCTCAACGACGCGATCCCTAAAAGCCAAGTAACCGGAAAAAGCGATCATGTTCGGGGTTGAGGCAGCCGAGTTAGTAAGTATGGTCCAATCAGCCTTTGAATCCAATTGCTTCGGTACATATTCCTTCAAGGCATCCGCAGGGACAATATAGGGACTTTGAATGTATACCGATTGCTTGGCGTTCGCAGCAATACCCAATAAAGATCTCCACACTATAGGGTATTTGTTGAACCGTTCGATCGGATTATGAATGAAGGACACTTTTTTAGTAGGTGTTGTAGCCTTGCTCCAATCGACGACTGGTTTCACGAAATCGGTTTCAGTGCGCAAAGCTTTGCTGTATTTTTTCACTAATGCATTTCTTTCTCGTTTTCCTTTTTCCATTTGCCTTTTTGACAGGTCCGAAAAAACATCGCTCGTAAACGGATGGGTCCATAATTCATTCAAATAGTCCTTCATTTCAACGATTACACTATCTTTCTCCTCTTTAGCATTGAAAATGAGTACATCCCTGTCATAGACAAAATTCCTCGGCGGCTTGCTTGCTAAGTACTTATCGGCAATATTCCTCCCTCCGATGATGCCTAGCTTTCCATCTACCGTGATGATCTTGTCATGAAGGCGATTATGCCAGGTCCATGGCTTAAATGGCTTAAAGGTTTCATAGTATCTTAATTCAATGTTTTCATGTGAAGCCAATGCATACCGGGCACCGCTTAATTGACCTCTAAGCCCATGAGCCATTCCATCCAGAAGGATCCGGACTTTGACACCTCTGTCAGCCGCATCAATCAAGGCTCCAAGAAAAAGCTCGGTTGATTCACCTTTTCCAAAAGAATAGTAGGCGATATCGATTGAATGCTTTGCTTCCTGGATCATTCGCATTCTTGCGAGGCCAGACTCATAACCCTCTTCGAAAAGCAGGACACGATCCACGGTGGTTTCCTTCTCTCCCATATATTCACTTACCTGTTTAATCGGCCTGTCTTCTTCTTTTTCTGCTTTGGGGAAAAGAACAACAGCCGTCACAACTACATAAAGGAAATATAATAGAAGAACAAGCAATAATCCCTTAATTGCCGTTTTTACAGTCATTGAGCACTCCCCCCTTTAAGCGATATTTTATTACTATTCGTAAAATGCAAAGACTCTATTCAACATCGGCAGGCTTGATACACACGACGGGGCCGCGAGCGGCGATGAGTGGAATTGGAAGAATTTTTTTCCTTTTAAATGTGACAAAGTGGTGAACATGAAAGCAGTTGCATAATATGATATAGAAGGAGGGATTTCATGCTTAAACAACCTGATAGAATAAGTATCTTCAATTATTGTTTTGCATTAGGGGTATCAGAGGTTTTCTTTTTATCCAGCTTTTATCTTTCCATTCTTGACGTTTCATTATTTGCGATCGCTTTGCCATTTTCCGCTTTATTTCTAATGTTCTCCTTGTACCTATTCCTTCGAACGCACAAAGCAGTTAAGACCTTACCCAACCAGGATGAACGAAGAAGGGAAATACATGCATTCTATCATCAATCTTTCGGGATTTTCACGATCATTTTTTTCACTTTACTTTTTGTTGCATTAGCCTTCATTCCCTTGCTCGATAACGGAGGGCATCTCTATCTTCTTTATTGTTTACCGATGGCCTTGCTTTGTATGATTCCTGCGATTGTTTCTTATAAAGGAATGAAATCATTCAAACTGGAAAACGGCAAGAATTTAACGAAAATCTAATTGATTTTACTTTTATTCCAGATTACATCCAGATTTTTTAGTTGAATGTATAGGGAAAATGAGGATATAATAATAAATATAAAAAAAGACACTGGTTAAACCAGCGTCTCAATGAACAGCAAACTGCATAAAGAGCAGCGGCTTTCTGTGGTAAGTCAGTTGCTACTCGATCATGAAAGTAACCCTTTTCCTACATACATCTGGCCGGATGGTATGGAGGGGGTTACTTTTTTAATGTAACCGCGATTACTGCGACGATTAAAGAGGCAAATGAAATCATTAGCATCAGTCCGTCCATAATAGAAATCACCAGCGACACCCCCTTTCTGAAAAGGAGTGACCGCTGCCCACTATACCAAATTGCTGTCCATTTACTATTATATCTGTATTTACTTGTTATTTATAGCCAAAAATAGATGCATTTAGTCTTCTTGATGCTTTACATAAAAAAAATCCCACTTAAAGTGAGAACCATTTTTGCATGTAGCATGTATTCCTTTATTGTTCCACTACACGGCCATCTTTATAAATGTGGAACCACCCAATCGTTCCTGTGCCGCCTTGATCGATCCAATCTTTATTAGCCGCTTTAAAGTTGTAATATGATTTTCCCTTGCCATCTTTCAGCAATCTGCCATCACCGCTGAATACGATGTTGCTGCCCAGCTTCTTCTTCCCTAACGCGATCGCGTCTTTCTCCGTGAACTGTCTTCTTTCCACCTTATTTTCATCTAAAGCAGCCCATGTCTTCGGTCCGACGATACCATCTGAAGCTAAGTTATGATCCACTTGGAACTCCCTTACCACATTTTGTGTTTGGGTACCGAAAATCCCATCAACACCTACATGATATTTAACATCTTTAAGGCTTTGCTGTAAGTCTCTTACATAACTCGAACGTGAGCCTTTCTTAAGGGTCGGGCGTGTTTCCGCCTTCGTTTCGATTTTCTGGATTTGACTTCCCTTTGATGCCGCTTCGGTATTTGAAGTCCCCGCTCCTAAAGGGGCCAACATCAAGGCAACTGTTGGAATCATTACTAATAATTTTTTCTTCAACACATATAACCTCCATTCAAATGATTACTCCTGCAGGTTTCTGACACTTCCCTTGGAGCCCATTCATTATAACGCAAGGAGTTATTTTATTGGTGTTTTATTACTTTAATTATAAAAAATGGTAAATACGATTCATCGTGGCATTTCCAAAAGCCAGTATATGATGGAAGTCCTGTTTCTTGAATAAAAACAAAAGGGGGTTTACCTATAACTTCAAACATCGTTAATTGGGCGGGTTTGCGAGACTCCTGCGGGAAAAGCGCGTCTAGGGAGACCCCGCAGGCGCAAGCCGAGGAGGCTCCCTGACCGCCCGCGGAAAGCGAGCGCCTGGATCGGAAATCAACGTTCAAATTGTACCGCAAAAAAAAACTGTATACAAAAGGGGTTCGGAAAACATATCTTTCATCACATGATGATGTTCCCAAACCAACACCTTCAACTCCTCAGGTATAGTTTCTAACTAAACGTAATAACATAGTTGATTGGAGAGGAAGGTGCGAGACTCCTGCGGGAAAAGCGCGTCTAGGGAGACCCCGCAGGCGCAAGCCGAGGAGGCTCCCTGACCGCCCGCG